>DATFEN010000259.1:0-18162 GCA_035251085.1 Vicinamibacteria bacterium | reverse complement strand
GGCATCCGCACCTTCCCGATGCTGACCCTCGCGGGCTACCTCGCCGGCCTCTCGGGCGCGCCGTTCGCAGTCGCGGCGACGGTCCTCGGGATCGCGGCCCTGGCGGTCGTGTCCCACGCTCGCACCGCCCCGCGGCAGGGCGGCGCGACGACCGAGGCGCTCGCGATCCTCGCGCCGGTGATCGGGGCCGTGGTCCAGTCCGGGCACGCCGTCGTGGCCGCCGCAGCGGCCGTGGTGGTCGCCCTCCTGCTGACGTTGAAGGCTCCGCTGCACCGCGTCGCCGGTGCCATCAGCCAGGAGGAGATCCTCTCGATCCTGAAGTTCGCGGTCGTGGCCGTCGTCCTCCTGCCGCTGCTTCCGACGACGGCCATCGATCCCTGGCAGGCAATCGTGCCGCGCCATGTCGGCTGGGTGGTCGTGACGCTGTGCGGCGTCAGCCTGGTCGGCTATCTGCTGGTCCGGTTCCTGGGAGCCCGCGCCGGTTGGGCCCTCGCGGGCGCGCTGGGCGGCCTGGTCAGCTCGACCGCGGTCACGCTGGGCTTCGCGGCGCGTGCCCGCGAGTCACCCGACCTGGCCCGCCCGATCGCCGTCGGCATCCTGCTCGCCTCGACGATGCTCTATCCACGCTGCCTGTTCCTGTTCGCGCTCTTCGATGTGGAGCTCGCACTGTATCTGGCGATGCGCGTGCTGGCGCTCTTCGTCCTCGGCCTCGTGCTCGTGGCTCTTCTGTATCGGCGCGCGGCGCTCGAGCCCCCGGGAGACACGACTCTCAAGAACCCCGTAGAGCTCGGCCGGGCCTTCGGGCTCGCGATCCTGTTCGCCGCGATCGTGCTGATCGCGCGGCTGGCTCAGGAGTCGCTGGGGACGCGTGGCCTGTGGGCGACCGGAGCGCTCGGCGGCCTGCTGGACGTCGACTCGGTGACCGTGGCGATGGCCGGGATGCGCAAGAAGGGAATCGTTCCGGCCGAGACGGCTTCCGGAGCCTGGCTGCTCGCCACGCTCTCGAACCTGACCTTGAAAGCGAGCATCGTGGCGGTGGTCGGCGGCTCGGTCTTGCTCCGCCGCCTGGGTCCCGCCTTTGCGGGCCTGGCCGTGGCCACGCTCGCCATGCTCGTCCTCCCTTGACCCTGTGGACGCCCGCCGAGGTGTGGGTCAACATCTGGGCGTGCGCTATCGACGCTTCGGACGGCTCGGCTGGCAGGTCTCGGAGATCGGCTACGGGATGTGGGGGATGGGGGGCTGGACGGGCTCGGACGATGCCCAGTCGCTCTCGGCGCTCGATCGCGCGGTGGAGCGCGGCTGCAACTTCTTCGACACGGCCTTCGCGTACGGCGACGGCAAGAGCGAGCAGCTGCTCGCCGAGACGCTGCGTCGGCATCCCGGGAGTCGGCTCCACGTCGCGACGAAGGTGCCGCCCAAGAACCGCCGCTGGCCGGGCCGGGCCTCGACGCCCGCCTGCGACGTGTTTCCGTACGAGTACGTCGTCGAGATGACGGAGCGCAGCCGAAAGAACCTCGGTGTCGAGCGGATCGACCTGCAGCAGTTCCACGTGTGGAGCGACGCCTGGGCGGAGGACGACGGCTGGCGGCGGGCCGTCGAGAGCCTGAAGCGCGACGGCGTCATCGAGGGCTTCGGGATGAGCGTCAACCGCTGGGAGCCGACCAACGTGTTCAAGGCCCTCGACTCCGGGCTCGTGGACTCCGTGCAGGTGGTCTACAACGTCTTCGACCAGGCCCCCGAGGACGAGCTGTTTCCCGCCTGCGAACGCGCGGACATCGCCTTGATCGCGCGCGTTCCGTTCGACGAAGGGAGCCTGACCGGTGCCCTGAGCGTCGACGATCGCTGGCCCGAGGGCGACTGGCGCAACCTCTATTTCACTCCTGCCCATCTGGAGACCACGCTCACGCGCGTCGAGCAGCTGAGGCCGCTGGTGCCCGCCGGCGGCACGCTGTCGGACCTGGCCCTGCGGTTCATCCTGCATCACCCGGCGGTGTCGACCACGATCCCCGGCATGCGCCGGCCCAGCCACGTCGACGCGAACCTGGCCGCAAGCGACGCGCCGCGCCTGACCGAGACGGAGCTGGCCGCGCTGCGCGAGCACCGCTGGGAGCGCGACTGGCAGGTTCCCTGATCGGGTACGGAACCGTTCTGCAGGCGGCGCCGTCTTCTAGCAACGGGACGCTGCTGTCGATCGCACTACACTAGCCCGATGGATCCCGGCCTGCGTCGAATCGTGGTGAGCCGGCTCGAGGCGGACGGCGCCCTCGAGGAGCGGTGGGGCGCTCTCGTCCTCGCCGCCCTGGAAGGTCGCGAAGGCCTCGAGGCGCAGCTGAAGGGTGGCTCCGCGTCGCCCCGACCGGTCGAGCTGCACGCGGCAGCGGCGCCCACCGGCGCCTTCCTGCGCTCGGTCTCCGTCGAGGGTTTCCGCGGCATCGGCCCGGCTCGGACGCTGGAGGTGACGCCGGGCCCCGGCCTGATCCTGGTCGTCGGGCGCAACGGCTCCGGCAAGTCGAGCTTCGCAGAGGCGCTCGAGGTGCTCCTGACCGGCGAGAGCCTCCGCTGGAAGGACCGCGCCGCGGTCTGGCGCGACGGCTGGCGGAACCTGCATCATCCGACTGCGCTTCTGACCGCGACGTTTCTCGTGGAGGGCGAGCCGCGGCCGCGTGTCGTCTCGCGCCGCTGGGCGGACGGCGCGGCCTTCGAGCTCGCCGAGCTCGCGGTCGATGGTGCCACCGGCCCGAGCGCCGACGTGGACTCGCTCGGCTGGACGTCCGCGCTGCGCACGCATCGCCCGTTCCTCTCCTACAACGAGCTGGGCTCGCTGCTCGACGAAGGGCCTTCGAAGCTCTACGACGCGCTGTCCTCCATCCTCGGTCTCGAGAGCCTCCTGGAAGCCCAAGGCGCGCTTCAGGAGGCCCGCAAGTCCCGAGAGAAGGCGCTCAAGGACGCGACGGAAGCGCGGGATCGGCTCGTCGTGCGAGTCCGTGACGTCGACGACGCCCGAGCGCGAGACGTGGTGGCCGCGATCGAGGGCAAGAGGTGGGACCTCGACGCCGTGGAGTCGATCCTCGGCGGCACCGGCTCTTTGGGAACCGGCACCGCAGAGACCGAAGTGCTGCGCGGGATCGCGGGCCTCGAGCCGCCCGATCCCGCTGCGGTGGCCGACGCCGCGAATGAGATGCGGCAGGCGGCCGGTGCGCTCAAGTCCGCCAACCGGACGGCCGCGGCGCGCTCTCGCGACGCCGCGAAGCTCCTCGAAGCGGCCGTCGCCTTCCACGACGCGCACGGCGACGGCGACTGCCCGGTTTGCGGCCGCGAGCATGCCCTGGATCGCGCGTGGAACAAGCGCCAGCGCACGGCGTTGACCCGCCTTCGAGAGGCGGCGCGCGAGGCCGACGCCGCCCATGAGCGCGCGGAGGCCGCGCGCCAGCGATGGGAGGACCTGGCCATCCTCAAGGGCGAGTCGCTCAAGCACGCGACCGAGGTGGGGCTGGACCTGAGCCAGCTTGTCGAAGCGCTCGGCGTCTGGGTGCAGGCCAAAGCGATCGAGGACCTCGAGGAGCTTGCCAGGCACGTGGAGACCGCGAGCGGACCCTTGCGCGAAGCTGTCGTTCGGCTGCGGGACGCCGCGCAGACCGAGCTCGACCGCAAGGACGACGCCTGGCGTCCGGTCACACCCGAGGTCGGGAGCTGGCTGGCGGCCGCGCAGGACGCTGTGCGGCGCGCCGGGGACCTCGAGCTCCTCAAGCCCGCAGAGGCGTGGCTGAAGAAGGCGGCGGCGGGGATGCGCGACGATCGTTTCGGTCCGATCGCGGAGAAGGCGGCCGGCATCTGGGAGCGGCTCCGCCAACAGAGCCACGTCGAGCTGGGCCGGATCCAGCTCACCGGAGACGGTACGCGCCGCCGCGTCATGCTCGACGTCACCGTCGACGGCGTCGCGGGCGCCGCCCTGGGCGTGATGAGCCAGGGCGAGCTGCACTCTCTCGCGCTGAGCCTCTTTGTCCCCCGCGCCACGCTGCCGGAGAGTCCGTTCCGGTTCATCGTCATCGACGACCCCGTCCAGTCCATGGACCCGGCCCGGGTCGACGGCCTCGCGCGCGTTCTCGAGAGCGCGTCCAAGGACCGCCAGGTCGTCGTCTTCACCCACGACGACCGCCTGCCGGAGGCGGTGCGCCGGCTCGACATCGCGGCAGAGATCCTCGAGGTGACGCGGCGCGAAGGATCGGTGGTCGAGCTGCGCCGGTCCCTCGATCCCGTGGGCCGCTACCTGGAGGATGCCCTCGCCGTGGCCGGCACTGTCGGGCTTCCCTCTGCGGCCGCCTCCCTCGCGTCCTCCGCCGCCCACGTCGTGCCGGGGTTGTGCCGGCTCGCCCTCGAGGCCGTCTGCATGGAAGTGGTCAGGCGCCGCCGGCTGACGCGAGGGGAAGCCCACGCGGAGGTGGAACGAAGCCTGAGCGAGGCGACGGATCTGACACGGGCCGCCGCTCTCGCGCTCTACGACGACGTCGGGCGCTCCGGGGAGGTGCTCAAGCGCCTCAAGGGCGAGGCGGGCGCGCCGCTGGCCGAGACCTTCCGGCGCGTCGCCGAGAACGCCGAGATCGCGCCGAACGAGGCGGTCGACGTCGTCCGGCTGTCCAGCAGGCTCACCGCCTGGTTCCGGGGCCTGAGTTGAGGAAAGGCGAAGAGAGCCCACGCGCCGTATTGGGGATGGCGCGCAGCCTGCTCGCTCGGGAGGACTCCGAGACGGCGGGCCTCTGGCCCCGGGCTTCGGCGTTGCTCGGGTGCCGCGCCATGGAGGCCACGGTGCAGCGGCTGTGGGAGCGCCGCGCGCTCGATCACCAGGCCTGCCCGATGAGGGTTCAACTCATCTTCTTGCGCACGTACCTCGGAGACGCGGACCTCGCGGGCCGCGCCGGCCACGCCTGGTCGGCCCTCAGCCGTTCGTGCCACCACCATGCCTACGAGCTTGCGCCGACCGCGACCGAGTTGGAAGGGTGGTTCTCCGTGGTCGAGTCCCTGATCGATAAGGTCGACTGATCCGTTCAGCGCAGGCGCTCACGCAGGAACGCGATCGTCCGCGGCCAGGCCTGCTGTGTCGCCTTGAGGTTCGCGCCCTCGCGGCCCTGCTGCTGGCGCAGGAAGCCGTGTCCTGCGCCGTCGTAGATGACGGCTTCGTAGCTCTTGCCCAGCCTCTTCATCTCGGCTTCGGCCGGAGCGATGGTGGTATTGACTCGCGCATCGTCGCCTCCGTACAGGCCCAGGACCGCCGCCCGGATGCGCCCGAACGCCTGCGCATCGGAGGGCGCCGCACCGTAGTAGACGACCGCGGCGTCGAGGTCGGGCTGAGCCGCCGCGTAGGCGAAGCTGCGCGCGCCGCCCCAGCAGAAGCCCAGCGTCGCGCTCTTGCCGCTGGCGGCGGGGAGCTTCAGCGCCCAGTCGCGCACGGCGTGCAGCCGCTCGAGGGCCTCGTCCTCGGAGAGCCCCCGCACCAGCTTCACGACGTCGTCGCTGCTCGCGACGGAGTCGCTGCCACCGCCGCCCGGGCCCTTGCCCGACACCAGGTCGGGCACGACGGCGATGAAGCCGTCGGCCCCGAGGCGATCCGCCACGGCGCGGATCCAGTCGCTCGCGCCGAAGATCTCGTGGATGACGATCACGACCGGCGCCTTGTCCTTCCGCTCGGGGTAGACGACCCAGGTCCTCAGCACGGCGCCGTCGCGAGCCTTGACGTCGATCCACTCGCCGTGGCGAGGCGACTTTTCGAGCGCCGTCTTGGCTCCGTCCGCATCGGGCGGGAGGCCCTCGGCGGGCGGGGCGGGCGGGCGTTCCGTCGGGGTCGGCGGGCTCTCCTGATCGAGGGTCTCGACGGGCATCCCCGCCAGCGCCAGTGTCAGGAGAACATGGATCAGCATGCGCGCCTCCTAGTCGAAGTCTCGAGTCTAGCGCGTCGCCGATTCTTCGGACGGGTCCGCTACTGCCCCGGGTCGTCGGCGGACGGCCCGTAGATCGAGGGGACCTTGCCGCCCATCGGACGCAGGTAGGTGGTGAGCTGCCCACGATGGTGCACCGCGTCGAAAAAGAAGCCCCACACGAACTGCCCGATCGTGTCCTCCCAGGCCGGCGCGCCCTCCATGAGGAAGCGGCCCTTCTTCTCCCAGCCCGAGGCGTCGAGACGGCTCAGCCTGTCGTCGACCGCCGCTGCGCTGCGCTCGAACGCGGCCACGATCTCCTCGGCGCTGGCGGGCGGCTTGCCTTCCTTCCACTGCACCGAGCCCGTGTCCAACAGGGTCGCGAGCGCAGCCTCCTCCGAGGCGAGGAGCCAGGCGAGCTCCCCGGCCGTACGGGCCTTGGGCTCGGGCCGATAGTCGAGCTTTCCGGCGGGGATGGCCTTCAGAACACGCACGAACGTCGGTATCTCGGCCTTGCGCCGAGCGATACAGAACTCGAGGTTGGTCATGTCAGTCTCCTTGACCCCGGAGCGGAAGGTAGGCGAACAAAAGACGAAAGTCAAGCACGAACTGCTGGCGCCGCGAGAACGACGGCGGTGCCATGGGTCACCCCTTGGCGAGGCGCTTCGCGAGTGCGATTGCGGACCGGATCCCTTTGGTCGCGCGCGAGACCTTGACGCGGGCCTTCTTATTGGGCGCCAGGTTGCGCAGATAGCCCATGTACTGGCCCTGGAGCTTGAGGGCGGCGCGGCGCGCGGTCGAGAGCTTGAGCTTGCGGCCGCGGACGCCTCCGCGCGCCGTGGTGCTCGCCGCTCGGGCCAGGCGCTCGATAGCGCCGGCGATGGCCGACAGCGAGCGTCGAACCGCCTTGATCTCCCGTCCGACTGAAATGCCCCGAGGCTTCTTCATGCAGCGTCCTCCTGGTCGTCCGCGAGCCCGGGAATGCTAGCACGGGCGGTCGGCGCTCGCCGCCAGGGACCGCCGAGGGGGAACCCTCGTGGTCCGGGCTTCGTAGGGGGATAGCAGCAAGCACGCGCGGAGGTGTGCTTTCAACCCGTTGTACTCGGGACCGGGGGCCAGGAGTCATGAGCATGCGCTTTCGAATCGGATTGGTGTCGGCAGCAGCCCTCGTCGCGTTCGGGGTGAGCGCCGCGGACCGCGGAGCCGCATCGGCCACGATCGGCGGCCGCAAGGTCAGCATCGACTACGGACGGCCGGTCCTGAAGGGCCGCAGCGTCGCGGAGCTGGTCAAGCAGCTCCCCGAGGACCGTGTCTGGCGTGCGGGCGAGAACCAGGTGACCACGCTGACGAGCGAGGGCGACGTCCAGATCGGCGGCAAGAAACTCGCGGCCGGAAAATACTCGCTCTACGTGCACTTCGACGCCGACGGCTCGCGCTCGCTGCTGGTCAACTCGGACCTGGGCATCCCGCTCGTCAAGATCTTCGCCAAGGCTCCCGCGAACCTTGCAAACGAGCCCTGGCCGCGCCTGGACGGCTATGCCAAGAACGTCGGCGACAAGGAAGTACTCCGCGCGCCGCTGCGGAAGGAGAGCAGCGCGTCCCCAGTCGATCAGTTCACGATCGGCTTCACGCCGGCGGGCCAGGGTGCGACCCTCAAGCTGGCGTGGGGCGAGGAGAGCTGGTCGGCGGACGTGCAGCCCGCTAAGTAGCCGATCGTCAGAAGCGCCCGTCGTCCGCGCTCGGCCCGTAGATCGCGGGCACCGGGACGCCGTTGAGGCGGAGGTACACGGTCAGCTGGCCGCGGTGATGAGCCAGGTGCGTGAACGTGTCGGCCACGACGACGTGCCTCGGGTCCTCCAGCACGACGCGTCCGGCCACGAGCAGGCGCCACGGCGTCATCAAGTGCTCGTCGCGCGTGCCGCGAAGGGCCTCGCGGCCCTTGACGACGGAAGCGTCGAATGCCTGGAGCAGCTTGGCGTTCGTGTCCGTGGCCGGTGGCTGGTACCCGCCCCCACCGGGAGGGTTCAGGTCGAGCTGGTCCTGGAGGATCGCCATCGCGATCCACGACGGCATCGTCGCGACGAGCGTCGACAGGTAGCCGAGCGGCATCGACTTCTCGTGGGGTTTCCAGTCGGGCTTTCCCTCGGGTACGCGCTCCAGGGCTCGGCGCGTGCCTCCGACCTCACGCTCCAGCTGGGCCAGGAAGAGATCGGTCATCTTCATCAGTCGACTATGTCACGTCGCGTCACGACAGGGAACGGCCGGCCATGAAGATCGTTCGACGTCGGGGTGAAAAAAACGGTGCGGCGCCGAACGCGCTAGGATTCCCCGTAGCCGCGTGAAGACCCTGGCCCGGCCGAGCGACAAGGCGGAGATCCTGCGACGCTTGAAGGACGTGCGCCCCGAGAGCGTTCGCCGCTGGGGACGCATGTCGGCGCATCAGATGGTGTGCCACGTGAGCGACTCCTTCCGCATGGCCGACGGGCAGAAACCCGTCCGATGCTCGGGCGGTCTGGTGCACAGGACGCTCGTCAAGTGGATCGCCCTCTACCTGCCCCTGCGCTGGCCGCCCGGGATTCCGACGAGCCCGGAGATCGACCAGGAGCAGGGAGGCACGTGCCCGTCCGAGTTCGCGGCCGACGTCGCGCAGCTCGAGACGCTGATGGAACTGTTCACGGCAGCCGGGGAGAAGCCCGTCCGGAGCCTGCATCCCACGCTGGGCCGGCTCTCGAACGCGGCGTGGCTGCGCTGGGGCTACCTCCACATGGACCACCACTTGCGACAATTCGGTGCGTAAGCTCGACGGGCCAGCCTCCGAACGAGCCGCCGTCGCCGCCGCGGCGCTCGTCGGCGGCCTGCTGATCGCCCAGCAGGTGGCGGGGCGCGCGCTTCGCGACGCGCTCTTCCTCTCCGCGTACTCCGTATCGTCCTTGCCTGGAATGATCCTCGCGGCGGCGCTCGTCTCCGTGTGCGGCGCCCTCGTCTTCGCCGGCGCCCTGGCCCGGCGTCCACCCGCCACGGTGCTGACCGGCGCGCTGACGCTGCAGGGGCTGCTGCTCGCGGGCGAGTGGGCGCTCGCGGACGATCGGCCTCGCCTGGTGGCGGCCGCCCTCTACGTCCAACTGGCGCTCCTCGCTCCCGGCTTGCTGTCGGCGTTCTGGTCGCTCGTCAACGAGCGCTTCGACCCGCACACCGCGCGCCGCGTCATGGGCCGGATCGGAACGGGTGCGTCCCTGGGCGGCGTCGTGGGCGGCGCATTGGCCTGGGCCGCGACACACGCGTTTCCCGTTCACGCCCTCCTGCTGGGGCTCTCGGTGACGAGCCTGCTGGTGCCTTTCGCGGTCGCCACGCTCCGATCCGCGACCGCGCACGAGGAGCACGACGCTCCAGAGACCGTCGGCAGCGTGCTCAGCCGCCTTCGCTCGATCCGCCAGTTCCCCTACCTGCGTCAGCTCGCGCTGCTGGTCGCGCTCGGGGCCGTGGGCGACGTGCTGCTCGACTACATCTTGAAGGTCGGCGCCGCTCGGGCGCTGACGGACGGCGCGGAGCTGGCGCGCTTCTTCAGCCTCTTCTACGCATGCGCGGCTCTGATCACGCTCGCCGTGCAAGCCACCGCGACGCGCGCGTCCCTGGAGCGGATGGGCCTCGCAGGCACGGTGTCGCTCCAGCCCGCCGCCGTGGCGCTCGCCTCCGCGGCCGGCCTCGCGTATCCCTCCCTGGCGGGCGCCATGGTCGCACGCGGCCTCGGCAGCGCACTGCGCGACTCGCTGTTCCGCTCAGGCTATGAGCTCTTCTACACGCCGCTGCCTCCGCGGCTGAAACGCGGCAGCAAGGCGCTCGTCGACATCGTCGCCGACAAGCTCGGAGCGCTGACAGGCGCCGGTGTCGTGATGCTGCTTGCAGCCCAGTCGCTCCTCTCGGACCGCTGGCTCTGGTTGCTCGCGCTGGTCGCCACGCTCGCCTCCATGGTGCTCGTCCGCCGGCTGCATCGGGGCTATGTGGGAGCCCTCGAGAGCAGCCTGCGCTCCGGGCTGGTCGCGCTCGAGTCCGACGAGGTGTTCGACTCGACGACGCGGCTCACGCTCACCCGCACCGCGCTGGACCGCGAGTCGCTGCTGGCCGAGATCCGCGCGCTGCACGGTGCCGCCCAGCCGGCTCCGGACTCATCGTCCGACGAACCGCTGCGCGTCGTCGAAGCCCTGCGCTCCGGCGACCCGGTGCGGATCCGTGGGGCGATCCTCAAGATGGGCCCGCCGGATCCAGCGCTCGCGCACCTGCTGGTGGGCCTGCTGGGCCGTGACGACGTCTTCCCGAACGTCCTGCGCGCGTTGCGCGGCGTCGCGCGCCGCATCACCGGCCAGCTCGTCGACGCGCTCCTGGACCCGCACCAGCCTGCCCGCGTGCGACGGCGGATCCCACGCGTGCTCAAGGCCGCTCCGACCGCCCGTGCCATCGATGGCGTGGTGCTGGGCCTGGCGGACGCCGACTTCGCGGTGCGCCGAGCCTGCAGCACCGTCCTCGCATGGATGCGGGAGCATCACCCGGAGCTGAGCATCCCGCGGGGCACCGTGTACGAGGCGGTCGCGAGCGAGCTCGACGCACCCGCCCCCGACCCGGACGCGCAGCTCGACCACGTGTTCTCCCTGCTCTCGGCGGTGGGCGAAGGCGAGGCGCTGAAGGTTACGCGCTGGGCGCTTCGCGGCCAGGACTCGCGGCTTCGAGGCACCGCCCTCGAATACCTCGAGCAGGTGCTCCCCGATGGCGTGCGCCAAACGCTGATGCGCCGGCTGGGCGCCGGCCGACCGGCCGCGGAGCGCGCGCGCGCCCTTGACGAGGTGGAGGAGGAGCTGCTGCGCTCGTCCACGTCGTTGCCGCGCGGCCCGCTCGCGCGGGGACGGCGCTCGTAGCGCGGCTTTCTAGCGACCGAGGAGGCGCTCTCCGCCCGCCTCGCGGAACCCGGCCAGCGCCTGCTGGCGGCCCGCTTCCGCACGGGCCACGAGCTCCACGAACGCTGGATCGCCCCGCAGCGCGTCGAACTGCGGCCTGCCGGACAGGGTGGGGGAGGCGAAGTAACCTCGGTCCACGCCGCGCTGCAAGTACTCGAGGCCGCGCTGGTGCTCGCCGACGTCGCACAGCAGCCAGCCGACCTGGAAGATCGCTTCCGGGTCGTCCATGATCTTCAGCGCGACGAAAGAGGACATGTGATCCACCATGTCCTCCCGTCTCCGCTCGAGCCAGGCCTGCAGGTGGTCCATCCATCCTTCGAAAGCCTTGATGTGCGGAGCCTTGCGCATTTCGTTCAGCAGGGCGAGCGCTTCGTCGCGGCGGCCTGCCAGGCCGAGGCCGATGATCCGGATCCCCTGGTCGCCGCTGCCTTTGGGCGACTGCGGTGGGACCTGCAGCAGCCGCTCGATGTCGCCGGTCATCAGGATCGTCTGCTCGACGCTGGTGGGGACGTTCGGGTCGAGGCGCCGGGCCTCGCGATGAGCGGCGATCGCCTGCTCGTAGAGGCCGCAGTAGCGACAGGCATGGACGAGGCCCGCGAACAGCTCGGGATCGTTGCCGTGGCGGTCGGCCTGCTGCAGCAGGCGCACGACGGCCTCGGGAGCGTGACCTTTGTCGGCCTGGAGCTGGGCGTAGAACTTGTGGGCCACTGAGAGCCGAGGATCGAGCTCGAGAGCGCGGAGGAAGGCCTTTTCGGCGCGCTCGTAGTCGCCCGCCGACTCCTCGATGTACTTGCTGATGATGCGAAGGCAACGCCCCAGGTGCGCCCAGGCTGGCGCGAAGCGGGGATCGAGGTCCAGGCAGCGCTCGTAGAGCTCACGCGCCTGCGGGACCTGGTCGTAGTTGCGCGCCAGCTCGTTCGCCTGCAGATAGAGGCCGTAGGCGCGAGCGTTGTGCGGCGCCTGTGGGGTGGGCGTGTCTCCGCCTCCCGCCAGTGGAAGAGACAGCGCTTCCACAATGCGCCGGGCGATGTCGTCCTGCAGATGGAACAGGTCGCCCAACGATGACTGCACCGTGTGCGACGTGAGCAGCGTCCCGCCCGGCGCCTCGACGAGCTGCGTCATGGCTCGCAACTGGTCGCCGGACCGCAGCAGCGTACCCATCACCACGCGATCCACGTCGGCCTCCGTCGCGAGGGCCTTCAGGTCCGGCGACTCGCCGCCGAAACGCGCCGCGGTGGCGCTGGAGCGCACGATCAGCGAGCTGATGCCCGACAGCGACGTGGCGATCGCGTCCGGGAGGCTGAAGGCGAGGAAGTCGGTCTCCGGGTCGGAGCGCAGGATCCGGAACGGCAGTACCACCAGGCGCGTCAGCGCGCGGGCCATGGCGGGCGTGTCGTTGCCGCCCATACCGCCGACCGTGCGCAGCTCCTCGGCCATCGCGTCGGCCGAGGCGGGGCGTTCGGTCGGCCGCTTGGCCAGGGCCCGTCGGATCACGCGATCGGCAGCGGCGACGGCGGGGGAGCCGGTCAGCGCGGGCGGCTGGTCGTAGAGCGTGGCGTGCAGGATCTCGACGGCGTTTCGGCCGCCGAATGCGGGCCGCCCGGCGAGCATCTCGAAGAGGATGGTTCCCGCGGCGAACAGGTCGCTCCTGGCGTCGACGGGCTCGCCCGTGACCTGCTCGGGCGCCATGTAGCGTGGCGTGCCCATCACCATGCCCGACTGGGTCAGCTCTGTCATGGAAGTGAGCGCTCGCAGCTGGTCCGATTCGTTCTCCCGGGCGAGCCCGAAATCGAGCACCTTCACGCCGTGGTCCGTGAGGAACACGTTGGAGGGCTTGAGATCGCGGTGGATGATGCTGCGTGCGTGCATTGCCCCGAGTGCCGCCAGCATGCCGAGACCGATCGGCAGCGTCTCGGAGACGCTCATCGCCCCTCCGCGCAGGCGATCGGCCAGCGTCTCGCCCTCCAGCAGCTCCATGGCGATGAACAGCTCGCCGCCGTCCTCGCCGATCTCGTAGAGCTGGCAGACGTTGGGATGATTGACGCTCGCCGCGGCGCGTGCCTCGCGCCAGAAGCGCTTGCGCGCCGTCTCGTCGCTCGCGAGCGACGACATCGTCTTGAGCGCGACCGCACGCCCCAGCCGGTCGTCGCGCGCCGCGTACACGATGCCCATCCCCCCCTGGCCCAGCTTGCCGGTGATCGCGTAGTGCCCGATGCGGTCGGGCAGCAAGGCGCTCGCAGCGGTCGCCTCGGGCCTGGGCGTGGGATGAGGAGGGGGCGTGGCTCCTCTCAGCCAGTCGGAGAGCGCGCGCAGACGTCCCCTGCGTTTCCCGGTCGCATCTTCCGGCACGAGCGATCATACCGCGCACCCCCGACCGCCTTCGTCGTTGCTCACTAGCTCCACCCACGATAGAGTCACATCATGTCGAGACGAATGGCTCGCGCTCGAGAGGAACGGCACCTGCCTCTCAGCGCGGCCGAGTTCGAGGTGCTCATCGCCCTCGCGGACGGCGAGAAGCACGGCTACGCCGTGCTCAAGGAGGTGGCCCGGCGCACCGGCGGCCGCGTAAGCCTGAGCCCGGCGACGCTCTACACGATCGTCCGGCGCTTCGCGGCGGACGCGCTGCTCGTGGAGAGCTCGGCGCGACCGGACCCAGCGCTGGACGACGAGCGCCGGCGCTACTACCGGCTCACGGAGTTCGGTCGCCAGGTCGCCGCGGCCGAGGCCGAGCGTATGGAGACGGCGCTGGCCATGGCGCGCGCGAAAAACCTCATCCGGAAGCCGCGGCTCGCGTGAGGCCCGAGCGTCTCTTCCGCTGGCTCCTGCGGCTGCTGCCGTTCGACTTCCGCTCCGACTACGGTCACGAGATGGAGCTCGTCTTCCGCGACCTGCATCGCGAGGCGCAGGGCCGCGGTCCGCGCGCTCTCGGCCGGCTGTGGCGCCGGAGCGTGTCCGACGTCCTGCGCACGGCGCCTCGCGTGCACGCGCAGCAGATCCGACAAGACGCCGGCTACGCGCTACGCAACCTGCGGCGCGCGCCGGCTTTCACGGCGTCCGTCCTGCTCGTTTTGGCGCTGGGCATCGGCGCCAACACCGCGGTCTTCTCCATGGTCTGGTCCGTCGTGCTGAAGCCGCTGCCGTGGATCCGGCCGGCGGAGCTGGCGGCTGTGTGGAACTCCTGGGACGGCGCTCCGCAGGCTCGGCTCTCCGACCCCGAGCTGCTCGACTACAGCGAGCGCACGCGTTCGCTGCGCATCGGCGGCGAGGCCCGCGGCGCCGTGAGCGTCGCCGGACCGGGCGAACCGGAACGCGTAGCGGCTGCATACGTCACGGCCAACCTGCTCGAGCTGCTCGGCGTGCCGCCGGCATTGGGCCGTGGCTTTCGGCAAGATGAAGAGCACGAGGGGCGTCCGAGGGTGGTGGCTCTGTCCCACGCGTTCTGGCAGCGTCGCTTCGCCAGCGACGCGTCCGTGATCGGCCGCTCGGTTCGGCTCGACGGTGAACCCTTCGAGATCGTCGCCGTGCTGCCCGCAGGTTTTCTCCTGCCCGGCGACATGCGATCGGAGCAGCCAGCGCAGGTCCTGCTGCCGTTGCTCCTCGATCGCGCCGCGCCTCGCGACCGGCGCGGCGGCCACTACCTGCTGGCGGTCGCCCGACTCGAGCGCGGTGTCTCGCTCGCGGAGGCCCAGGCCGAGCTGGCCACGGTGGCCTCCGGGCTGATGCGGCAATATCCCGATGAGCACGATCAGGGCGGCTTCGCCGTCCGGCTCGCGCCCCTGCGCGACGACCTCCTGGGCCCCTCGCGGCCCGTGCTCCTGGTGCTGGCCGCGTCCGTCGGCCTGGTGCTGCTCCTGACCTGTGCCAACGTCGCGGGCCTGCTCCTGGCGCGGGCCGAGGCTCGGCGTCGGGAGCTGGCCGTGCGCTCCGCGCTGGGCGCCGATCGGCTGCGGCTCGTGCGACAGCTCCTGACCGAAGCGGCCGTCCTGGCGTTCGGCGGGGCGCTGGCGGGCCTGGGGGTCGCGGCGGTGGCCACGCGAGCGGCCGTGCGGCTCGCGCCGGCCGCCCTCCCGAGGCTCGACCAGGTGTCGCTCGACACGCCGGTGCTCGGCTTCACCCTGGTCCTCGCCACGCTGGCCGCCCTGGTCTTCGGAGCGCTGCCTGCGGTGCAGGTGAGCCAGGTCGGTTCGGCGGAGATCCTCGGCGAAGCGACGCGCGGATCCACCGCTGGACGCTCACACGTTCGGAGAGCGCTCGTGAGCGTGCAGGTCTCGATCGCCGCCGTGCTGCTGGTCGGCGCCGGCCTGCTCCTCAAGAGCTACGCGCGCCTGCAATCGGTGCCGTCCGGCTTCGACCCCGAGAGCGTCCTGACGTTACGGCTGAGCCTCCCGGAGAGCGGGTATCCCGCGCGTCACGAGGTCACCGCCTTCTACCACCGGCTGCTCGAAAGCGTCCGCTCGCTCCCGGGCGTCCGGACGGCCGGCGCCGCGAGCGGACTGCCGCTTGCGGTGGGCAGCGGAGACTGGAGCTTCGACGTCGAGGGCCGGCCGCGTACGGGCTCGCGCCACCACGGCGCCGCGGACTGGTTCGCGGTCACGCCCGGCTACTTCGAGAGCCTGAAGGTGCCCCTCATCGGCGGCCGGCTGCCGTCCGAGGACGATGGCGAGGAGGGCACGCAGGTCGTCTTCCTGAACGCCACGGCGGCCCGCCTGTTCTTCGCCGGCGAGAACCCGGTCGGACAACGGGTGCAGCTCACGAGGACCACGGGTCCCGATCAGCCCTGGCGGGTCGTGGCCGGGATCGTGGGCGACGTGCGCCACCGCGGGCTGGACCAGCCCCCGCGCCCCGAGATGTTCGTTCCCCACGCCCAATTCCTCCACTTCATGGCCGGCGCGCAGGCGCGGACCATGAGCCTGGTGCTCAGGACCGACGTGACGCCCCTGAGCGTCGCCGCAGCGCTGCGGGGCGCGCTCTCGCGGCTCGATCCGGGGATACCCGTCGCGAGCCTCGGAACCATGGACGACGTCGTGTCCGCCTCGATCGCGGACCGGCGCCGCGATCTGGGCCTGATCGGTGCGTTCGCCCTGCTGGCTGTGGTGCTGGCGGCCGTCGGGCTCTACGGCCTCATCGCGACGACAGTCGCGCAGCGCGTGCGCGAGATCGGCGTCCGGATCGCCCTGGGCGCCAGCGCGAGCCGGGTCGCACGCATGGTCGTCGGCGACGCGGTGGCGCCAGTGAGGAGCGGCGTGGTCATTGGGCTGGCGGTGGCCCTGCTGTCGACCCGCCGGTTGGAAAGCATGCTCTTCGAGGTGGGGCCGCGCGACGTCGTGGTCCTCGCCGTGGTCACGACGCTGCTGTTCGCGGTCGGCGGGCTCGCGAGCCTGGCTCCGGCATGGCGTGCGGCACGTCTGGATGCCGCCATCGCCCTGCGTCAGGACTGACGGCCGAACGGGCCGCCCTCAGCGCTGCTGTAGCTCCTTCGAGAGGCGCTCCATCTCTCGCATGGCACGCAGCAGGTTGCGGCCGGCGATCTTCCTGAGGTCGGCGTCGCTGTAGCCCCTGCGCAGCAGCTCCGCGAACAGGTACGGATAGCGCGTCACGTTCTCCAGCCCGTCCGCCATCGAGCTGCGGCCGTCGTCGTAGAAATCGGCTCCGATACCGACGTGGTCGATGCCGGCCACGTTGCGGATGTGGTCGACATGGTCCGCGACCGCCGCGATGCTTCCGCGCGGCTGCGGGTTCCGCTGGCTCCACTCCGTCAGGCGCTTGCTGACCTCCTGCTCGTCGTCGAGCTGCGCCCGCAGCTCCTCGGCGGCCGCGTCCTTGCGCGTCGTCCACTCCGCCGCGTCCTTCGCGACGAAGTCCCTGATGAAGTTGACGTGGACGACGCCGCCGTTCTTCGGCAGCAGTCGCAGGACCTCGTCCGGAACGTTTCGTGGATGCGGTTGCACGGCATGGGCGTTGGAGTGGGAGAAGATGACCGGCGCACGGCTGACTCGGAGCGCGTCGCGCATGGTGGCGGGGCTCACGTGGGAGAGGTCCACGAGCATCCCCACGCGGTTCATCTCGCGCACCACGGACTCGCCGAATTCGGTCAGGCCCTGGTGGTCGGCGCGGTCGGTCGCGGCGTCGGCCCACGCCAGCGTGTCCCAGTGGGTGAGGGTCAAGTAGCGCGCGCCGAGCCTCGCGAAGACGCGGAGCACGGCGAGCGAGTCCTCGACCATGTGGCCGCCCTCGACGCCGATCAGCGACGCGATCCTCCCGGAGCGGTGGATGCGCTCGATGTCGTCGGCAGTGAGCGCCAGCTCGAGGTCCGGATAGCGCGCCAACAGTCCATGCAGCACGTCGAACTCGCGCAACGCCTCGTGAAGCGCCGTGCCGGTCTTCATGTGCTTGGAGTCGACCCACACCGACCAGAACTGCGCGCCGATCCTGCCTTCGCGAAGCCGTGGCAGGTCGGCGCACAGGTCGGGCTGCGGGCGGGTGAGGTCCACCTTGTCGACGTCGCCGGCGTACTTCTCGATCAGCATGGTGGGCAGGTCGTTGTGGGTGTCGATCAGCGGTGCTTCGGCGAGGATCGCCTGGGCGCGCGCCAGGAGCTTCGGGTCGGGAGAGTCCGCCTGGACGCTCGGTGCAACCAAGACGGCAAGAGCGGCAAGCGAACCGAGCGAGTGGATCATCCGAGACGCGCGATCATACCGCGCGCCGCTGGCTCTTGATCTTCTCGGCGAGGATGCCGGTGATCTGCTTCCAGCCGTCCTCGTGGCTGCGCCCCAGCTCGTCGTCCGGCACGCCGCTGTGCGTCAAGACCAGGTCGGTGCCTCCGCGCGCCGGAGTCATCTCGACGATCACGCGGGTCTCGAGGCCGCGTGTCGCCTCGGACATCCAGGTGAACTCGATCAGCCGCGGGCGCTCCACGCGCACGTAGCGGCAGTAGTGGGCCCAGAGGCGTCCGGCATGCTCCGCCACCCAGTACCAGAGCTCGTCGACGGCGGCCTTGCGAAGGATCGCCTGTCGGGGCTCGAACCAGCGCTCGAACAGTTCGGGCTCGGCCCAGGCGTCGAAGACCTCGTCGGGGGAGGCTTCGATGTGGCGGGGGACGGTGATCTGGAGGAGGTTCGTGGTCGGATTCTTGACGGCGGTCGCCATGCCAATCACTCCTTCTTGCGTGTACGGAGGAATGCTTCGAGCTTGTCGAGGCGCTGGTTCCAGAAGCGTTCGTAGCGAGAGGCCCAACCCGCGATGTGCCGGATCGGCTCCGGATCGAGGGCGATGTGGTGCTCGCGGCCCGCCCGCGTGCGGCGCACGAG
>DATFEN010000224.1:0-5469 GCA_035251085.1 Vicinamibacteria bacterium | reverse complement strand
TCCACTGGATGCTGGTCTGGAAGAGGGCCGCTCCGCTCCTCTGGGTCACGTCGTCCTGGCGGATCGTCTCGAGACGCCGGGTGGCCTGCGTGTGATGAAGCCCCACGGTCGGGATGTCGTCCAGTCGGCCCTGGAGGCCCGCTGCGCTCTCGGAGTCCCGGCCGAACCAGTTGGACAGGAATCGCTGCGTCACGCTGGCCCCGAGGACGCTGCGCTCGTCCTCCTGCTCGAACTGGTCGCCATTCACCGGGTCCTCGAGGAAATAGGTGAAGTTCGAGAACAGGTCGAGCGCGTAGTCGATCGCGTACGCTTTGACCTGGGTGAGGCCCAGCGTCGAGCTGTGCCTCCATTCGCCC
Organism: Vicinamibacteria bacterium; assembly: GCA_035251085.1. GTDB lineage: Bacteria > Acidobacteriota > Vicinamibacteria > Fen-336 > Fen-336 > DATFEN01. Next base: position 5,113 of record DATFEN010000224.1, on the reverse strand, counting down.
GAAAGGCTGTATCGTCGGGTTCCTCCGCGATCGGTCGCGTCGTAGGTGCCGAAGCGGTCCAGCGCTGGCCGCTCTCGACGGCCCGTTCGGGGATCTGGTCCGTGGAGTGCCATTTCCCCGAGTACCCGAGCGCCGTAAGGCTCAGGCCATTCCGCTGGTCCCCGCGGGAGTAGCGCACGACGCCGTTGAGCCTGCGGTAGTCGTCCGGGATCACCCAGGGGCCGTCGTTGTGGTGCGCCTCGGCAGCGTAGAGGATTTGACCATCTCCGAGCGGCGAAGACGAGGCGAAGAGGAACCGCGTGGACGCCATGACCCCTCCGAACCAGCGTTGGCCAGCCCGAGCAGGCCCGTGATCGCGCCATCGAGGTCGGTCAGGTTGCGGAACGTCCGGCGGTCGGTGACGAGCACGTCAGCAGTCAGGGCGACGCGCAACGTAGCGTCCAGTTCGGCCGTGGGCCATCAACTAATACGGTGACTCGCCGCCCGGCGGATTGTGAGATCCGCGGACAACCTGCCTGAACGCTCCGCGAAATCCAAGACGCGTTTGCCGACGTATTTCGAGCCGGACCGAGAAGACCCGGCCCAGCCGTTCGCAATGTCGCGGACGCGCTCTCCCAGAAACTGGAGACCAAGCATGCGTCGTTTCCGAAGTCTCTGGCCTCTCGCGCTGCTCGCGACGCTTGCGCTGTCGCAGGGCGCGCAGGCAGCGAACCACCGCGAAGCCCCGATCACCGCTCTCGACCGACCGGCCGACATCACGGACTGGTACACCTTCGTGAGCTACGACGACCCGGACAAGGTGACGCTGATCCTCGCGGTCGACCCCCTCCTCGAGCCCTCAAACGGGCCGACCTACTTCCCGTTCGACCCGGGGATCCTCTATTCCTTCCACGTCGACAACAACCAGGATGGCGTGGCCGAGGAAGTGGTCTTCGAGGTGCAGTTCCAGAACGAGTTCCGTCCCGCCGATCCGCGCCTGTTCACGGTGGCCGTCGGCGGCCTCGCGGGCATTCCCCCGATCACCGAGCTGGATGGTCCGGGCTCCGTCGGCCTCGGACTCCGCCAGAGCTACACGGTCCACATGCGGCGAGGGGACGACCGGATCAACCTCACCCGTGGCCGCACCCTCTACGCCGTGCCGTCGAACGCCGGCCCCCGCACCATGCCCACGTATTCCGATCCCGGCGGCCTCTTCGAGCAGGGCATCTACGACCTCGGCGACGGCATCAAGGTGTTCGCCGGGACGACGGACGACGCTTTCTACATCGACCTCGGCGCCGCCTTCGACTCCCTCAACTTCCGCCAGGCGGTGGGGGGAGGCGTTCTCACCGCCGCTCAGGACGCCGACGACAACACGAACTTCGCCCCGGATGACGTCTCCGGATTCAACGTCAACACCATCGCCCTCGAGGTTCCGATCGCGCTCCTCACCAGGGGCCGCGCGAAGCATCCCGCAGACGACCGGCGCGCCGTGCTCGGAACATACGGCAGCACCTCGAGGCGCGCCCTCACCGTTCGGCGCTCACCGCAGCCCACGACGTCGGGCGCCTGGAGGCAGGTGCAGCGCATGGGCAACCCGCTCATCAACGAGCTCGTGATCGGTCTCGGTTCGAAGGATCGCTTCAGCATGGACGACCCGAGGAACGACGCGCAATTCGCGTCCTTCTTCCTCAACCCGATCCTTGGCGACGTATTCGCCTCCATCGGCGTCCCGGTGCCTCCCGCGCCCCGCACGGATCTGCTTCCGCTCGTGACCTACTCGGGCTTGCCGATCTTTCCGGCGGGTACGCCGGCCGGCAGGATCGCGGACCTGCTGCGTATCAACACAGGCATCGCGCCGACGGACCTCGCGAGCCAGAAGCGGCTCGGACTGCTGGCGAGCGACCTCGCCGGCTTCCCGAACGGCCGCAGGCCCGATGACGACGTGACCGACATCTCGGCCCGCGCGGTTGCCGGCATCCTGACGGGCGTCAACGTTCCGATCGGTGACGGCGTCAACAAGGGCGACACGCCGAAGCGGGGGACGTTCCCCTTCGTCAACCCCTCCCACGACGGCCGCAACAGCCGTCACGTGGATCCGAACGAGACGGGCTGCGGTGCCGGCGATGCCGCGATCTGCCCGGTCGACTGACCCTATGTTCGTGGCCCGCGGCCGATCACGACGGCCGCGGGCCATTCCATGTCGCGCGGATGAGCGAGGAGGAGCGATGAAGGCGATGTTCTCGACCCTGGTTGTAGCGGTTGGCCTGGCGGCGGGCGAGCCGCTCGCAGCACAAGGCACGGGCGCTTCGGCAACGCCCGCAGAGCGGCGCATCGAGCAGGCGCGCCAGGCGCTCGGCAAGGCCCCAGCCAACAGCGGCGGCCATGTCGACCTCGCGATGGCACTCGCTCGCCGCGCGCGAGAGACCTCGGATCCCGCCTTCTACGCCCAGGCCGAGAAGGCCATCTCGGAGGCCCTCGATCTCAATCCGGATGGCTTCGAGGCCCTGAAGGTGCGCGCGTGGGTGTTGCTCGGCCAGCACCGGTTTGGCGAAGCGCGGGCGCTGGCCGAAACCCTCAACAAGCGCGTGCCCGACGACGTGATGGTCTACGGGCTGCTGACCGATGCGAACGTCGAGCTCGGGGACTACGAGCGGGCGGAGCGGGCCTGCCAATGGATGCTCAACCTCAGGCCCGGGAACATCCCGGCGCTGACTCGGGCCGCCTACCTGAGGGAGCTTTTCGGTGACGTCGACGGAGCCATGGAGCTGATGGCGCAGGCGCTGGACTCGACGCCGGCGAGCGAGACCGAGGACCGTGCGTGGCTGCTGACCCAGATGGCGCACCTGCGCCTCATGACGGGTAAGGCGGCCGAAGCGGAGAAGCTGTTGGACGAGGCCCTGGCCAGCTTCCCGGCCTACCACTACGCTCTCGCGCAGCTCGCCAAGGTCCGCGCCGGCCAGGGACGCCACGCCGAGGCCGCAACGCTCCTACGCCAGCGCTACGACGCGGCACCGCACCCGGAGAACCTCTACGACCTGGCCGTGGCCCTCGAGCGCGCCGGTTCAGGCGACGCGGCCAAGGTCGCCTTCGCCGAGTTCGAGACGAAGGCGCTCGCGGAGACGCACGACGCCGACAATGCGAACCGCGAGCTGATCTTCTATTATGCCGACCACGCCCAGAAGGCCGCCGAAGCCGTGGCCGTCGCCCGGCGCGAGATCGCGCGACGACGCGACTTGCATACCCTGGACGCCCACGCCTGGGCTTTGTTCCGGAACGGGCGCTTCGCCGAATCGCGCAAGGTGATGGAGCGGGCGCTGGCCGTCGGCGTCCGGGAGGCGTCGATCCTCTACCACGCCGGTGCCATCGCTGCGAAGCTCGGGGAGCGCGGACCCGCGTCCGAAAGGCTGCGTCAGTCGCTGGAGCTCAATGCAGTGTCCGATGTCGCCGCTGACGCTCGCCGGGAACTGGCGCGCTTGCGCTGAACGGCTTCACTCGTGCCGAGAGGCACGCGCTGCGATTCGATACGTCACGTCGGCGATCAGTCCGGCAGCGAGCTCCTCATCCGAGTCCCGGCGCCCACCTGAATCGGCAAGCCGACGACCACGATACGAAGTCCCGCCCGGTCGATCGACTCGATGCGCGCCGTGAGCTCGTGCTCGTCCGTGGGTGGACGGCCGCCTTCCGCGGGCCTCGACTCCTCGATTTCGATCTCCTGGGCGAGCAACGAGCCGTCCTTCTGCAACTGGCCCGCGATCTTCACGCGATCGCCGACATGGACGGACGCCAAGCTGACGTGGCGCTGCCGCCCAGGTCCTTCCATCTCCGTCTGCGGCGTCGCCACGACTCGCACGCCGAGGGACGTCTGGAGCTTCAGGCGCGCGACGTCCACGGCCGCCGCGTCGCTCTCGAGGGTGACCTCGTCCAGCTCGCCTGCATAGACCTTGATCCTGGAAGCCTGCAGGACGCCGTCCGGCCCGCGCTGGCCATCCACCTTCACCCACATCCCGACTCGCAGGCTCGCGAACCAGGCTTCGGGCGACACGTCCTGCGCCCGAGCTGTGGCGGGGCCAAGGGCGATGGCCAGGAGGCAGACGAGCCTGCCGCGGTGCCTGCGCAACGCTCAGGCCGTCGGGCGCTTCAGCAGTCTCAACAGCGCGGTCAGCAGGAACATGGCGGCGCCGATGCTCGACGCATCCGTCAAAGGGGCCGCCCAGTCGCCCCAGTCGCCGGACTCGAACCCGTCCTTCAACGAGAGGGTCGCGAATCCGACCACCGCGATGAGGACGCTGCGCACGACCGCGTCGCCCCAGCTACCCGAAGTCACGGCGCCCGTCCATCCCTTGCTTGCCATATCCCTCTCTCTTCGTGTCTACAGCCGCAGCGCGTACTGCAGTTTCACTAGCAACTGGTTTGAGTCGAAGTGGAAGCGGTCGGTGAAAGCCCGCTCCAGGTTGTGATTGTAGACGACGAACAGATCTCCCAGCGGACTGAACGTCCAGCGCAGCCTCGTGTTGGTCCCGAACGAGCGGCTCTGGTTGTCGTACTGGAGCAGGCTGCTGATCTGGAAATCCGAGGAGATGTTGACTTGAACTCTGGCGCTGTAGACGTCCTGGCTGAAGGTCCCCTCCGGCAGGTCGACGTTGTTGCGCTCGAGTCCCAGCTCCGCGGTGAAGACCGCCGACGGCTTGAGCCGCAGCAGCCCTTCGACGGTGTCGAGGTTGCCTCCGTAGAAGCCGCCGAAAGAGTAGCCGATCTCGCCGCTCAGCTTGCGCTTCTCCGCCAGCGCGCCCACCAGGTTGTAGCGCCACCACTCGTAGGAGCCCGGCTCCAGCACCACTTCGTCCTCGACCTCGAAGGGCTCGATCAGGCGCTCGCCCTGAGGCTCGGCGATGAACTCGAAGCTCTCGCCGCTCTCGAACAGCACATCGAAGGGCTTGAGCTCGAGAAGGTAGCTCTCCCAGCGGTTCTTCTGGTCAGCCACAAGGAACGTCTGCACCCCGAACTTCAGCTGGCGGATGACCTCTCCTCCCGGGCGCGGCCGGAACTCGGCGCCTCCCTCCAGGATCTTCCCGGTTCGCGGCACGAAGCCCAATGACGGGTCGAAGGCATCGCCCATCCGGATGTAGCTCAG
>DATFEN010000215.1:0-8557 GCA_035251085.1 Vicinamibacteria bacterium | reverse complement strand
TGCATCGACGTGATGCTGGGCCGCGTGCCTCAAGCGGAGAACCCGTTTCGTCCGTCGCGCTTCCAGGAGGGTAGGGTCGCCGGGAAGCGCCCGCTCTGAGCCGACGATAATCGGGACGCGATGTCGCGCCCCCCGAAACGCCTAGAACAACGCGTCGACCATCCGCTGCAGCGGCAGTCGGCGGGGCTCCTCCTCGAGGCTCGCGTTGGTGCCGAAGTGCACGATGACAACGTCCTTGCGAGGAGCCACGTAGAGGAGCTGGCCGGCGAAGCCGCCCTTGTAGAAATCGCCCTTGGCGGTCACGCCGTCCCACTGGTACGCGACATGGGTTCTGCTCTCGAGACGGGGCTCGGACCCGAGGATCTTCGGACGCCCCTCCTGCGTGATGCGACGAAGCACACGGTCCGAGATCACGCGCTCGTCGCCTTGGGACGCGGGGCGATGTGCGAAGAGCAGGCCGAACCGCGCGACGTCTCGCAGGCTGGCCGCCAGCCCGGCATGGGCCACCGCTATGCCGTTGCGACTGACAGCCATCAGCGCGTCGCCCTCCGCCCCCATGCGCGACCAGAGCTCGTCCGTGAGGACTTCGGAGAGCGTCTTTCCGGTCAGCCGTTCAAGGAGCCAACCGAGCACGGCTGTGTTGACGCTCGCGTACTCCCATCGCGATCCGGGCTCGCGAACTCGGCTCAGCGTGGCGAGGTAGCGGTATGTCTCCTCCTGCTGGACAGGCTCCGGATGCGCGGAGGTCTTCGGCAGCCAGCCGAGGCTCGCTTCGAGCTGGTAATGCTTGTGGCCCGGGTCGCTGTAGGCGCCCTCGTTCTCGCCTCCTTCCATGCCCGAGGCCATTTCGAGGACGTCGCGGACGGGCACATTCTCCCAAGCCGTTCCCTTGAGCTCGACGATGTAATCGCCAATCGGGCGGTCGATCCGGAGCGCGCCGCGGTCCTCGAGGATCGCAACCGCCGTTCCGACCAGCGCCTTCGTGACCGAGAACAGGAGATGCTTGTCGCCGGGCCGCATGCGCGGATAGCGCTCGTAGACGACGCGACCGCGATGGAGGACCAGGAAGCCGTCGAAGCGCCCGTCGGCCAGCAGCTGTTCCAGCGTGATGTCCCGTCCGCCCTCGTTCGCCACCACGAAACGGCCGATGGCCGGATTGGGCGTCGAAGGTAGTGCGAGGACCGGCCCCGCCCGGCCTACGACCGCGACGGGGAAGAGCTGCGCCGTGTTCAGGTAGGCGAAGCGGGAGCGCTCGCCACCATCGTCCCAGTTGTCCAGGTTGACCTCGCGCCGGAGACGCGCGGCCTCCGGGCCGCTGTTCGCCTTCGGGCCCTCTCCACGAAGCGCGGGGCCGACCGCCACCAGCGCCGCGCAGCACAGGACACGTTGGTAAGCGAGCATGGTTCTCCTCGCGATGGCGCAGGTCATCTGCCGGCGAGCTGCAACGCCCACGACAGAAGGAACAGCACGAATGAGAGCCCGCAGCCGATGATGGGCGTGCGGAACCAATACCTGATGGCGAGGACGAGATACACGCCCAAAACGATCACGGCGAGCGGCCCGAAGTACGGCGCTTCGGCCCTGAAGCTCACGTCGCTGCGTCCGACTAGAAGCACGACGAGCCCGAAGAGGACGGCCCCGAGGCTGTGGCTGAAGTTGAAGCCGATCCAGGCCAGCCACAGGGTGGTTCGCCGGGTGAGGCGAACGGTGGCTGTCGACAGGGCCTCGATCAGACGCGGATCGGCGGGCGAAAGGCCGCGAGGCCTGTCGGACCGGAGAGGCGTCGCGATCGCGTGGGCGCTTCCAAGGAAGAGGAAGGGCAGCGATCCGGCCAGGAAGAGATACCGGCTCACCTCATGCATGTCGGTCGAACGCGAGCGTTGGCCAGAGGATAGCTCGGATCAGGGTCCGGTTCGCCGCCCACCTCTAGGCAGACCGCCGCACGTCTTCGATCGTCCTCGCCGCGGTCGCGCCGAGGATGATCAAGCCGCCGGCGAGGGACCACGCGCCCGGCCGCTCGCCGTGGACGAGGAGGGCCCAGAACGGCGCGAGGACCGGCTCGAGGGACAACAGCAGCGCCGCCTCCAGCGCTGACACGTGGACCATGGCGCGCGTGAGGAAGGCGTACGCCAGGCCGATCTGGAACACGCCGAGATAGCCCACCACCAGCCAGTCCGTCGCTCGGACGTTCCCGAGCGGCACCATCATCGGCAGGCACACCAGGAACGCGACGAGGTTGCCGAATAGGACCGCTGACGCGGAGCCTGCGTGCTCCGCCCGCGCGAGCCAGCGCAGCCCCAGCATGAGGAGGCCGCAGGTGAAGCCGCTGGCCGTCGCCATCATGTTCCCCAGGAACGGGTTCGGCGCCGTCGCCACGGGCGCGTCCAGGCCGACGAGGATGAGCGCCACCGCGACGACGATCGCCGCCAGGAACACGAGGTCGCCGCGCCGCGCTCGCTCGCCGAGCAGCCGCGGGCCGAGCAGCAGAATGTAGATCGGCGACGTGGACTGGATGAAGATCGCGTTGGCGGCCGTCGTGAGCTTGTTGGCCTGGACGAACAGGATCACGGTCGCGGCGTAGGCCAGGCCGACGAGCGCGGCTCGGCCGGACGCGCGGAAGCCGGTCTCCCGCAAGAGTACGAAGATCGCGATCGCCGCGACTCCCGCGCGCAGCCCCGCGACCTGCCAGCTGGTCATCGTGGTGGCTTTGATCGCCGTGCCCGCGGTGGAGAAGAGGGCCGCCGCCACGAGCACGCGGAGGACATGGCCCAGCCGGCCGCTCAAGGCAGCGGGAAGCTCGAAAGTCCGACCCGATGCCCGTCGGGATCCGGCAAGTCGAAATCGCCGTGGGAGGCCCGCGCCCGCTCGCTCTCGGACACACGAAGGGCCACGCGGTGGAGGCGCATCGCTCATGATACAGCCGGGCCCAAAGCAGCTTAGGATTGGGGGTCCCGGACGATGGTGGATCTCCCGCACCGGCTGCAAGACGCCCTGTACGACCTCGGCCAGTACCTGTCCGACATGGTGGCGCCGCTCGTCGTCGCCGACGGCTTCACGACGCTGATGGACGAGCCGCCGGATTTCGTGGCCGCCGAGATCCAGAACTGGACGGCTTCGCAGTATCACGGCGCGGGCGAGAAGCTTCCTGTCTCCGACTATCTGTACCACGCCGTCAAGAAGCTGATGATGCTGGGCGACTACGGGCTCGTGCCCAAGGACAAGCTGATCCCGTACCTGGAATCGCTCGTGCCGAAGCTCGTCGAGGTCTGCCCCGAGCAGGACCGCGCCTTCCTGCTCGAGAACCTGCGCACCTTGCGGACGGAGCCACTGCTCGCGACGCCGACCGCCGTCATCCATCGCCAGGCGGGCTCGTCCGGTGGCGCGCCCGTGCCGGGGCCGCCGATCTCGATCGTGGGAGCGCCGGGCGCCGGCACTCCTGTAACCGGTGAGTCCGCGACAGCGCCTCCCGCCGCGCCGATCCTCGCCACGGCCCGTTCGGGTGCCGTGATGATCGGCCTGGGCAACGTCCCGGCGCCATCGGCCGAGGACCAGGCCCGCATCACGCGACTGCTGGGGCTGCTCATGGAACGGTACGAGCGGGACCTGGTGGGCCGCCCGGAGGGCGCCGCGCCGCCGCCCCCGCAGCTCACCGGCCAGATCATGGCCGCGATGGCGGAGAAGTCGTCGACGGGGCGCGAGCTGAACGCAGACCTCGAGAAGCTCAAGCAGCTCGGCGTGGCGGCCACCATGGACCACGTCTTCAAGTTCCTCGGCGACAGCATGCCGGCCTGGTCGGTGCCCGAGGCCGGCAGCAGCGAGACGCCGGCGGCAGGCAGCGTCGGCGCCATGCGCCGCATCGTGGCCATGTCCGAGGACGCGACCGAAGCGGCACACCGTTATCACGAGCTGGTGAGGGCTGCGGTCGGCCAGTTCAACGAAGGCCAGCTGGCGCGCGCCGCCACGATGTTCGAGCTGGCGGAGAAGCTGGCCGACGACTTGAAGGTCAAGCCGGGCGTGGTGGACTCCCTCCGCCGCAACGGCCACGAGGCGCTCTCGCCCGAGCGGATGAAGGAGTACTGCGAGCGCCCGGAGAAGCACCCCCAGCTGCAGACGGTCATGCGCTTCTACCTGACCTTCCGCCCCGATGGCCTTCTCGGAGAGCTGCAGACCGCCCAGAAGCGGGACAGGCGTCGTTGGCTGCTTGCGCTGATCGAGGCCCAGGGCGCCCCGGGGCGCGAGCGCGTCGTGCAGTGGCTCGCGGACTCGTTCAGCGGCACGATCGAGCGCGACGACTGGCAGCTCCAGCGCAACCTCGCGCTCTTGCTGCGGCGCATGCCGCACAGCCCTCCACCGAGCGCGGCCGAGGTCGACATTCTCGTGAGGCTGGCGGACTTCGAGCGGCCGTTGCCCCTCGTGAAGGAGGTCATCGCCACGCTCGGCGCGACGCGCAGCGAGAAGGCCGAGGTTGCACTGTTGCGGATGCTCCAGCACCTCGAGGAGCGGATGCTGGCGGCGCCGGCTCCCGTGCCCGACGACAAGGTGCTCGTCGAGCGCGTGACCGCCGCGCTGGTGCGCCAGGGCCTTCCCGGCGGCCGCCGCGCGGTCATCGCCCACGGGCTCAGGACCGAGCCTCGCCTCGGCGACACCGCGAAACAGCTGGTCGAGCTCGGACGCGTCGACTTGTCCAGCGACAAGGCGCTCCTCGAAAAGCTCACCAAGGCGCTGCACGACGCGCTGCCGCGCAAGATGCTCGGCGTCACTGTGAAGGCCAGCAGCATGCGGGCGGTCTCGCTGGTGCGAGCCCTGGCGGGGACTCCAGCGGCGCTTCCGGCCGTCGAAGAGGCCCTGCGCGCGGCCTCCGGCACCGAGATCGAGCGTGAGGCGCGCAGGATCCTCGAATCGGCGGCGACAGCGCCCGCAGCGTCGTCCAGCCCCACGTCGGAGGAGGCCACCGACGCCGAGCACAGCGCACCGGGGGCGCGTCTCGCCGGAGACCTCGAGTTGTTCGGCCTGCCGAACCTGCTCCATAGCCTCTACCACTCCGCTGTCGTGGGCACGCTGCACCTCGAGGACGCGACGAAGAACGAGATCGGTTGGCTCCAGATCGTGAGGGGCAAGCTGGTCGGGGCGAGCGTCGACCCGCTGAGCGGCCCGGAGGCGCTGTACCAGCTCCTGGAGCGGCCCTCGGCTGCCGCGTTTCGCTTCAAGGGCCAGGCCGAAACGGATCTGCCCACGGAAGGGTCGGACATCCTCGGCCTGCTGATGGAGGGGTTGCGCCGCTCCGACGAGCTGCATCGGGCTTGCATGATCGCGCCCGACGAGGCCGCTCTCGAGCCCACCGGCGCGCAGCCACGAGCGGTCCGGGGCGAGAAGGACATGACGTTCCTGAAGGCGCTCTGGTCCAAGGCCTCCGCCGGCGTCCCGCCCGTCGTCTGCGAAGAGGACGCGCCCGCCGACGCGTTTCGCGTGCGGCGGCAGATCGCCGCCTGGGTCGAGCAAGGGGCGCTGAAACCGCGCGAGTGAGCGGCCCGCGCCCGGGGCCGGCCCGAGCCTCGAGGGCTGCGCCGTCCTGCCGCTCGACGCCCGGTCCGCCGCGGCCTTGATTCGCTGGACCCGCGTTCTCTAGGGGCTCGGGCGGAGGGGCTCCGCGCAGAGCTTGCGCACGTAGGCGGCGAGCGGAGGGTAGTCCTCGTCTGCGATCACGCCGTCCCAGGTCGGCATCTTCACGCCGGGCTTGAACTGCTCGGGATGGCGGATGTACGCGATCAGCCCGTCGTCGGTGGGGTAGTTCCGTGCCCCGTTGCGCAGGTCGAAGGCGCCGAGGCCGGTGTCGCCGTGGCACGTGTTGCAGGCGTAGCGGTAGTACGCTGCTCGGCCCGCCTCGCCTCCGGTCACGGCCTGCACAGGCGGACGCGCCACGGCGTTGTCGATCTGCGGCACCGTGCGCAGGTACGCGTAGATGGCGCGCGCTTCGCCGTCCGTCAGCTCGGGGTACGGCACCATCGGATAGACGAGCACCGAGCGGTCCGGCCGGACGCCGAAGCGCAGGGCGCGCACGAACTCGTCCTCGCTCCACTTCCCGAGGCCGGTCTCGGCGTGGAACGTGATGTTGCTCGTCACCACCTTCCGGCCGAGCATGTCCGGCATCGGGTTGCCTCCGCCCAGGTGGCCCGCAGAGCGCTCGGGCCGGAGGTCGTCGTTCTTGGCGAAGTCGACCGAGTGGCAGGCGAAGCACTGGGCGTGCGCGTCGACCAGGTAGCGGCCCACGGCCACAGGGTCGTTCGCGTCGGGCCGCGGGATCGGCTGCGCCGGCCAGGGCAGGGGCTTGAACGCCACCCGGCACAGGAACTTGGTGAAGAAGCTGGGCTCGCTCGAGGCGGGCTTGCCCTTGACGGCCTGGACCAACGGGTCGTCCGAGCGCAGGAACGCGATGATGTCCTTCAGGTCCTCGTCCGCCAGGTTTGGCAGCTTGACCATCCACGGCGGCGTGTAACGGCCGTCGCGCGTGATGCCGGTGCGCAGCAGGTAGGCGATCTCGCCGTCGGTCCACGCGCCGATGCCGGTGTCCTTGTCCTGGGTGATGTTGGCCGAGACCGCGACGCCGAACTGGGGCGGGAGGTCCGGCATGCGGTGGCCGGAGAGCTTGCCGGTGTTCGTGTCCAGATGGCAGGCGACGCATAGCATCTGTGCGCTGCGCCGTCCGCGGGCCACGCGTTCGGGCGTGACGTCGACCTCGAGCTTCACGTGCCCCGGCGCGTAGCTCGGGATGCCGGTTGCCGCGATGTAGGCGGCCGCGCCTCCGGCGATCAGCACGATCCCGAGCAGGGCGAGGCCGAGAAGCTTCAGGGCTTTTCTCATCGGCCCCGACGCTATCACGAATAGAATCTGCCCTCATGCAGCTCGAGCATTTCGCGATGGAGCGGCTCCAGTCGGAATGGGAGAACCGCGTGGCCCACAACCTCTCGGAGAGCGGCGTCCACCCGATGGCGGCGGAGGAGCTGCTCTCGCCCGAGGAGCGCGCGGCGCTGCTGCGCGAGCGCCTCGTGTACATCCAGTCGAACGGAACGGAGGAGCTGCGCGGCAGGATCGCAGCGCTCTACCCGCCCGCGGGCGTCGACAACGTCACCGTGACCAACGGCTCGGCCGAGGCGAACTTCATCTGCGTCTGGCGCGTGGTCGAGCCGGGCGACGAGGTGATCCTGATCCTTCCGAACTACGGCCAGCTCTGGGGCGTGCTGCGCGGCTTCGGCGCACAGGTGAAGGCGGTTCACCTGCGCGAGCAGCTGGGCTGGGGCCTCGACCTGGACGAGCTGGAGAAGTCGTTCTCGCCCCGGACGCGGCTCCTCTGCGTCTGCAACCCCAACAACCCGACCGGCGCGATCCTGACGCCGGCCGAGCGCGACGCGATCCTGGGCCTGGCCGCGAAGCACGGCGCCTGGATCCTCGCCGACGAGGTCTACCGCGGCGCCGAGCGCGACGGAGTGGAGACTGCGACCTTCTGGGGCGCCTACGAGCGCGTCCTGGCGACCGCTGGGCTGAGCAAGGCCTACGGCCTGCCCGGCCTGCGCATCGGCTGGGTCGTCTCGCCGAAGGACGAAAGCGGGAACGTGTGGGCGCGGAAGGACTACACGAGCATCAGCCCCGGCGCGCTGTCCGACTTCCTGGCCCGCAAGGCGCTGGCGCCTGCGCTCCGCGCGCGCATTCTCGAGCGCACCCGCGGGATCCTGAACCGCAACTACCCGGTGCTCGAGCAGTGGGTCGGCAAGCGCGGCGACGCCTTCCGGCTGGTGCCGCCCCGCGCCGGGGCCATCGCGTACCTGCGCTACGCGTGGCCGGTGAACTCCCTCGAGCTCGTGCTGCGCCTGCGCGACGAGCAGAGCGTGCTGATCGTCCCCGGGGACCACTTCGGGATGGACGGCTTCCTGCGGGTCGGCTTCGGCAACGAGCCCGAGGACCTGCGCGGGGGCCTCGGCCGCATCGACGCCCTCCTCGACAGCCTGGCCACCGCCCGCTCCGCGTGAGGCCGCTCCGGATCGCCCTGGTCGGCTTCGGCAACGTCGGCCGGCGCTTCGCCGAGCTGCTGCCCGGCCCCTTCGGCCGCGTGCTGCGCGCGAACGGAGTGCGGCCGGTCGTGACGGGCATCGCGACCGGCAGACATGGCCTGGCCGTCAATGCGCGCGGGCTGCCCCTGGCGCGCGCCCTGCGCCTCGTGCGCGGCGGTCGGCCGCTGAACGCGCTGCATCGGGGACCGGCGCTGGACCGCGTGATCGACTTCATCCGTCGCGTGCCCGCCGACGTCCTCGTCGAGATCTCGCCGCTCGACCCCCGTCGGGGCGAGCCCGCCACCAGCCATGTGCGCGCGGCGCTGCGCCGCGGCCTGCACGTCGTGACCGCGAACAAGGGGCCCGTGGCCTTCGGACGGCGCTCGCTTCTCGCGCTCGCGCGCCGGCGCAGCCGGCTGTTCCTCCACGAGGGCGCGGTGATGGACGGCACGCCGATCTTCAACCTGCACGAGCGCTGCCTGCCCGGCGCGCGCGTGCTGGGCTTCCGGGGTGTG
>DATFEN010000206.1:0-31185 GCA_035251085.1 Vicinamibacteria bacterium | reverse complement strand
CTTCGATCTCTCCATCGGATCCGTGGTGGCCTTCGCGGGGGTCCTCGCCGCGGTGGTGACGAATGCGAGCGGGAGCGTGGCCTTGGGCCTGGCCTCCGGAGTCCTGGCCGGCGGGGTCGTGGGCGTCGTCAATGGTCTCGTCGTCGCGGGCCTCGGCATCAACGCGCTGATCACGACGCTTGCCAGCATGCAGATCGTGCGGGGGCTGTCCTACATCGTCTCCGATGGCCGGGCCGTCGGCGTGCGCGAGACGAGCTTCTTCGCCCTGGGCATCACGAGCCTGCTCGGCATCCCCACGCCGGTGTGGATCATGGTCGCGTTCTTCGCCGCCTTCGGTCTCGTGCTGGATCGCACGGTGTTCGGGCGCAACGCCCTGGCGATCGGAGGCAACCGCGAGGCGGCCCGCCTCGCCGGCATCGCGGTGACTCGGACGAAGGTGGCGATCTTCACGCTCCAGGGCCTCGTCGCGGGCCTCGCCGGAGTGATCCTGGCGGCGCGCATGACCAGCGGCCAGCCCACGACCGCGCAAGGCCTCGAGCTCCAGGTGATCTCGGCGTGCGTGCTGGGCGGCGTCTCGCTCTCTGGCGGGGTTGGCACCATGAGCGGGGTCGTGGTAGGCGTTCTGATCATGGGCATCGTCCAGAACGCCATGAACCTGCTCCATATCCCGCCCTTCTATCAATACGTCGCGAGCGGCGCGATCCTTCTGGCCGCGGTGCTGCTCGACCGGATCCGACAGCGGGAGGCGTCGTGAAGCAGCGTGTCCCGATCCTGCCCATCGTGTTCCTCGCGTTGACGCCGACCACGACGTGGTCCAGCGAGGCGCCGTCGCCTGAAGCATTCGTCGTCCTGGGAACGCCACCGCGGCCGGGCCCGCGCGTCACTCCCTTCCTGCGCGCTCAGCTCGACCTCGCCTGGAGCCAGGACGAGGCACGCCGCGCCCGCTGGGCGGCCGTCCGAACCGAGGCCGACCTGCTCGAACTGCAAGGGCAGATCCGCAGCCGGGTGCTCGAGATCATCGGCGGTCTGCCGGAGCAGAAGTCCCCGCTCAACGCACGCGTCACCGGGACGATCCAGAGAGACGGCTATCGTATCGAGAAGGTCGTGTTCGAGAGCTTGCCGGGCTTCCATGTCACCGCGCTGCTCTACGTGCCCGACGCGACCGCCGCGCCGCGTCCGGCCGTGCTGCTCGCCTGCGGGCACTCCCCGCTCGGAAAGGCCTTTCCCAACTATCAGGAGATCGGCGTTCGCCTGGCGCGCCGAGGCTACGTGGTGCTGTGCTGGGACCCGGTCGGGCAGGGCGAGCGCAGCCAGTTCTGGGATTCCTCCCGCGGGCGCAGCCGCTTCAACCTCGTGTGCGGCGAGCACGCCGTGCTCGGAAACCTGGCGCTGCTGGCCGGAACGACCCTGAACCGCTTCATGGTGTGGGACGGGATGCGCGCTCTCGACTACCTGCTCACGCGGCCCGAGGTGGATCCGCGTCGCATCTCGATGACCGGCACGAGCGGTGGCGGGCTCCAGACGACGTGGATCGGAGCCCTCGACTCCCGCATCGGCGCGCTGGCGCCTTCGTGCTTCCCGACGGCGCTGCCGATGCGGATGGCGAACCGCATCTTCGAGGATCCCGACACCGATCCTGAACAGGACCCTTATCAACTCGTGTCGGCGGGCATCGACCATGCGGGCCTGCTGTTGCTCGCCTACCCGCGCCCCATCGTCCTCTCGGCGGCGGTCAAGGACTTCGTCCCGATCGAGGGAACGCGCAGCACGTTTCGCGAGCTCCGAGCGCTGTATGGAGCCTTCGACAAGGCCGACCGGATCGCGCTCAACGAGGGCTACCACGAGCACCGCTTCTCCGACGAGAACCAGGAGGCGGCGTTCGCGTTCCTGGACCGAGTCAACGGCCTTCCAGCGCGAAGCGGGCTCCCTCAGATCGAGCCGCTCGACGCCGAGTCCCTGCGCTGCACGCGGTCAGGCCAGGTGCGCGTGGACCTGCCCGGCCGCCCCCTTCCAGAGCTGATCCGCGACCAGGCGCGCGAGGGAGCTGGCCGGGAGCGGCCGAGGCTTGCCGATCTGTACCGCGGCCAGGGCTACCCCGGGATTCGCGATTGGGCCGTCGTGGCGGAGGCCGGCCAGGCCGCACGCGGCGTCATCGCCTGGGAGAGCACCGGACGCTCTCAGGCCGGTACATCGGTGATCGAGCGCTACCGCTTGAGGCACGACGATCGCCTCGTGATCCCCGTGCTCCACATCCGACGCACCGCGTCGCCGACGCGACGCGTGCTGCTCATCACGGGCCTCGCTGGCAAGCTTCGGCCTCAGGACTGGCCCGAGATCGTGGCTCGACTCGACGGCTGGGACGTCGTCTCCTTCGACGCGCGAGGCCTGGGCGAGACGCGCATGGTCTACAAGGCGGTCTCCATCGACGATCCCGAGCTGGCGGCTCTCGACGAGCCTGAGGCGTACACGAGCCCCGTCTCGGGGACCCTCGCCAACCACGTCTACAACGCGCTGCTCACGGGACGGCCCTACTTTCTCCAAATGCTCGAGGACACGGAGATCGTCGCCCGGTTCGCGCGGGCGAAGCTGGGCGCGGCGCAGCTCGCGATCACGGGGCCGCGCGAGGCGCGCCTGCTCGCCGCATCGGCCGCGCAAGCGATCCCCGGCCTCGAGCTCTTCCCGGGGGAGGCGCCCGAGACCTGGTCGAAGTGGGTCGAGGAGCTGAATGAGACCTGGCCGATCCACTACCTGCTCCCCGGAGGCGCCTTTGTCCGCGAGTGAGCCGTGAGCCTGCGGGTTCTCTACATCGGCGGCACCGGCAACATCAGCACGGCCTGCGTCGAGATGAGCCTGGCGCGGGGACACGCGGTGAGCCTGTTGAACCGCGGCCGGAGCGAGCATGCCTTCGAAGGTGCCGTCGAGCGCGTCCACGGCGACCGCAACGACCAAGCACTGCTGAGGCAGGTGGCGGCGCGCGGGCCCTACGACGTGATCGTGAACTTCCTGGGCTTCAACACCTCGCAGCTCGAGAGCGACATCGCTGCATTCTCCGGACGCGTGGGTCAGTACGTGTTCATCAGCTCGGCGAGCGTCTACCAGAAGCCGCCCGAACACTATCTGATCACCGAGGCCACACCCCTGCGCAATCCGTTCTGGGAGTACGCGCGCCACAAGATCGCGTGTGAGGAGCTGCTGTGGCACTCTCACGCCGCCCAGGCCTTTCCGATGACGATCGTGAGGCCGTCGTACACCTACGGCCCGACCTGGATCCCAGCGGCGATCGGTGGCCACGGTTACACGCTCGTCGACCGCATCCGCAAGGGCCGTCCCATCGTCTCCCACGGTGACGGCTCGTCATTGTGGGTCGTGACGCATGCGAGCGACTTCGCGCGCGGCCTGCTGGGTCTGTTCGGTCAGCCGCGGGCGCTCGGCGAGAGCTTTCACATCACCAGCGACGAAGTCTTCAACTGGGACCAGATCTATCGGGCCCTCGGCAGCGCAGCCGGACGCTCGCCCGAGATCGTCCACGTGCCTTCGGACTTCATCGCCGCGGTCGAGCCGGCCTTCGCCGGCACGCTGCTGGGCGACAAGGCCCACAGCGTGGTGTTCGACAACTCCAAGATCAAGCGCTTCGTCCCCGACTTTCGCGCGACCGTGGGACTGGCCGAGGGCCTGGCGCGCTCGCTGGCCTGGTACGACTTCGACGCGTCGCGCCAGGTCGTCGACCGGGAGGCGGACGAGCGGCTGGATCGGATCGTGCGTCTTCATCGCCGCGGGCTCGTGTCGGAGGCGGCCTCGTGATTCGCATCGACGATGCCCTCAGTGCGGCCGAACTCGTGCCGGCCATCGACCGGCTTTGGACGATCTCTGCCGCGAAGATCCGCGCGATCGAAGCGAGCTGGGATCCCGCCGCCGGCGCGCCAGTCTTCACCGTCGCGGGACGCTACGCGGCACGCGGCTGGACGGATTGGACACAGGGATTCCAATTCGGCTCCGCGCTGCTGCAGTTCGACGCGACCGGAGAGGGCGCGTTCCTCGAGCTGGGCCGGGAGCGAACGCTCGCACGCATGGCCGCCCATCTCACCCACATGGGCGTCCACGACCACGGCTTCAACACCGTGAGCACCTACGGAGCCCTGTGGCGGCTGGTGCGCGAGGGCCGCATCGAGGCCGAGCGCCGCGAGCGCGAGCTCTACGAGCTGGCTCTCCGTTGCAGCGGCGCGGTCCAGGCGCGCCGCTGGACACGAACGAGCGACGGGGGCGGCTTCGTCCATTCGTTCAACGGGCCACACTCGCTCTTCGTGGACACGCTGCGCAGCCTGCGCGTCCTCGCGCTGGCGCACCGCCTCGGCCACGTCCTGATGGAGGAGCGCGACCGGCGCGTGTCGCTCCTCGCGCGCCTCGTCGAGCACGCGCGCGCGACGGCGCGCTACGCCGTCTTCTACGGCGAGGGGCGCGATGCCTACGACGTCGCCGGGCGCGTCGCCCACGAGAGCCTGTTCGACGCGACGGACGGCAGCTACCGCTGTCCTGGAACGCAGCAGGGCTACTCGCCGTTCAGCACCTGGACGCGCGGGCTCGCCTGGGCGATGTGCGGGTTCGCCGAGGAGCTGGAGTTTCTCCGGACGCTGTCGGACGACGAGCTGACGCCGTCCGGGGGCCGCGCGACCATCGAATCCTGGATGCTCCGCGCCGCTCGGGCGACGTGCGACTTCTTCATCGAGACGACGCCCGCCGATGGTGTGCCCTACTGGGATACTGGCGCGCCGGGGCTGCCGGCCCTCGGAGACTACCTCGACCGGCCCGCCGATCCGTTCAACGCCCATGAGCCCGTGGACAGCTCGGCGGCAGCGATCGGAGCGCAGGGCCTGCTGCGGCTCGGGAGGTACCTCGCAGGCCGCGACGACGCCGACGGCCGACGATACATCCAAGCCGGCCTCAGCGTCACTCGCACCCTGCTCGGGCCTCCTTATCTATCCGACGATCCGGCGCACCAGGGGCTGCTCCTCCACACCGTCTACCATCGGCCAGCGGGCTGGGACCACGTTCCGGCGGGAAGCACGATCCCGCGTGGAGAGTCCGCGATGTGGGGCGACTACCACGTGCGCGAGCTGGCCCTCTATGTCCAGCGCATCGCGAGCGGTGGGCCCTACCTCGCATTCTTCGAGTCCGGGGTCGGCGATGGGTGACCTGAAGCGCGTGGCGCTGGTGACCGGCGGCAGCCGAGGCATCGGCCTCGGCATCGCGCGGTGCCTGGCCCGCGACGGCTTCGACCTCGCGATCAACGGGATGCGCGAGGCGTCGTCGGTCGAGGCGTCGCTGGTGGAGCTGCGTGCTCTCGGCGCCGACGTCGTCTACATTCAGGCGGACGTGGCCGAAGCCACCGACCGCACGCGACTGCTCGCCGCCGTCCGCGAGCGCTTCGGGCGTCTCGACCTCCTGGTCAACAACGCGGGCGTGGCGCCGCACGTCAGGGCCGACATCCTCGCGGCTCCGGAGGAGAGCTTCGACCGCGTCCTGCGCATCAACCTGAAGGGTCCCTACTTCCTCACCCAGGCGGCCGCGCGCTGGATGATCGAGGAGCGGCAGGCCGATCCGGAGCGGCCACTCGCGATCGTCAACATCACTTCGGTGTCGGTCACGCTCGCCTCCACGAGCCGCGGCGAGTACTGCGTCAGCAAGGCGGGCCTCGCCATGTCCACGCGCCTCTGGGCCGTGCGCCTCGCCGAGTTCGCGATCCCGGTCTACGAGGTGCGGCCCGGGATCGTGGCGACGGACATGACCACGCCGGTCAAGGACGCGTACGAACGTCGGATCGCGGAGGGCCTGGTCCCACAAATGCGCTGGGGCCTTCCCGAGGACGTGGGCCGTGCGGTTGCGATGCTCGCCGCCGGAAACCTGTCGTATTCGACGGGCGCCGTGATCGTGGTCGATGGCGGCCTGACGCTGCCGCGGCTCTGATCAGAGCCTGTCCCACTGCCGCTCGATCGGCTCCGGCGCCCATGGCGCAGGAAGACCGAGGTCGCTCAGCAAGACCTGCGCGCTGTTGTAGCCCGGCAGGCCGGTGACGTTGCCTCCGGGATGACAGCAGGAGCCGCAGAGATAGAGGCCCTTCACCGGGCCACGGTAGTGGCCCGCGCCTGGAAATGGACGGTCGTAGCCGACCTGGCCGTGACCGAAGGCGCCCACGAGAAGATCGCCCTCGCGCATGTTCGGCAGCATGCGTTCGGTGTCCAGCGGGCTGCGGGCGAACCATCCCAGCATCGCGCCGTCCAGGTTGGGCGCATAGGACGTCCAGTGCTCGAGAAGGGTGCGGCCGTGATCCTCTCGCGCGGCGTCCCAGCGCCGCGGATCGCCGCCGAGGCGATAGGGCAGCTTCTCCCACATGAACGCGGTGTGTTGGCCCGCCGGCGCCTGCGACGGATCGAAGAGCGTGGGGCAAGCACCCCACGTGACGGGAGGCGGGATGGTCCCCGCCTCGTGGTGGCCGACGATCTCGGCGAACTGGCTGAAGTGCTCGAGCCCGAGGATCACCATGAACGCGCGCTCGAGGTGGGGCCGCGTCGCCGCCGCGCGGTAGCGGGGCGGTGCATCGAGGCAGACATTGAGGGAGAACAACGGAGCGACCAGGTTGTACTGGAACTCGGCGGCGCGCCGTCGCCATTCGCCCGGCAGGTCGGCCGCGTCCATCAGGTCCAGGAACGTCTGCTGCGGGTTGAGGCCGGAGGCCACGAACAGCCGAGCCCGGAGCCGCTCGCCGCTCGCAGTCTCCACACCGGCGGCGCGGCCGCGCTCGACGAGGATCCGCGCCGGCTCGACCCCCAGGCGCACGACACCTCCCGCCGCCTGCACCGCCGCGACGAGGGCCCGCGCGAGCGCCGCCGATCCTCCCTGGCACATCTGGGCCTTGCCGGCGGCTGCCAGCAGCATGGGGATGTGGTGGCCGAAACCGCGGCAGCGCAGGTCCACCTCGCGCAGGCCGTTGAAGAACAGCAGACCGGCCTTGATCACGGGATGCTGGAACTCCCGCTCGACGAACTCGATCGGTGAGAGCACGCTCGTCTCCAGCAACAGGCATCCCTCGGGGCTTCGCTCCAGGAGCGCTCGGCGCCGCTCGACCGCCAACGGAGGCGTACGGCTCTCCGGAAGGAGGATCGTGTGGACGATGGGGAGGAATGCCTCGCGCCACCGCCGCAGTGTGGACGCATCCCTCACGCTGAAGCTCTCGAAGGAGGCCGCGGTCCTCTCGAAATCCGTCCACCATTCGAGCGCGTCGCCGCTCCTCAAGAGCAGCGCCACGTTCAGCTCGGGCTCCAGGTACTCGGCCCCGTGACGCTCCAGCTCGAGGTCCGCGTACCAGGGCGCCTGGCGAATGGCGCGATGGAAGAACGAATGGACGTTGTGCTTGAAGCCGGGAAAGCGCGGGTCCTCCACCGTGGCGAGGCCGCCCCCTGCGACATCGCTCCTCTCGATGCAGAGCGTTCGCAGGCCGGCACGACCCAGGTACGCCTGCAGGATCAGGCTGTTGTGCCCCGCGCCAAGGATGATGCCGTCGTACTCCCACTCGCTCGTCACGGGCGCGACGGCAGCTCGTCGCTCACGAGACGCTCCCCGCAACGCAGGAGACGAAACGGCTGCTCGAGGCTGGCGGCCTCCGCCGCGAATCCATCAGTAGAGGCCGTGTTGAACTCGAACATCTCGTAGTGGCACGGGACGACGAGCCTGGCGCCGATGGCACTCGCCAGGCGTGCCGCCTCTGGACCGTCGAAGTTCCCTGGGACGCGCCGCTCCGGCGCCCGACCATTGATGGGAAGCAGAGCGATGTCGATCCCGAACGGGCGCAGGCGCTCGACCTGGCCTTCGTAAGGGACGCAATCTCCAGCGTGGTAGAGCGACCAGTCGCCGAAACGAACGACGTATCCGAGATGGTGGCAGCGGCCCTGCGCATCGCGGTCGATCTGCTCGTGAGCCGCCGGCAGCGCGGCTATCCGGAAGCCGGCGATCTCCGCCTCGTTCCCCTCGTCGAGCCCGATCGGCCAGTCGGGATCGCAGCGGAGGCGCTCTGCCACGAAGGCGCGGTTCGCCTCCGGGATCACCAGGACGAGTCGGGGGTTGGCACCGCGAAGCGGAAGGAGGGTGTCGGCATCCAGGTGGTCGGTGTGGTTGTGGCTCGAGGTCACGACGTCGATGAAGTCGAGCCGCTCCGGCGCGACGAGAAGCCGGGTCATGCGGACGTGTGGCTTGTCGGTCCCCGCGTATTTCCGCGTCAGCGATTCCGAGAGGTAGGGGTCGAGGAGCAGGTGGTGCCCCGCCCACTGCGCGAGAAAGCCGCTCTGACCGAGCCACCACAGGCGGAAACCGGCTCTCTCGCCGCGCGTCGAGAGGACCTGCTGCAGGAACGCTTCGCTGGAGAGAAGCGGCTCGATCACGAGAGGCCGAGTTCGGCGCGCACTCGAGCCACCCCCAGGGCCATGTTCCCGAGCTTCTCGCGGGCGGCCCAGCGCGCGGTCTGGCTCAGACCGCAGTCGGGCGCGAAGGACAGGCGCTCCGGCGGAGCGACGGCCAGGCAGCGGCGTACCCGCTCGGCGATCTCCTCGGCGGGTTCGACCCAGTAGCTCTTGACGTCCACGATGCCCACGGCCACGTCCTTGACCGCCGCGATCTGGCCGACGATCTCGAGCTCCGCGAACTCGCGGCTCGCCATCTCCACGTGGATCTCGTCGACGGACGCATCGAGGAACGCCGGGAAGAGCGGCGCGTACCGGCGCGGCGCGACGGCCCGGCCGCGGTAGTTGCCGAAGCAGAGGTGGGTCGCGAGACGGCAGTGTCCTGCGACCGGGGCGACGGTGCGGTTGAGGATCTCCACGAAGCGGCGCGGGTCCTCGCGGAAGGCGTAGCAGCTCATCGACGGCTCGTCGATGCAGATCTCGCGGCAGCCCGCTGCGACCAGGGCCTGGAGCTCGTGTCGCACGACGGGGAGCAGCGCCTCGGTGAGGGACCAGCGATCCGGATAGCGCGTGTTCGGTATGAGCCGGCCGCTCAGCGTGTAGGGACCCGGAACGCTCGCCTTCAGCACGGGCCCGCTCGGGGCGAGCCGCCGGAGCCGCTCGAACTCGGCCACGGCACCGAGGCCGCGCGGGGCGAGGAGCTCGCCGACCACGCGGTGTCGGTCGCGCTGGTCGTGCCCCGGAGGACCGAAGCGTCGCTCCGCCGGCTGCGGCCGATCGAGGCCGTGCAGCTGGCCGTAGAACGAGAGGTTGAAGTCGAGGCGGGCTTGCTCCCCGTCCGTGATCACGTCGAGGCCAGCGGCGACCTGGTCGTGGATCGCGGCCGTCACCGCGTCGTCGATGAGCTCGGCGCGGTCGGCCTCGCCGAAGGCCTCGATGTGCTGTGCCGCGAACTCGAGCCAGGCCGGCCACGGATAGCTTCCGACCACCGTGGTCCGCAGCGGACGCTGCCTCATCGCTCGGGCTCGGGGCCCTGATCGCGGCCGAGGCCCGCGTACAGGCGCGCCAGACGCCGGGCGTGCTCGTCATAGGCCGCCTCGAACATCGACGCGGCCCGCTCCTCGCCCACCAATGCGGCGCCGGTCAGGACCGTCGGCGGCCGGCCGGCAGCCGTCAACCGTTCCGCCACCTCGGCCTTGATCGCGTTGACGAGCAGACAGCCGCCCAGGGTCGAGCCAGGGGACACGGGCGCCTCCAGGCCGGGGACGCGCACGAGAGCGTCGCCGGCCGGCGCACCGGTGTCGAGGACGATATCCGCGCAGTCCGTGAGCTTGAGGCCGCGGGGATGCCGCGAGCGCGTCGCCTCGGCGTGAGCTCGGCTCACGATCGCGACGACTTTGATCCCGCGCCTGCGAAAGCCCTCCGCCATCTCGATCGAGACGACGCTGCCGCCGCTCGAGGAGGCGACGAGGGCCGAATCCTGCGGCGTCAGGTCGAAGTTCCTCAGGATGCGCTCGGCGAGGCCGCTGACGTTCTCGAGGAACATGGCCTGGCGCTGGCCGTTCGGCCCGACGACGGGGTTGTGGAAGGTGAGCGAGAGCTCGACGATGGGATTGAAGCCGGGGAAGGAGCCGTAGCGAGGCCACATCTCCTCGACGAGGATCCGACTGTGGCCGGACCCGAAGACGTGCACCATGCGCCCGGCCAGGATCGTGTCGGCGAACCAGTCAGCCGCGTGCCCGATCGCCTCGCGCTGCGTCTCCGCGGAGACGACGAGGCCTCGCGCCGCCGCGAAGTAGTCGCCTGCGGGGCCCCGATCCATCGCCGCGCGCGCCGCTCCCAGCGCGCCCGCACCGTCTCCGAGGGCGGCAGGGACGATCCGCACGCCGCGTCCGAGCGGGCGCCATTCGACGACGTCCAGGAAGCTTGCGAGCGGCTCGAACAGCGCCGCTCCGGCCTGGGCGATGCCACCGCCCAGGATCACGACCTCGGGGTCGACCACGTTGATGATCGACGACAGGCCGCACGCCAGGGCGTGCACCGAGCGCAGCCAGGCCTCGCTCGCCTCGCGATCGCCGGCGAGGTGCGCCGCCACCAGGGCGCCCGTGTCGGAGAAGCGCCCGCTGGTCCGCGCCGCGACCGTGCTGTTCGAGATGAAGGTCTCGAGCGCGCCGGGCACGGGCGTCGTCGCGGGGTGCGGCCCCGAGGGGTCCATGCAGATGTGCCCGACGTGGCCCGCGCGGCCGACGTGACCGGAGACGAGCCGCCCATCCAGCAGGATGCCGCCTCCGACGCCCGTTCCGAGCGTGAGCAGGACGGCGTTTCGACAGCCGATGGCGGCGCCCTTCCACGCTTCGCCGACGAGGGCCGCCTGGGCGTCGTTGAGGACGCGGATGGCGGCGTTCGTCTCGAGGATGCGGGCCCAGTCCAGCCCCACGATTCCCGCGAGGCGACCCTCGAGCGCCGCGACCTTGCGACCGTCGGGGGTAGGGAGGCCGGGCGTGCCGAGGCCGATCCACGAAGCCGGCAGACCCCGCCTCCGCTCGATGGCTCGAACCTGTTGCCGGATGCGCCCCGCCCAGTCGCCGCCTGGCTCGTCGCGGGTCTCCGCGCTCGAGACGTCCGCAACCTCGCCGCCCTCGGAGACGGCCGCGAGCTTGATGTTCGTCCCGCCGAGGTCGATGCCGATCGCGTAGCGCATGCTCAGCTCTCGAGCGCGCCTTCCGTGACCGTCCAGCCGCCGTCGACCGCCAGGGACTGGCCGGTCACGAAGCGCGAGGCGTCGGAGAGGAAGAAGACCACGGCCGCATCGAGGTCCCGGGGTTGGCCGAAGCGTCCGCCGTCGAGCGGCTGCTTCATGCGTACGAACGCGCGGATCTCGGCGCTTTGCCGCGCCCGCTCGCTCATCGGCGTCTCGGTCAGCCCCGGCCTCAGCACGTTGAAGCGGATCTGGCGCGGCGCGTAGCAGGCCGCGGCCGCGAGGGTCAGGCCCTCGATGCCCGCCTTGGCCGCCGCATAAGCGTGGGTTGCGAAGAAGCGCGGGGACGGAGAAGCGCTGAGCGCCGAGCCCAGGTTGAGGACACTGCCGCCCGTCCCCTGAGCGATGAACTGCTCGGCGGCCGCGCGGTTCGAATGGAAGACCGAGGTGAGGTTGAGGCGCAGCGTCTCGGCCCATCCGGCGTCCGTGATCTCGTGGAGCGGGCCGTCGCCGAACGCCCGGCCGCTGCCGCCCGCCACGTGATAGAGGGCGTGGAAGGCGCCGAAACCCGTGACGGCCTCTTGAATCGCACCGCGCGCGGTGACTGGATCGCGCGCGTCGCCGGTGACCATGCGCACCCCACGTCCGAGGTCACGCTCGAGGGCGGCCTTATCCGAGCCGGACGGGCCCACGGTCACGACGTGCGCGCCAGCTGCCAGGCATGCTCTGACCCCTGACAGGCCGAGGCCGGTCGTGCCCCCGACGATGACGACGACCTTTCCTTCGAGCGGACGCATGGCGCGGCGGCCGCTCTACCGCGTCGACGCCCCGGCCGTCTCCGCCACCGGCCGCGCGCTGGGGTTCGCCGTTGCGAGAAGCACGAGCTCCAGATCGCGGCACGCCTCTTCCGTGCTCGTTTCCACGGGGCGCCCGGCCTCGAAGTCCTCGACCCAGCGGTCGTACAACGTGAGCGCCAGAGCCTCGACGGGATACTCCCGCACGTGGCCGTCCTTGGTCGCGGCGACCGTCGGGCGGCCGTCGCGCACTTCGAAGCGTACGAGCCACCCCTTCGTGGTGACGACGTAGTTGATGTCGATGCGCTCGCGGTCGTTCGCCTTGACGTCGTAGATGGCGAGGTCGGCGCCCCATGTGATCGAGAGGTGCGCCGTCGCGCCGCCCTCGAAGTCGAGGATGAGCAGCTCCGTATCGGGGATCGCGAAATCGTGGGAGAGGCGATAGCCATGGTAGCCGTAACCGACCACCTCACGGCCGGCGAGGAAGCGGGCCGTGTTCACGTTGTGGATCATCGCGTCAACGAGCGGCCCGCCGTTCTTCTCGGGATCGAGGGACCAGGACGACCAATAGGGATAGTGGTGGATCCAGTCGTGCCGGTAGAGACCGAGTCCCCCGACGTCACCCGAGTCCAGGACCCTCTTCAGCGTCTGGACCTGCGCGTTGCCCGTCCTCTTGTAGATGACGAGACAGTGCCCGCCCCGCGTCGCGCTCACGATCGCTCGTGCGTCCGCTGCGTTCGGAGCGAGGGGCTTCGTGGTGACGATCCTCTTTCGAGCGGCGACGGCCGCCTCCACGAGCGCGCGGCGCGTGAAGGGCGGTGTGAAGATCAAAACGACTTCCAGGCCGGCATCTTCGAAGATCGCTTCGGCGGACTCGGCCACCCTCGCACCGAGCCGCTCCGCCGCGGCTCGTGCGGCCTGAGGATTGGGGTCGAAGACCGCCTCGACGCGGACCCGATGGCTCTTCTGGAGAATCGGGGACTGGATCCGGAAGAAATCGCCCGCGCCGATCAGCCCCGCCCGATAGACACTCATCTTCGTTCCGAAAGAAAAAGCAACTTCGCGTGCTTGCGTTGTCTTATACGCGCTTTCGGATTGGCCGGTCAAGGGCGCGCCCATCGGCCGATTCTCCTCAGCGCGGAACGATCGGGAGCACGAGCGCCGAAGGGTGGTCCCGGTCGAGAAACACCGTCTGGCGCGCCTTGATCGAGCGCGTGGCGCCCAGCACGGCCTCGCCGGTGTTGCGGTTGCGGTCGAAGCGGGGGAAGTTGCTGCTGGACACGTAGAGCCGCATGCGGTGCCCGGCGCGGAACAGGTTGCTCGTCGCCCAGAGGTCGATCGAGTACTTGTAGATCTGGCCAGGCACGATCGGCTCCGGCGCGCTCGTCGAGTTGCGATACCGGGCGCGCAGGATGCCGTCGGTCAGGAAGCGCGCGTAGCCGCCCGGCTCGACGTCGGCGAGGATCGCCGTGAAGTCCGTGTCGACGGCCGAGCTTGCGGCATGGAGCTCGAGTCCGACGAAGCCCGTGACCTCGACGTCGCGCTCGAGGGGAGGCGTCGAGAACACGAGCACGTCCGGACGCGACTCGAGCGGGCGCTGGTCGTACGGGCCTCGCGGAATGAAATCTCCGCAGCACAGCCGCCCGCCGAGGGTTGGCGCCGGTTGCTCGGGATCGTACTCGTAGGTCGCGGCCGGGGAGCGCCCGGGCCGCTCGAGGCGCAGCGATCCGGCGCTGCGGTCGCGGCCGGCATGCAGGTAGTAGCGCGTCGTCCGCGCGCGCGCCAACGGGAACTCGTCTTCGTAGCGCCAGGCGTTCTCGCCCATGACGAAGAGGCGGACCGGGGGCTGGGTTGCGTACTCGTTGCTCACGCCCTTCAGCGCATAGTCGAACCAGGCGCGCTCCGTCTCGACGGGAACGGCCTCTTGCCCGAACACGACGTCGCCGATCTTCCCCTCGGGCGACGTGGGCGCGTGGGCCCATGGCCCCAGCAACAGGCGCTGATCGCGCCGGGCCTCGGGCGTTGCCGCGGTGCCGCGCAGGCCGATGAAGTTCTGGATCGAGCCCATCAAGAAGATGTCGTGCCAGCCGCCCGTGTGCAGGCCTTTGATGGCCATCTGCCCATAGTGGTCCGAGACCTTCACGGCGCGCCAGTACTCGTCGCTCGCTTCATGCGCGATCCAATCGCGGTAATACGGGGCGAGCTCGGCAGGTGGCGCCACCTCCAACAGGGGATAGGCTTCGACGGGTGCGCCACGGACCCACTCTTGCGGGCGCAGAGCGGCGGTCGCCTTGCGGCCGAGCGTGTCGATCGCGAGCTGTGAGGCCCAGGAGCTCGTGAACAATTGCATCAGCGCTCCGCCCTGATACGTCCAGCCCTCGTAGTACTCGGACGCCGTGAGGGTCGGCGAGACCGCCACGAGGTGCGGTGGCATCGCCATGGCCGCGAGCATCTGTGTCGCGCCGACGTAGGAGCCGCCGAACATCCCCACGCGGCCGTCCGACCACGGCAGGCTCGCAGCCCACTCCACGCTGTCGTAACCGTCTTCGGCCTCGTGCCGAAAAGGATCGAACTCGCCCTCCGAGCCGTATCGACCGCGCACGTCCTGGACGATCACGACGTAGCCCGCCGCGGCGAGATCGTAGGCGGCCATCACCTCGCCGCGACGATCGTAGGGCGTGCGCTGGAGCAGCGTGGGGAACCGGCCCCCGTCCGCCGGCCGATAGACGTCGGCCGTGAGCGCGACACCGTCGCGCATCTTCGCGATCACTCCCGTCTCGACCTTGACCCGATGCTCGTCGCCGGCTGAGTCGGACAGCCTGGGCCAGAGGAGCAGGGCGGCGATGACCAGGGTCGGCATTCTTCGTCTGGACATGGAAATTGAAGACGAAAGACCGTGCAGCTTACGAAATCTTATAATCGCTTCTCTTTGCACGATCAACATCATCGAACGCTTGTGGATCATGTCGAACGGAGGCAGAAATATGCGGCGGCGTGATTTCGTCAGGGCGGGCCCACTCCTCGGAGCCCTTCCGAGCTTGATCCCAGGGCGGGCCGCGGCGGACGTGACCACCCACAACTGGGACGGCTATGACTTCGGCCCCGCGCCGAGCGTGCCGGACCGCCTGAACCAGGGGCCCTTCGGAATCGACCAGGACCAGGGCTGGTACACGATCGCGATGACCACGCCCTCGCGCGAGAGGGTGCGGAACTGGGGCCTGGGCCTCGTGGGCTACACGTGGGAGGAGAACGGCCCTGCTCTGGCGGTGCGCGGCGGCGCCTCCAGCCTCGAGCGCGAGATCGAGAAGCTCGCGAGCCTTCCGTTCGTCGACGTGCTCTACATCCGCTGCGACTGGCGCGACGTCCAGAGCCGTCCGGGCCGGCTGGATCTCAGCCCGGTCTGGGGCCTGACCCTGGACGCCGCCCGGCGCCACGGCCTGCGCGTGGGCTTCCGGATCCAGATGTCGAACCCAGAGATCCAGCCGGACCGAATCGCGCTGCCCGACTTCCTGCGTGACAGGGTGCCGCTCTCCAAGATCGGACGAATCCGTCCCGCCGAGGACTTCGAGGCCCTCGAGCCCCACTACCATCACCCGGAGTTCCAGCGCGCCTTCCAGGAGCTCAACGAGCTGCTGGCTGCCGAGCTGGACGGCAATCCCCTGGTCGAGTTCGCGGACCTGATGATGTACGGCTTCTGGGGCGAGGGGCACACGCACAAGTGGCCGCATCCGTTCCCCGACTTCGCGACCGCCGAGCGCACGTTCGTGGAGATGACGCGGCTGCAGATGCGAACGTGGAAGCGCGTGCCGCTGGCTGTCAACACCCAGCCCGACATCAGCGGCGTTGGGAATCACGAGGTCCAGGACGTCGCCGTGCGCGGCGGCTGCTGGCTGAGGTCGGACAGCATCATCCTGGAGGAGCCGATCCAGATCGAGGAGCTCTCCGGGCGGCCGCCGTGGCTCGCGGTCGTGATGGAGGACGGCACACACCGTCACTATCGCACCGACTCCGAGCGCTTCGCGATCGACGCGGGCGGGGTCAACGCGATCGAGAAGGCCATGGTGCATGCGCTGGACCTGCGTGCGAACTACTGGTCGCTCTGGACCGAGGCCGACAATCTCGCGCGCTACCACGAGCGATTCCCGGAGGGCTTCACGACGCTGCAGCGGCGCCTGGGCTACCGTGTGCGTCCGTCCTGGATCTGGCAGCGCAAGCGCCACGGCGCCGTCGAGCTGGTGGTGGCATTTGCCAACGACGGCGTCGCCGGCATCCCCGGCGTGCTGCGTGCCTGGGTCGAGAGCCCCGACGGCACGCTCCGCGTGGGTGGTGGCCTTGACGCTGGACACCCCCATGGAGGCAGGCTGAGGCAGGCATCGTTCCTTCTTCCGCCGGGCACCGACGGCCAGAGCCTGGTCATCAAGGGTGAGATCGAGGGCCGTGGCGGAGTGCGGCGGCCGGTGCGCTGGGCGTGTGCGCAGCCCACTAGCGGCGACGGCGCGCTGACGGTGCGCCTGAAGCGGCACGACGACGCGGATTGGAGGAAGGGAGTATGAGTGCCCTGCTGGGGGCGCTGGCATTTGGCCTCGTCGGCGCAGCACAACAGCCGCCCGCGCGCGTCTGGGAGGCGCCCCTCGTGATGCCGACCTACGAGCTGGGTGCTCCGGATCCGCTCCCGCCGCTGGCCGAGTGGCAGAAGCGCGGAGGGCGGCCGATCTACCCGTATCCCCGTCTCGACGACCTGGGCGTCCGGCGCCGCGTGGACCGGCCCTACCGCGCAGTGTATCTGGAGAACGAATACCTGAAGGTGACGGTGCTGCCCGAGATGGGCGGCAAGGTCTGGGCGATCTTCGACAAGACCTCGGGCCGCGACGTGCTGTACACGAACCACGTCGTGAAGTACGGAATGATCGCCCTGCGCGGCGCCTGGGTGTCCGGGGGGATCGAGTGGAACTTCCCCGACGGTCATACCGTGTCGACCGTGTCGCTCGTCGACTACGCCACGCGCTTGGAGCCCGACGGCAGCGCGACCGTCACCGTGGGCGAGATCGAGCGCGTGCAGCGCATGCAATGGGCCGTCACGCTGCGGCTGCGTCCCGGGCGCAAGGACCTCGAATCCGAGGTCACGCTCTACAACCGGACCGAGCTGCCGGGCCGCTACTGGTTCTGGGCCACGGCGGCGGCCCCCGCCACGGACGATCTGCGCTTCGTCTACCCGATGCGCGAGGCCTATCCCCACGCCTTCTGGCCCGTGTACGCGTTCCCGAAGGAGCAGGGCGTCGACCTCGGCACCTACCGCGAGGTACCCGACTACCTTTCGCTCTTCGCGCGCAACTCGAAGCGGGACTTCTTCGGCGTGTACTACGAGCGCGCGGATTGGGGCATCGTGCACGTGGCCGACCACCGCGAGCTGGCCGGGAAGAAGACCTGGACCTGGGGCACCAGCGATCGCGGACGCATCTGGATCGACAAGCTCACGGACCGCGACGGCCAGTACGTGGAGTTCCAGGCCGGCCGCTTCGAGACGCAGATGGAGCACGAGTTCATCGCGCCGCATCGGCTCGAGCGTTTCGTCGAGCATTGGTATCCGGTCGATCGGCTCGGCGGGGCGTGGGACGAGGCGACTCCCGACGCGGCGCTGCGGATCGTCGTCGAGAGCGGGCGCGCACGCATCGTCGTCGCCGCGAACGCGGTCTTCGAGGACGCGGAGCTACGCGTCGAGCTCGCGGGTCAGTCGCTCCATTCCCGCCGCGCGACGCTCCGACCGGACACGCCGCTCACGGCGGAGGTCGACTTGCCATCCGACTCTCAGGGGGAGCCACTGACGGTCGTCGTCACGAGCAGCGGCGGGCGCGAGCTGCTCCGTTATCGCAATGACACGCCGGTCGATGGGAACCCCGACTTCCGGCCGGCCACGCGCCCCGTGCGCGACCCCACGATCGCGACCAGCGCCGAGCAGAGCTATGTGACCGGTCTCGCGGCAGAGAAGCGGAGCGACGAGCGGGGATCGCGCTCCGCCTACCTTGAGGCGCTCCGGCGCGATCCGGGATTCGCACCCGCCCACGTCGCCCTCGGCCAGTCCCTCTACCGCAGCGGCGAGTTCGAATCGGCCGCGAGGCATCTCGCCGCGGCGCTCGAGCGCGATCCGGGCATGCCCGAGGCCCACTATGCCCTAGGCCTCGTCCGACGCGCTCAAGGTCGCGAGCGCGAGGCGATCGAGCAACTGACCTGGGCGGCGCGGGCCGGTTTCAGGGAGCCTGTTGCACGTCACGTCCTCGGCGAGATCGCGCTCTCGGGAGGACGCTTGGATGAGGCCCTCGCACAGCTCACGACCGCAGTCCTGATCGACCCGCGCGATCTCGAGGCGCGCACGACCCTCGTGGTTGCCGAGCGGCTGGCGGGTCGGAAGGAGGACGCCCGCGCTCGGATCGACGCCGTGCTGGGCGAGATCGCCATCGATACCTTCGCTTTGCGCGAGCGGTATCTGTTGACCGGCTCGAACGCGGATCGCGAGCAGCTCGCGCGCCTCCTCGCACGCGAGCCCGATTCGGTACTCGAGCTGGCCTTCGGCTACCTCTCGCTGGGCCGGAACGACGAAGCGCGCGAAGTGCTCGAGGAGGCCATCGCCCAGGGCGTCGGCCACCCGATGCTGCACTACGTCCTCGCCTATCTTCACGAGCGCGGCGGGGACATGGCCAAGGCAAGCGCTCAGTACGACGCGGGCGCGCACGCCGATCCCTCCTACGTGTTTCCGAGCCGCGTGGAGGAGATCCGTGTTCTCGAGGCAGTGCGGACAGCCCGCCCCTCGGACGGGCGCGCAGCCTACTACCTCGGCAACGTGCTGGCCTCGAGGGGTCGCCTCGAGGAGGCGCTCGCAGCATGGCGCGACGCGACCCGCCTCGATCCTGACAACCCGATCGCCCATCGCAACCTGGCGTGGGCTCTCTGGACGGTGCAGTCGCGACCCGAGGAAGCCACAGCCGAGTACGGCCGAGGGATCGCCCTGGCGCCGGGGCAGCATCGCCCCTACATCGAGCGCGATCGGATCTTCGGCACGCAGGGAGACAGCGCTCGCCGCATCGCGCTGCTCGAGGCCGCGCCGCCGGAGGTGCGTGCGCGTTCGGAGGTCGTGCAGCGTCTGGCGTCGGCGTACGTCAGCGCAGGCCGCTTCGTCGATGCGATCGCCATCATGGACAAGACCACCTTCGTCGCGGGAGAAGGAGAGGCCTCGGCGCTCGCGGTGGAGCGCAAGGCTCGCCTTGGCCTCGCGCAGAGCCTCCTCGCGCAGCGCAAGTACGAGGACGCGGCGGCGCAGTTCCTGAAAGCCACGGAGTATCCGAGGAACCTGGACGTGGGCCGACCGCCCATGCAGTCTCACGCTCGAGAGTACGTGTCGGCGGCACAGGCCCTCGAGGCGGCGGGGCAAAGAAAGCAGGCGGAAGAGCTGTGGAGGCGGGCGGCGGACGAACCGCTCAAATCGCCCACGCAGCCTGACGAGCCATGGTCCGAACACTACTTCTTCAAGGCAGTGGCTCTGGAACAAGTTGGCCGCTCCGATGAGGCCCAAGCACTCTACGCGCGCCTGGCCAGCTTGGCCGACGAGGCTCAGGACGCGGGGGCTGAGCCGACACCCCCGCCGGCGCCGCTGCGCTTCACCCTTGCGGGCCTCGGCCTGCGTGCCCTAGGCAGGGCCGCCCAGGCCGAAGCGGCGTTTCGCCAGGCTCTGCACGTCGACCCTCTCGACGAGCGAGCGCGCGAGGCTCTGGGCTTGCCAGACGAGCGTCACTAGACGGTGCAACTATGACGACAAGGAGGCGTCTTCGACGCGGGCGAGTTGGGCCTCTGTCGTGTCGAGGTCAGGTGTCCCTGCCATTGACCTGATCCATCGAGGTGTGAACTCGGGACTACCTTGCCGGACGTGCTCCGCAGCCCTGCTCAGGCTGTCTTCGAAGGAGCACCCCCGCGATCGCCAGGACCAGAAGAGCGCCCGGAAATGGTTCTGTTCGAGGGATCCACGGGGAATCCGGGCGTTCACCTCGCGTTGGATGTCCCACTGCCTGCCACGCCTCATGTTGGGATCCTGCCGCATCGCGCGGCCAGTCGAGGTCCGAACGAACCTCAACTCGATCCTACCTCCCGAGCGGTTGATCCGCTCAAGTGTTTTCTCGCTCGCGCGCAAGGACGTTGTCGTTGTCCGAAACGTCATTATCCTTTCGGTCATCCCGCGGGCTGAGGGGCATCCATAAGAATCCAGCGTTCTGAGCACGATCCCGGGTCCGTCGCCGGTTGCCCCTTCTACTTCGCGCTCGTGCTGCACTCGCACCTCGGGCAACCGTTGTCGAAGATGATGCGCCAGCTGCCGTCCCGCTCTCGCCGCCAGATCGAGTTGTACGCCCCGATACGACGACCTGCGGGATCACGGACAGGCCCCGTGCTGATGCCCAGGGTCCCGGAGTCGTTGACCTCGACCCGCTCGGGCTCCCAGGAGAAAGGCGCGTCCTTCTCCTCGTAGAAGCGCTTCCAGCCCTCCGCCACCTGTTGCTTCCCTCGCATCAGGGTGGAGCCGAGCCAGACCACGTCGTCGGCGACGAGCCGCTGGAAGGCTGCGAAATCGCGATCCGCCATCGTCTTGGCGAACGCGATCTCGGTTCGGCGAACCTCCTCCCGGAGCGCATCGTCGGGCTGTCCGGACGCCATGGAGGCCATGGTCACCAATGCCAGTGTGGTTGCCATCCGAATAGCGGCTCTGCTCATCTGTTCCTCCTCGAACCGTCTCAACGCGACGCGGCATCGAGCATCCATCGAGTTCCTCGCGAGGATCGACGACGGCATCGGCGACGGCAATCACTCTGGGACGGCTTGTCCGGATTCTAGTGCGTGCCGTCGAGGCGGGGGGACGGACCGCCGGCAGTGGCAGGTGCTCGTCAGCCACTTCGCGCCGCGAAGTGCGTCTCGTCGGTGTACGTTCCTGGGACAACAGCGGTTCCCAGAATGCGACGGCGCGAGTAGCGTGAAGGCTAGGAGGACACGAGCATGGAAAGGGACGGGGGGGCGACCGCGGCCGAGATCACGGCGTGGCGCGACGACACCCCAGGCTGCTCGACGCGGATCCACCTGAACAACGCCGGCGCAGCGTTGATGCCGGCTTCGGTCCTCCGCGTCATCCACGAGCACCTGGACCTCGAGGCGCGGATCGGCGGCTACGAA
This sequence comes from Vicinamibacteria bacterium, assembly GCA_035251085.1. Taxonomy (GTDB): domain Bacteria; phylum Acidobacteriota; class Vicinamibacteria; order Fen-336; family Fen-336; genus DATFEN01. The sequence continues at coordinate 10,042 of DATFEN010000206.1, read as the reverse complement.
GCGGCGGACGAGGCGGACGACCGCATCCGCGCGGGCTATGCGGACCTCGCGGCCGTGATCGGGGCCGCTCCCCGCAACATCGCCGTCGTCGCGAACGCCACAGCCGGCTTCGTCCAGGCGCTGAGCAGCTTCGATCTCTCCGAGCGGAGCGTCCTCGTCACCTCTCGCTGCGACTACACCTCGAATCAGATCCAGTACCTCTCCCTGCGCAAACGCCTGGGCGTCGCCATCGTCCACGCCGAGGACCTTCCGGAGGGAGGAGTCGACCCGGCCTCCGTCAGGACGGCGATCCGCGACGCCTTCGAAAGGGGGCGCAAGCCGCTCGTGGCGATCTCCTGGATCCCGACGAACTCCGGCCTGGTGCAGGACGCCGGGGCCGTCGGCGCGATCTGCCACGAGTTCGGCGCCCCGTTCGTCCTGGACGCCTGCCAGGCCGTCGGCCAGCTTCCGATCGACGTCTCTCGGCTGCGCTGCGACTACCTCGCGGCGACCGCGCGCAAGTTCCTGCGCGGACCGCGCGGCATCGGCTTTCTGTACGCCTCGGACGCGGCCCTCGATCGCGGCGACTGCCCGCTGTACGTGGACATGCGCGGCGCGACCTGGACGGGAGAGCGGACCTTCGCGCCCGAGCCCACGGCCCGCCGCTACGAGGGCTGGGAGCTTCCGTACGCGCTCGTGCTCGGCCAGTCCGAGGCGGCGCGCTACGCGCGGGGCGTGGGGATCGAGACGGCCAGCCGGCGCGCATGGGCGCTGGCCGAACGGCTGCGCGCCGGGCTGCGGGCGATCCCGGGGTCGCGCGTGCTGGACCGCGGAGGGACGCGCTGTGCCATCGTCACCGTGGCCTTCGAGCGAGCCACGGCCCATGCCCTCGTCCGCTCGCTCGGCGGCCGCGGGATCAACTGCGTGACCTCGCTCCTGGAGTACTCGCGCTACGACTTCACGGACAAGGCGGTCGACGCCGCGATCCGACTCTCGCCCCACTACTACAAGACCGAGGCCGAGATCGACGCGACGCTCGCCGCGCTCGAGGAGGAATCGAGATGAGGGGACGGGAGCCACTCCCGTCCCCTTGCCAACCGCGCCGTCTAGGCCGCGCTGTCTCCGCCGCCCATCTTGGCGAACATCTCGCGCTGCCGCCGTCCCATCTCCGCCGGCGACACGTCTTCCTTGTGCGTGGCCATGCCCCAGGTGTGGCCGAACGGATCGATCACCTGCCCGTAACGGTCGCCCCAGAACATGTCGGTCAAGGGCTGGCGCACGGTGCAACCGGCCTTCACCGCCCGATCGAATGCCGCGTCGACGTCGTTGAGGTAGAGAAAAAGTCCGCCCGTGGACAGTCCGGCCGCCCTGGGCGCCTTGTAGGTGCCCGGCTGGCCCTGCATCGGCGGCATCTCGTCGGCCATCATGACGATCGAGTCGCCGACCTTGATCTCCGCGTGGGCGATCTTCCCGTCCGGTCCCGGCATCCGCATCCTCTCCTTCGCTCCGAATGCCTCCTTGTAGAACGCCAGGGCCCTCGCGCAGTCGTCCTGGACCATGTACGGCGACACCGTGTGGTAGCCGGCCGGGACCCTCTGGACGCGCTTCGGCAAGGCCTTGCCGGGTCGCTTCGTCTTCGCTTTCCTCGCGATCGTTCTCGTCCTGCGTGCCTTCGAACTCGTCTTCGCCATTCGTGCAAGCCTCCTCGAACGAAGCTAGTCCGGCGCGCTCCCACGGTCAAACCTTTCCGGAACTCGGAGAGAATGGCGGGGGGAAACGTGAACAAGGCCTCGTACGGTGCTGCGCGGTTGCTGGCGGCCAAGCTCGAGGACCACTTCGCGCGACACGCGTCGGCCACGCCCAGCGGCACGCAGAAGGTCGGTCCCTTGCCCGACGCGGAGGCCATAGAGGCGCTCGTCGACGCCGGCTTCTGGGCGAGCCTCCAGCGCGAGGAGGGTTTCCATCCCGAGATCTCGCTCGCCTATCTGCCGCCCGCCAGCGCCGAGCGCCCGCTCCTTTTCGGCACACGGCTGCCGCTCGGCGCGCGCACCCTCGCGCGTCTCGCGCCCGCGGTCGAGCGCCCCGGCATCCACCTGGGTGTCTGGCGCGAGGACGGCGAGCTCGTGCTGTGGGGCACCACACGAGTGATCCCCAGCTTCTGCTTCGTGCTCGAGGTGATCGGGCCGGGGCTGATGGTGGTGAAGCACCGCACCCGCGAGGACTCCGCGAAGTTCCAGAACGTGGCCGTCTTCGAGGGGGAGCACGTGAAGGTCCTGAGCCCGCAGGCCCTGGATCTCTCGGAGCATCCACGGATCCTGGAGTCGCTGATCGCGGCCGAGGCGCCGGGATCGCCTGAAGACCCCGTCGACGTGCTGCTCCGACTCGCCGTCTCGATGCGTGCGCACGGTCGCGGTGGGACGCTGGTCGTGGTGCCCGCCGACAACGACGGGTGGCGTGGCTCGATTGTTCAGCCCATCCCGTACGCCGTGGAGCCGGCCTTCACCGAGCTGGCGGATCTCACGCGTGACGGCGCCACAGGTGGGCACGGCGCGCTCGGCCGGGGGGTGGACGCGATCGCGGGCCTGACGGCAGTGGATGGCGCCACCCTGATCAACGACCGCTACGAGCTAATCGGCTTCGGCGTCAAGATCGGACGGCCCGAAGGCCGCTGGCGGGTCGAGCGCGTCCTCGTCAGCGAGCCGATCGAGGGCGGGGAGTCGGTGGCCGTGGCTCCGACGCAGCTCGGCGGCACCCGCCACATCTCGGCGGCGCAGCTCGCGCAGGACCAGCAGGACGCGGTGGCACTGGTCGCCTCCCAGGACGGCCGCTTCACGGTGTTCGCGTGGTCTCAGCGCGACCAGATCGTGCACGCCCACCGCGTCGAGACACTCCTGCTTTAGGCGCCCCCCCGCTATACTCCGGCCGGCATGGCGATCAAGGGTGCGGGCGGCACTCCTGGCGGCGTGGGGACGTTTTTCGCCGGCCTCCTCATGAGCGTCGCGGGTGCCTACATGCTCACGAGCCAGGTGACCGTGAGCACCGGGTTCTGGGGCTTCTTCGGACACAACAGCTTCGGCCTGAGCCTCGTCCCGCTGCTCCTCGGCGTAGGCACGCTGTTCTTCAACGGCAGGAGTCCGCTCGGCTGGGTGCTGTCCGTGGCCGGAGCGGTGATCATCCTCGCGGGGATCCTGATGAACCTGCGGATCTACTTCGAGCCGACCAGCCTTTTCAACACGCTCGTCATGCTGGTGCTGCTGGTGGGCGGCCTCGGTCTCGTCGCCCGCAGCCTCCGAGCCTATTCCTGAAGCCGGCTACTCCGGCAGAGGCTTCCCCTTGGTCTCCGGGCCGAGCCAGACGAGGGCGGGTCCGCACAGGTAGACCAGGCTCATCACCGCGCACATGCGGGCGATGTCACCGCCGAAGCTGGCCACGAGCTGGCCTCCGAGGATCGTGCCGACCGCAGCGACGATCCGGCCCGAGTTGAAAGCGAGCCCCTGGCCCGTTGCGCGCACACGCGTCGGGAAGAGCTCGGGCAGGTACAGGGGCAGCCAGCCGAAGAAGCCCGCGGTCAACGCGTTCGCGAGACCGACCATGGCGAGAAAGCCGGCTCCGTAGCTCCACGAGCCGCGAAACAGGATCTGGCAGACGACCAGCGATGCAATGCACAGGAACACGTAGGTCAAGCGCCGGTTGAACATGTCGGCAGCGATCGCGACGACGATCGTGCCGATCACGGCGCCGACACCCATGCTGATCTGTGCCCAGGCCGCCGCGCCCGCCTGGTCGGGCGCGAGGGCTCCCGTCCAGGTCGGGATCCACTGCACCGAGGCCCAGGTTCCGATCAGCACCATCGAGGAGACGGCCGACCCCACGAGCGTGCTCTTGCGGATCGAGCCGCGGAAGATCTCGGCGATCCGGACCTTGGGGGCGTGTCGAGTCGCTTCCCTCCAGCGCTCGGACTCGGGAACGGCGAGGCGTATGAAGAACGCGAGCAGGGCGGGCAGCGCCGCGGCGAGGCACAGCAGACGCCAGCCGCCGTGGGCGAGCAGGGGAGAGACCCACGCCTCGGGCAGCACGCGACCGAGCGCCTCTCCGATCCCGCCGACGAAACGGTTCAGGCCCAGCCCCAGCACGCCGACGAGCACGAAGCCGACGTTGGCCGCCGCTCCGATCAGGCCCGCGAGGAGCGGTCGGGACCGGGCAGGCCACACCTCCGCGACGAGCGCCACGCCCAACGCCCACTCGCCGCCCATGCCCAACGACGCGAGAAAGCGCAGGACGGCCAGGTGCCAGGGGGCGCTGGCGAAGGCGCAGAGGCCAGTGAGGATCGAGTAGGCGAGAACGCTCCAGGTCATGGCCTTCACGCGTCCGATTCGGTCGCCCAGCCAGCCGAAAAGGGGCCCGCCGAGAGCAGCGCCGGCCAGGAACATCGCCACGATGTAGGCGAACCATGGGCCCGCCGACTCCTGACGGCCCCCGAGAAGCTCCTGCAGGGCGGGCCGGCCGATGTACGGGAAGAGTCCCATCTCCAAGCCGTCGAACATCCAGCCCAGGAGCGCCGCGGCCAGCGCCATCACACGACCGGACGAACGCGTCTCCTCCGAGGCAGGGGACATGGCGTGGCTCAAAACGTGGGCAGGCTTCCGGGCGCAAGAGGCTCCATCGCCTCCCAGTCCGGCTCGGACGCGACCCCGTATCCCGCCGCGTTCAGCTCGCGCAGATCGAGCGCACCCGCGCGAACGTCGAGCGCGACCAGGCCGTTCGGCCGCCTGGAGTACAGGGATGGATACTCCACGAGCGCTTGCTGCTGCTCGCGCGTGGAACAGTGGCTGAGACCGGAGAAATAATGATGACCGTTTCGCTCGCTGTGGGTGATGCCGAGCGCGGCGGCGACACACAGGTCCTGGTGCAGCGGAACGATCCCGACATTGGTGAGATCTTCGCTCGAGAGGATCACGGGCGGCCCGGCCCGCGCGTTGCGTTCGGCGATGCGGCGGTAGCTGTGGAGCGTCCTGAAGACTCCCTTGCAGTTCTTCGCCGAGATGCCGCGATAGCCGAGCTCCAACGCCCGGTCGAGCGCGTCGTCCGAAGCGTCGGACTCGTCGATGATCACGGGCTTGAGGCGATCGACCTTCCGGAGCTCGCCGGACACTGCGGTCGTCAGCGCGACACTCCGTGCGACCGGCTGCTCGATCCAGAGCGTGCGGTGCCATAGGGTCGCGAGTGCTTTCTCGGCGGCGACGCGCATCACGAAGGCGTGGAACTCGCCCATGTCGTGGAACTGCTCGTTGCCATCCAGGGTCACCTCGTAGTACGGAACCGAGTCGACGACCTCGGCGATCCGGCGCAGGCGGGCAAGCGAGGCGCCCGTGTCCCGCTCGATCTTGACCTTGAAGATGCGTACGCCATACACGCGCACGACGTCCTCGAGCGTCTCGGGCAGGCCATCGTCGAGGGACGACACGGTATCTGCGGCGCGGATCGGGTCGGCCATGCCGACGGTGTGACGGACGCGGATGCTCGGGAGCGCCGCGGCCGGGACGAGTCGCGCGAGCTCGAGTCCCACCCCCAGGAGGTCTTGCTTCAGTGCTTGGTGGAGCGTGGTGTGCGTCAGCCGGCATACGCCATCGACGATCGCACAGTCGAGGAGCGCGATGCCGAAGCCCGCGGTGAGCTCGTTCAGCCCATCGGCGGCGCAGGCCGCCCGGACGTCGGCCTCGAGGGAGCGATGGAGGTCGAAGGCCGTGGCGCCGCCTGCCTCGACATAGGCGGCAGCGGCACGCTGGACCGACGTGAGCAGGTCGCGCACGTTGTCCGCGTGGCTGCTATTAGGGTTCTTGTCGAACCACAGTGGTGGCAGCCCCGACGCGCTCACGCCGTGGACGGTCGAACCGTCGGAGGCCTCCAGGCGCAGACGGACGTGCAGGATGGGCATTGCGGTCAGCACCGCGATGCCGAAGCGGAAGGGCATGCGCGTACGAGCCGGGCGCGAAGCGAGCTGACACTCGCGAACCTGGAGTCGCGGAGCCGTCATGGTCGCCGGCTCCTTCGTGTACGAGACGCTCGGTTGGCGCGCCTGAAGGGACTCGAACCCCTGACCCGCAGCTTAGAAGGCTTCGAGTCTGGCGTTTTTGGGCGTTTCATCCGGTCGCGTCGACGCCCGCGGCTTCGGGGCTGCTATCCTTCAAGCCCAACGCCGCCAACCCAAGCTTCGGCGATCGCTCTTACGCGCTATGGAAATCCTTCACGGGCTCGGGCGGCTCGTCGTGGAAAGCCAGGACCTTGTAGTAGCACCAACCGGCAAGACATGCCACGAATGCCAGCGAAACGCCCATGAACACCCATCCAGCAGCTGTCACTTCCCCTCCTGGTCGCGAAAGCGCGGCAGGCGGGGCGCGAGCCCCGCTCAGAAGCGTGAAGGCTTACCTGTGGGCGGATCGTGCTGCGAGCTGGGCGTGGCTCCGGGCCGCCACGGCCGGAGGCTGGGCGACTGGTAACTGTTGACGACCTCGACTGCATCAACCATGGCCGCAGCGAGGCGATCGTAACCGCGAAGGACGCGCGCAAGCAATCTCGGTTGCGCCACAAACACCCGAGGCGCGAACTGAGGACTTCGACGACACCCCACCCGATCTCTACCTTGGTAGGACGCATCGGGTTTCAGCGGCGCATCACCTGGAACCGGCCGAAGGAGGACGATTGGTGGCAGCGTGGCAGCGTGGTAGCAGTGCAGCGAGGCTCCGGCGAAGATCAAGGCGCACCAGTTCGCATGCGACGTACGCGGCTCGCTAGCACGAAGAGTGTTGCCCGTGGGGACTGCTTGCCCGACACGGCCACGGCGCCCGTGAAGGCCGTCCGGCCGGGACTATCGCCGCTGGCGGGGCCCAAGCCTAGCTCACCGTCGCGCAAAGGCGAGCTCGCGCGGCCCCGACCTCGCCAGCGGCTCGAACGATACGGTCACTGTAGACTCTGAACGTGGCTCCTTCGACGCGCGCTCGCCTGAGCGATCCCGATGCCGCTCTCACTACGCTCGTGCAAGTGGCCTCCCCGGAAACTGGGCGGCGCTTCTTCGAGACGTTCGTCGAGAGCCTTGCCCGCGCCCTCGACGTCCACGGTGCATGGGTCACCGAGTATTCGGCGGAGCGGCGGCGCCTCCGCGCACTCGCCTTCTGGGCCGGGGGCCGGCTCGTTCCGGACTACGAGTACGACATTGCGGGCACGCCTTGCGAACGCGTCGTCAACAAAGCGTGTTTCGCCAACTTCCCCGAGGGTGTCGTCGACCTGTTCCCCGCCGATTCGGATCTGAGGGCTTTCCGCGCTGTCAGCTACATGGGCGTCCCCCTGCTCGACCTGGAGGGGACGGTGCTCGGGAATCTCGCCGTAATCGACACCAAACCGATGCCGGAGGAGCCGCGCCTGATCGCTGTCTTCAGGCTTTTTGGCGAGAGGGCGGCGGCCGAGCTTCGGCGCCTGCGGGCAGAGACCGCGATCCGAGAGCTGACGGGCGAGGCGGAGTACTTGCGCGAGGAGATCCGGACCCTCCACGATCCCGACCAACTTCTCGGTCGTAGCCCAGGGCTCCTCGAGGTCCGGCGGGAGATCGCGCAAGTCGCTCCTACCGACACGACCGTGCTGATCCTGGGCGAGACCGGGACCGGCAAGGAGCTGGTGGCGCGAGCTCTCCACGGGGCCAGCCGTCGCCGCGACCGGCCCCTCATCGTCGTGAACTGCGCTGCGATACCCGCCAGCCTCATCGAGAGCGAGTTCTTCGGCCACGAGAAGGGAGCCTTCACAGGCGCCACCGCCCGGAGGGAGGGCCGTTTCGCCCTCGCGAACGGAGGCACGATCTTCCTCGACGAGATCGGCGAGCTTCCCCTCGACCTCCAACCCAAGTTGCTCCGCGTGCTGCAGGAAGGCGAGTTCGAGCCGGTCGGCGGCTCACACACGCGGAGGGTCGATGTCAGGGTGATCGCCGCGACGAACCGAGATCTGGACCGCGAGGTCCAGGACGGACGGTTCCGCCAGGACCTGTATTATCGGCTCAACGTGTTTCCGCTTCGGGTCCCCCCGCTGCGGGACCGACCCGAGGATGTGACCCTGCTCGCTTCGAGCTTCGTGCGTCGTTTCGCTCGGAAGCTCGGCCGGCCTTTCGAACCGCTCGGCCTCGACGCGATGGCGCGCCTGCGCGCTTACGCGTGGCCAGGGAACGTCCGCGAGCTCCAGAACGTCATGGAGCGCGCCATGGTGGCGTCGCGTGACGGTCGCCTGAACCTCGATCGCGCCCTCCCCGACACAGCCCCCTCCATACGCGACTCGCCCGAGGCGACCGCCGAAGGCTCCCGGATTCTCACGCTGCGCGAGATGCGCGAGCTGGAACGGGCCAACCTGGTACGCGCGCTGGAGGCTTCCCAGTGGCGCATAGCTGGAGCGGACGGCGCCGCCCGGCGGCTGGGGATGAAACCGTCCACGCTGAACTCACGTCTAAAGGCGCTCGGGATCCGGCGTCCGCAGTAGCGCCTCGCCGGCCACGCGACTTTTCGCAAGTGGCCGGCGCGGAATCTCGCCACGCGCGAGATCTCGCGACCCGCTGGCGCCGGGACGATCGGCGGGAAGGATCAACGCCCACAGGGCTTTCCGAATCATCGCGTGCCCTGGCATGTCTCCTGCCCCCACCACGCGCGATGTCGGCGCGTGGGGCGCCGACAGCTTGATGAAGGAGGACAGTATGGCGGAGACCAAGTCGGCGACCTGCAACGGACTCAGCGTGGACCAGATCTATCAGACGGTCGACGCGATCAAGGCTAGGCCGGAGATCGCCCGCTTCCAATTCCGGAACCGCAACCGCTGGTTGGGAGGCGGCCTCAACCGTTCCACGATTCAGGACTTCTACGGCGGCGGTCAGGAGGACTCGTCCCGCGCGAAGCCTTTCGTGTTCGACAACGACGAGCCTCCGGTTCTGCTCGGCGAGAACCGCGGCGCGAATCCGGTCGAGTTCGTGCTCCACGCGCTGGCCGGGTGCTTGACCACGTCCATGGTCCTGCACGCGGCCGCTCGGGGCATCCACCTCGAGGAGGTCGAGTCACGCTTCGAGGGCGACCTCGACGTGCGTGGGCTGCTCGGGCTGTCCGATGAGGTGCGAAACGGCTACGAGCGGATCCGTGTGGCCTTCAAGGTCAAGGGGGATGCCCCGCCGGAAACCTTGGAGGAGCTGGTGCGCCTGGCGCAAGCGCGCTCGCCGGTGTTCGACATCGTGAGCCACGGCGTTCCAGTCGAGGTGCGACTCGATCGGTAGCCCGTAGGCCGTGGCGGTGACTCCGCCGCCACGGTCTACAGCCATGAGAGGTCACAAGGCGGTGACCTCACGATCGTCGCTTGGCGGCGGCTGCCGTTGGCCCACAGCCGCGGCAGCGCGGCAGGGATCACGACGGCGTCTCCTTCGTGGAGCAGGTGGCGCTCGCCCCCCAGCGTGAGGGAAATGGTGCCCGCCGTGACGAGCGCGAACTCCTCCTTCGAGTGAGGCTTGGGCCGCTTGCCGCTCCGTCCTTCGGTCGTCAGCGTGATCATGACCGCGGACAGTTGCTGCCCGGCCACGCCGAGCTCCGTCAGCCGCGCGCGGGACCACGTGCTCGTCAGATGCTGCCGTTGACCGCGCCTGATGACGAGCGAGTGGTCCCCTCCCGGTCTGAAGAAATCGCGGAGGGTCACGCCGAGGTTTTCCGCGATCTTCTCCAGCGATCCCAGCGAGGCGGCGCTGCGCGGTTCTCGATCTGCGAGATGAAGCTCGGGAGAATCCGGTCCGCTCCGCCAGCGCTCGCAGCGACATGCCGGCCTTCTTGCGGAGGTGCCGCACTTGAACGCCGGCGTCTACAGAGCGTGCGGGGCTGCGCCTGCGCGGGCCGGATGACTGTCTGGCCATTGCTTCAGCGAGAGGGTACTGGCGGATTGAGCTGCGTCAAGCTGAGTCCCTGCTTCAGATCCAGAGGGCTCAGCGCACGGCACGAAGAGGTTTGGACCGGGCGTCTGCGGGCCGAATCTACGGGCTGTCGGCGTAGTGGACAGGCGA
>DATFEN010000034.1:0-2569 GCA_035251085.1 Vicinamibacteria bacterium | reverse complement strand
AAGATGTAGACCGACGCGAAGAAGAACGCGTAGCAGAACCCGTGGACGACGTTGCTGACCACCACCAGCCAGACGGGCTGGCCGATGGAGTACACGAAGAAGCGCAGCACGTGGCCGAGGATTCCGATGATCATGGTCGTGCGCCAGCCCAGGCGCTTCAGGAAGAAGCCGAGGCCGGCCATCGTGGCGATCTCGGCGATCTGGCCGATGCTCATCGCCGGCATGATCCAGTTCTTCGGGAGGCCGATCGCGGCGAGGAACGGGCTCGTCCACTGGAAGTAGCACTGGTGGACGAGGGCGTCGATGAAGGTCACCACGAACAGCGCCAGCACGCTGGGGATCGCGAGCAGCTTGATCGCCTCGAGCGGAGCGTTCTTCTCGGCGACGTTCTTCGCGGGAGGCGTGCGGGGCAGGAAGAGCGAGAAGGCCGCGAGGGCGATCGAGGCGCTCCCGGCCACGGTGAAGATCGCGCTCAAGGCGGACTCGAGGGCCGGCCCCTCCTTGCCTTCGAGGATGAAGACGAAGGGCCAGCTCGCCGCGATCCAGCCGATCGTGCCCCAGAGCCGGACCTGCCCGAACTCCTTCTGCGCGTCCTTCAGGTGATGGAAGCAGATCGAGTTGGTGAGGGAGAGCGTCGGGACGTAGACCAGCGTGTACACGAGCATCGTCACGAAGAAAGGCCAGAACGTCTTCTGGAACGCGAGGGCGAACATCGCGAGGCCGCCGATGAGGTGGCTCACGGCCAGGAAACGCTCGGTGGAGAGGTAGCGGTCGGCGAGCTGGCCGCTGATGAACACCGCGGTGACGGACGCGATCGCTTGCGTGGCGAAGATCCAGCCGATGTCGGTCCCGGTGAAGTGCAGGAAGTCGGACAGGTAGAGGGCCAGGAGCGGCAGCCACGAGCCCCAGATCAGGTACTCGAGGAACATCATCAGGCTCAGCCGCCACTGCACGCCGTTCGGCATGTCGGCCCTCCTCGCGCTGGCTATGGAGAATCGCGGGTAATCTTACAAGAGGAAGCGAGGACGCGTGGCGCTGTGATAACGTGCGGCCCCGACATGAACACTCGTGCGATCGTCCTCGGCGTCCTTCTCGGGGCCACTGCGACCGTCTCGGCCGCGGATCTGCCCGCTGCGGAGGTGCAGGAGCTCTACCGGAAGAAGTGCTCCACCTGCCACATGCCGGACGGCAGCTCGCCCCTCGAGCCGCTCAACTTCGTGGACAACAAGTGGACCCACGGCAGCGAACCCGCCGCGATCTCGAAGGTGATCGCCGAGGGCGTTCGGGGCACGGCCATGATGCCGTTCAAGGCCCAGCTGACGTCCGTGCAGGTCGAGGCCCTCACGGCCTACGTTCGCTCTTTCGACAAGAGCCTGAAGCCGGCGAAGAAGAAGTAGAGCGCCGGAAAGCGCCTCAGCGCGCGCCCGCCCGGTAGAATCGGGCGACCGGACGATGCCTCATCGGCCCTTTTCCGATACCGACCCGGAGGCCGCGCGCGTGCAGCTCGAGTTGCTGCGGGCGGCGGGGCCGGGGCGCCGAGCGCGGATGGCGCTGGAGCTGAGCGCACTCGTCATTCAACTCGCGCGTCGCGGGCTCCGGGCGACGCTGCCTGCAGGCGCCTCGGAGCAGGACGCGGCCCTCCGCTTCGTCGAGCTCTACTACGGCGCCGAGCTGGCCGACGGGATCCGCCGCCGGCTGAGCCAGGGCGCGCGTTGACCGCGCCCGACCTGCTCGCGGCGCTGATGCCCGTGCTCGAGGCCCTCGACGCGCTCGGCGTGCGGTGCTACGTCGGTGGCTCGGTCGCCAGCTCGATCCACGGTGTGCCCCGGGCGTCGATCGACGCCGACGTGGTTGCCGAGCTCGACGCCGATCGCGTGGCGCCGGTCGCCGCCCGCTTGCGAGCGCTCTACTACCTGGACGAGGAGCGCATGCGCGATGCCGTGGAACGGCGTCTCTCGTTCAACGTCATACATCTGTCCACGATGTTCAAGATCGACGTCTTCGTCTCGAAGGGACGGCCCTTCGATCGCGCAGCCTTCTCGCGCGCCCGGGTCGATGCGCTGGGCGAAGCGACGGACGCGCCGAAGGCGCGAGTCGCATCGCCTGAGGACACGGTCCTCGCGAAACTCGAATGGTTTCGTCGCGGGGGCGAGGCGTCCGAGCGCCAATGGACCGACGTCGTCGGCTTGTTGCGAGCGAGATCCGGCCGACTCGACACGGCCTATCTCGAGAAGTGGGCCGCCGCCCTCGGGGTGACCGACCTGCTCGAGCGCGCAGGCCGCGAGGCGAGTTGACGACAGGCGCCTGCTCGTGTGAGTGGACGCCTGCCGCTGTTTCGCGATATCAGGGTTCCGTGAAGCCCTCACGCTGTCTTGGCCGAGTGCTGGCCGCGCTCGCCCTCCCCTGGCTCGGGCCCATCGCGCACGCGCAGGGCGCGAGCGATTCGGGTTGGCCCAGCTATTCGGGTGGCCCCGGTGGCGAGCGCTACTCGCCTCTTGCGCAGATCGATCGGGAGAACGTAGCGCGCCTGGCCGTTGCGTGGACCTACCGCACCGGTGCTCTCGACCTC
>DATFEN010000195.1:0-6125 GCA_035251085.1 Vicinamibacteria bacterium | reverse complement strand
GACTCGGGGCCGCCGGCCGGGCGCGCGTGGCCTCGGACTTCACCTGGGAGCGCGTGGCACGCAACACGGTCAGGCTCTACGAAGAGCTGCTCGCGCGATGAACGTGCGCGCGGCTGTGGGCGCGCTGCTCGTCCTCGTGCTGTTCGATCTCGCCCTGATCGTCGTGACGTCGGACGTGTCCGTCTTCGCGGCCCTGGGAGCGCCGCGCGTGGGCGGCCTCGGCTTCGGGCTGCGTGCCGGGATGGCGGCCGCTCTCTTCGTGCTTCGCTTTCGCCTCCTCGCGCCGGCGCAGCAGCGGATCAGCTCGGGGGCGTTGGTCCTGGGGCTGCTGTTCTTTCCCACGCTCGTCCACTTCCAGATCGGTGGCGGCCGCATCAACGGCGATGGCATGAGCTACTACGTCTTCGTCCACTCGATCTGGAAGGACCACGACTTCGACCTCGCCGACGACTACGAGCACTTCGGCATGCTCACGCGTGGCGATCTCGCCGTCCCGACCACGACTGGCCATCGGCGCACGATCTACTCGGTAGGACCCGCGGTGGTGTGGGGGCCGTTCTTCGCGGTGGGCGAGCTGGTGGGACGGATCGACCGCCTCCTCGGGGGAACGCCCGACCTGTCGGGGTTCGGCAAGTACCACTGGAACGCGGTCGCGCTCGGCAGCGTCCTCTACGGCTATGCCGCGTTGGTCCTGATCTTCGGCCTCGCGCGGCGTTACTTCTCGGAGACGACGGCTCTCGCGGCCGTGCTGCTCATCTACGGGGCAACGTTCCACTACTGGTACATGGTTCTCCAGCCGACATATGCCCATTCCGCTTCGGCGTTCCTCGCGGCCGTTGCGATCGTGCTGTGGGACCGGGGCCGCGGGACGAGCGGCCCGTCGGCGTTTCTCGTGCTGGGCCTGGTGCTGGGCCTCGCGATGTGCGTGCGCTGGCAAAACGGCGTGTTCCTGGTCCTGCCCGGGCTCGACCTGATCCAGCGCTTCCTTCGCGACCGTACGGCCTGGCCGCGCCTCGCGCTGTGCGCCGCGCTCCTGCTTGCTGGCACCCTCGCCGGCGCGACGCCGCAGATGCTGGCGTGGAAGGCCATCTACGACCACTGGATCCTGCCTCACCCGCCACAGGGACCCGGCTTCGTGCGGCTTCATCATCCGCGCATCGTGGAGACGCTGTTCAGTTCGCGTCACGGGCTGCTCTCCTGGACGCCGGTGTTCTGGCTCGGCTTCCTCGGGCTCGTGCCGCTCGTGCGGAGGCGCCCGCAGATCGGCTGGGCGCTCGTGCCGCCGCTGGTGTTGATGACGTGGGTGAACATGGGCGTTGCGGATTACTGGGCCGGCCATTCCTTCTCGGCGCGGCGCTTCGACAGCCTGCTGCCGGTGTTCGCCCTGGCAATGGCCGCCGGCATCGACGTGCTGCGCCGGTTCGCGCGCGAGCATCCCCGGACCGTCGTGGCCGTGCCGGCGCTGTGCCTCGCGGCGTGGAACGTCTCCCTGGCCGAGGCGCTGCGCCGAAATTGGATCCCCCGCGACGACACCGTCGCGTTCTCCACCCTGGCGCGCGCCACCACCCAGGCGTTCTCGGACACGGTCGGCTTCCCGACCACCTGGCCCGCGAGCTGGCTCTTCGCGCTGCGCCACGACCGGCCCCCCAGCCAGTTCGACCTCCTGGTGGGCCGTTATCTCTTCCACATGCAGAACAACCTGGGCGGCGTGCTGGAGGTGGGCGCGCCGGGCGACGAGGCGCTGCTCGGCGAGGGCTTCTTCGGCATCGAGAACCATGAAGGGCGCACGACGCGCCGGCTTCGCGGGCGGGCCCGCTTCTTCGCGCCTCTCGATCACGCCGAGGACCTCGAGTTGCTCTTCGAGGCGGCCGCGCCCGAGCCACGGGAAATTCGCGTGCTGGTGAACGGCCGTGAGGCCGGTCGCTTCCGCGTGGATGCGACGTGGTCCGAGGCGCGCCTCCAGGTCCCCGAGGTCTTCTGGCGCCGCGAGATCAACGAGGTGGCGCTCGAGACGAGCGGCGACGGCGTGCGTCTGGACCGCGTCACCTTCGTCCGGGGACCGGGCTCCAGGAGGTGGGCTTGAGGCAGCGGGCGGTCGTCATCGGCGGCGGCCCCGCCGGCATCCGCGCCGCGCACTTGCTCGCCAAGGGCGGCCTGGAGACGACGCTCCTCGAGAGCGCGCCGGTGCTGGGTGGCCTGGCCAGCTCCTTCGACGTCCAGGGCGTCACCATCGAGCGCTACTACCACTTCGTCTGCAGGGGCGACGACGACCTGGTCACCGCGCTCGGCGAGATCGGTCTCTCCGGGAAGCTCCATTGGAAGGACTCCCGGATGGCCTACTTCGTGAACGGCACGCTCTACCCATTCCTCACGCCGCTCGAGCTGCTGCGCTTCCGTGCGTTGCCGGTCGTCGACCGGCTGCGGGCCGGCTTCGCCGTGAAGCTGGCTCAGCGCATGAAGGAGGAGGACCTCGCGCCGCAGCGGGCCACGGCCTGGCTGCGCGGGCTGTTCGGCGAGCGCGCCTACAAGGTGATCTGGGAGCCGCTGATGCGCTTCAAGTTCGCCGAGCACGCCGACGCCATCTCCGCGGCCTGGATCTGGGCGCGCATGGTCCGCCTCGGCCGCTCGCGCAAGTCGGCCTGGCGCGAGGAGCTCGGCTATGTCGAAGGCGGCTCGCAGACCGTCCTCGAGGGGCTGCGCCGCGATTTCGAGCGGCACGGCGGGAAGACGATCCTGCGCGCGCCGGTCGATGCGATCCTGGTCGCGAACGAGCGGGCCGAGGGTGTTCGCCTGGGCGGTGAGAATTTGGCCGCCGACGTGGTGGTCTCCACGATCACGCCGAAGCACTTCCTGAAGCTGGCGGCCGACTTCCCGGAGGGCGCCTACCGGGAGGGGCTGCGGCGCATTCCCGTGATCGGGATCTTCTGCCTGTTCCTGCGCCTGCGCGAGAGCGTGACGCCGTTCTTCTGGGTGAACACCAACGACTCGCGCGTGCCGTTCGCAGGCATGATCGAGTACACCAACCTGAACCCGCTTCCGGAGCTGGGCGGCGACCACATCCTGTACGTCCCGCAGTACCTCTCGCCGGACGATCCGCGTTATCTGCAGAGCGACGAGGAGGTCGTCCGCACGTACACGGACGCGCTCGCCCTCATCCATCCGGGCTTCGACCGGAGCTGGGTGAAGTTCCACGCCCTGTTCCGGGACCGGTACGCGCAGCCGATTTGCCTCACCGACTACCGCGAGACCACGCCGCGGATCGCGACGCCGCTGCCGAACCTGTTCCTCACCGACTCCAGCCAGCTCCACCCTCACGACCGGACGATCAGCGGCTCGATGAGCCTGGGCCGCGAGGCCGCGCGCCTCGCAGCTGCCGTCCTGCCTCGGGCGTGAACCGCCCCCTGCTCGCGGTCGCGCTGTTCGTTCCGGCGCTGCTCGCACAGCTCTCCCGCGATGCGCCCCGCCTCGACGCCGACGCCGTGGAGTACTACGCCCACCTGCGCTCGCTCTACTACGACCGCGACCTGGATTTCGCCAACGAGTTCGAGCATTTCGGGATCCTGACCCGCGGCGACAAGACGAACCCCACCCCGACGGGGCACCGGCGCACGATCTTCTCGGTGGGGCCGGCGCTCCTGTGGATGCCGTTCTACGCGGCTGGAGACGTCGTGGCGCGCGCCGCGGGCGAACCCGAGCAGGGCTATTCGCAGTGGCACATCCGGGCCGTGTGTCTCGGCAGCCTCGTCTACGTCGTCATCGGTCTGCTGCTGGTGGAAGCCGTCCTCGCATCGCTCTTCCCCGAGTCCGCCACCTTCACGGTGCTCCTGCTCTTCTATGCCACCCTGCTGTGGTGGTACGCGACCGTCGAGCCGGTGATGAGCCATCCCGGCAGCTTCTTTCTCGCCGCGCTGGCGCTCTTCCTGTTCTGGCCCGAGCGTGAGGGATTGTCCCTGCGCCGGGGAGTGCTGCTGGGGTTCGTGATCGGCGTCGGCGCGACGGTGCGCTGGCAGGGCGCGGTCCTGCTCCTCATGCCCGGGCTCGCGCTGCTGCCGGCGTTGCGGCGCGCACCGCTCCCGACGCTGCGCACCGGCCTTGCGACCCTCGCGGCCTTCGCCCTGGGCGCCCTGCCGCAGCTCTTGGCGTGGAAGGCGATCTTCGGCCAATACTTGCTCACCGACCCGCCTCATGGCCGGGATTTCCTGCGCCTCGACCACCCGTACCTGCTCCAGACGTTCTTCTCCTCGCGCCACGGCCTGCTCTATTGGACCCCGGTGCTCTGGGCCGGCTTCCTCGGCCTGGCTGCGTACGTGCGCCGGGACCGCTGGGGCGCGCTGCTGCTGTTGCTGCCCGTCGCCGTGATGAGCTACGTGAACGCCTGCTCGGGCGACTGGTGGGCCGGAGGCAGCTTCTCGAACCGGCGCTTCGATTCGACGCTCCCGATGCTGGCCGTCGGCCTCGCCTTCGCGGTTTCGTGGACCCTGGCGATGGCGCGGCGGCGGCCCGACCTCTTGCTCACGGGCTTCGCGGCCATTCTCGTCCTGTGGAACGCGTTGCTCATGGCGCAGTACAAGCAGGTTCTGCTGCCGCTCGACGACACCTTGTCCTTCGCGAGGGTCGCCGAGAACTCCGCTGCGGTCGTGCAGGCCTCGACCGGCACGCCCCTAGCCTGGCCGGCGAACTGGATCTTCATGGTCGAGCACCGACTGGGCGCGGGGCGCTACGACCTGATGGTGGGCAAGTATCTGTTCTATCGCCAACAGAACCTGGGCGGCATGATCGATCTCGGCGACCCGCTGGCCGATCCTGCGCTCGTCGGCCCCGGCTGGGGCTCTCTGCGCAACTGCGAGAACGTTCAGTGCCGCAGCGTCGACGGCAGGGCTCGTCTCGTCGCGCCGCTGGACGTCGCCGAGGCCCTCGAGGTCTTCGTGCGGGCGCGCGGCGAGGGCGTGCTGCAGCTGGCCGTGAACGGCACGCTCGTCGCCGCATTTCCGCTCCGCGAGCGACTGGTCGAAGCCAGCGTTCGCGTGCCGCGCGTGCGCTGGCGCCGCGAGTTGAACGACCTCGCGTTCACCGTCGCCGGCACCGCGGACGTGGACCGCGTGCGCTTCACGAGGCTGCCTTGAACCGCCAAGAGTACCTCCGCATGTTCGAGGCCGAAGAGCGTCAGTGGTGGTATGCGGGCATGCGCGCGATCGCCCTCGCCCTGCTGGCGGGCAGGCTGAGCCCCGATCCTGTTCGGCGCGTGCTCGACGCGGGCTCCGGCACCGGCGTCAATCTCCTCGCCCTCGCTTCCTATGGACGGACCGTGGGCGTCGAGCTGTCGGAGGACGCGCTGGCGCTGGCCAGGCGACGCGGCGTGACGAGCGTCCGCGGGTCGGTCCTGAGCCTGCCTTTCGGCGACGGGGTGTTCGGCCTGGTGACATCCTTCGACGTGCTCTACCACCGCTGGGTGCCCGACGACGCTGCCGCCGTGCGCGAGCTGGCGCGCGTGGCCCAGCCCGGTGCGTTCCTGCTCGTCCGGGTCCCGGCCCTCCGCATGCTCTGGGGCGCGCACGACGACGCCGTCCACTCCCGGCATCGCTACACGAGCGCGGAAGTCGGGGGCCTGCTCCGCGGCGCCGGCTTGGACGTGGTCCGGACCACCTACGCGAACTTCTTCCTGTTCCCCGTGATCCTGCTGCGGCGGACGCTCGATCGGCTCACCGGCCGGCGCGGTTCCGACGTCGCCTTCCTCCCCGCGCCGTTCGAGGCGCTCTTCCGCGGGTTGCTGTTCTTCGAAGCCCGGCTCGTCCGCCGAATCACGCTCCCGCTCGGCGCGAGCGTGCTGGTGCTGGCGCGGAAGCCGTCGTGAGAGGAATGGGCCGCTTGAGTGCCGTTCTGCTCGGCGCGATGGGCTGCGGCTCCAATCCAGACACGCGCTCCTGTCCCGGCCCGTACCCGCCGCAGAGCGCGTCCGCGTACGTTCTTCCATGGAACATCGGTGAGGCGTACGTTGTCGGCCAAGGCAACTGCGGTTCCAGCTCCCACGCGGCTGGAACGATCGTTCAATACGCGTACGACGTCTTGATGCCGATCGGCACTCCGGTGCTGGCTGCTCGAAGCGGCACGGTGTTCCTCGTCGAGGA
>DATFEN010000189.1:0-13317 GCA_035251085.1 Vicinamibacteria bacterium | reverse complement strand
CGAGCCCGCCCACGAGCGTGGGCACCGCCTGCGCCTCGCGCTCGGCCGCGGCCAGCGCATCTCGAGCCTCCGGTTCTCGGCCGAGCTGGAGCAGCGCGTGTCCGGACAGCGCCTGGCCCACGGCCCTGGTCGCGGCCCACTTGCCCGACGCCTGCGTTCGCGCGGCCAGCAGCGCATCGGCCCAGCGTCCGCGCCCGAGCAGGAAGGTCGCCAAGGCCTTCTGGTTGTACTCCAGGTACTCGGTGACGGGCGGCATCGCTCCCGCTTCGCGGAGCAGCGCCTCCGCGGTTTGCATCTGGCCCTTGTGCTGATGCGACGTGGCCAGCAGATCGAGGTTGTGGACGTGGTGCCAGTCCAGGCTCGCCGGGATGCCCTCGGCCGCGTAGTACGCGATCTCGAGCTCGTAGGTGCGGCGGAAGGCGGCGATCGCGTCGTCGATGCGGCCGACGCGGCGCAGATCGTGGCCCCACATGTGATGTGCGTGGGGCACGGCCGGCGCCAGGCGCGCGTACGCCTCGCCGTGCTCGAGGGCGCTCGGGATCCGGCCGATCGTCTCGTAGGAGTGCGTGAGGTAGTGGTGGGCCGCCGCATGATCGGGCGCCAGGCGCAGCGCCTCGAGATAGAAGGCAGTGGAGGCGGCGCTTCCGCGCTGGCCGCGGCCGGCGGCGGTCGGCTCCTCGGCATTGCCGCGAAGCAGCCACAGCTCCGGCTCCTCCATGTCGAGGCTGAGCGCCTCGTCGAGGGCCTTCTTGTACGCGAAGTGCTTTGGGACGTCGGCCAGGTCCGCGAACGCCTCGAGCTGCCGGGCCCGAAGCGCGATGCGTCGCTGCTCGCGGCCGCTGGCCTGCGGCGCGTGCTTCTGCGCGGCGGTGAGCGCGCGGCGCGCGCCGTCCGGATCGTCCAGCCCGGAATGGACCCGGCTCAAGCCCAGGTAGGCCATCGCGAGACCGGGATCATGACGAAGCGCCTGCTGGAACGAGCGGGCTGCCTCGATCCAGACGTAGCCATGGAGGTAGTTGAGCCCCTGGTCGTAGAAGGCCTGCGCATCGGGAGACGCTGTGGTCACCGTCTCGTGGGCGTTACCGATGCCGGGCCGCAGCACGACAGGACGGTCGAGGATCTCGCGCGGCACCCAGCCACCGCTCGAGCAGCCCGCGTGAGGATCTTCCTGGGCCAGGATCGGCACCGCGAAGGCCAGGAGAAAGAGCGCCGCCGCCGAGTTTTTCACGACAGTCCTCCCCGTGATGCCCTCGAATCTACAGCCTGAGGGCTCGAGAGGCCAGCGGTCCGAACCGACTTCGAATCAGTGCGGCTGCGGAGGGGAAAGCAGGCGCATGCCGCAGCGGCAGAGCACGCTGCGCGCCGGCCAACAGACCGCCACGGTTCGGCCGCATGCCGCGCAGTAGAAGGGACCCGGCGCAGCCTCGCCCGTTGCGAGGGCGGAGGGCGCGGCGTAGGCGGCCAGTCCGCGAAAGAGCGCGAGCGCGTGAAGCCACTTCGACGTCATGCGCGCTCAAGCCCGGGCGCGAGCGTGATTCCGCCCGATCACGCGAAGACTCCCGCGGAGCCCTTCGGAACGGCGAGGGGCAGCCGGCCCGGCCGCGGCTCGCAATGCCGGGCATACCGCTCGACCCGCGAGGGCGACCCGAGGTCGATCCAGCCGCAGGGCGGTACGGACAGCACCGCAAGGCCGCCCGGACAGCGCTCGAGCACGTCCTTCGAGAAGTCGAGACGCGGGATCTGGTCGAACAGCGCGTTGAGCGCCTTCGGATCGCTCCCGTCCAGGACCACCGGGACGAAGCCGTTCAACAGATTCGGCAGCGTGGTCGCGTACAACTCGAGCAGTCGGCTGGCCTGCGCCGCGAGCATGAAGCTGTTCGCCAACGCTCCCAGGCGCAGCAGCTCGGCCGCCGTCTCGGCATCGGGCTTCTCCACGAAGGCGGCTACGCGGACGCGCTCGGGGCCGGGCAGGGGGAGGATCCAGCCGAGATCCGTGTCCGGCTCCTCGCTCGACATGCCGAGCAGCACCACGGGCCGATCGTCGGCGCGGGCCGCTTGGATCGCCTGGAGCAGGGACTCGCGCAGGACGCCTTCCGCGGCGACGTAGTGATCGGCGGGCAGCAACACCAGCTCGGCCGTGCGCCTCGAACGAAAGAACATCTCGAGCACCGGCAGCAGGATGCCTGCGGCGGTACCGCGGTTTCGCGGCTGCACGATGATGTTCTCGGGCGGCAGGTCCGTCAGCTCCGGCTCCCAGTACTCGCGGTGTTCCTCCGTGACCACGACCACGATGCGCGACACCGGAACCAGGCTCTGGGCGCGCCTCACGGCCCAGCGGACCATCGGCTCGGACCGGCCGAACGAGCAGTATTGCTTCGGGACCGCCTCCTTCGCGTCTCCCCTCGTCGGCGCGGCGACGCGAGCGCCCTCGCCGCCCGCCAGCACGACCGCCCACACGTTGTCCATCACAACTTCTCCGCCGGCGACAGAACCGCCAGCGCCCGCCGCAGCGGCGCGGCGGGATCCGCCGAACGCTCGTCCACGAGCACGCGCCCGCTCGCACCGTCCTCGAGCCGCACGATATCGAGCATCCAGGTATGGGCGACCACGCCCCGGCCCGTCACGCTCGCTCGCCAGGAGCCCGGCGTGCGGCGCAGGCAGTCCTCGAGCGCGGACATGACGTGTTCCTGCTCGCCACGCAACGAGCCCCCGTCGCGCCACGGGACGCCACCGTTTCCTGGACTCGACACAGAACTATCGAAATAACGCACGCAGGGGGCCGGCACAATTGGTCTAGAGGATCGCTTGCGCTACGCCTTTCGCTTAGGAGCCCCAAGGCTCCGTGCGTTCACACGACGTCCGAGTCGTCGGTGATCCCCTCGAAGAGGAACGTGGTCAGGTAGCGCTCGCCGGTGTCGGGCAGCATGGCCAGGATCACCGCTCCCTCCGACGCCTTCGCGCCAACCCGGAGCGCCGCGGCGAAGGTTCCACCGGAGGAGATGCCGCAGAAGATCCCCTCCTTCTGCGCGAGGGCCCGAGCCGCGTCGCGGGCCTCGACCTCGCCCACCAGGACCGCCTCGTCGACGACGTCGCGGCTGAACACCGCCGGCACGAAGTCGGGGTTCCAGCCCTGGATCTTGTGGGGCTTGAACTCGCCCTTCGTCACGATCGGCGCCACGTCGGGCTCGGTGTAGACGATCCGGATGTCGGGCCGCGCCTTCTTCAGCATCTCCCCAGCGCCCGTGATCGTGCCACCGGTGCCGATCCCGCTCACGAAATAGTCGAGGCGCTTGCCTGCGAAATCGCGCAGGATCTCGGGCCCGGTCGTGTTGCGGTGGTACTCGGGGTTCGAGGGGTTCTCGAACTGCTGCGGCAGGAACCAGCCGTGCGCGTCGGCCAGCTCCTTCGCCCTACTGACCATGCCCGAGCCCCGCTCCGCCGCCGGCGTGAGCACGACCTTGGCGCCGAGACCCTTCATGAGCTTGCGGCGCTCGACGCTGAAGCTGTCGGCCATCACCGCAACGAAAGGATAGCCTTTCGCCGCGCACACCATCGCGAGGGCGATGCCGGTGTTGCCTGACGTCGGCTCGATGACAGTCTGTCCCGGCTTGAGGGTGCCGCGGCGCTCCGCATCCTCGATCATCGCGATCGCCAGGCGGTCTTTCACCGAGCTCATGGGATTGAAGGCCTCGCACTTGACGTAGATCGTCACGTGCTTCGGCGCGAGCCGGTTGATGCGAACGATCGGTGTGTTGCCGATCGTCCCGAGGATGCTGTCGAAGATCATGTAGCCTCCGTTTCGGAAAACCCCGAGATTCTATACGGAGGCCGAAGCAACAGTGTAGGTTCATCAATCAGCTAAGATCTATTGACAATATTACGCTCATAGCGTATATTATTGTCCGGAGGCTGTTTATCCCATGCGGCTCGATCAGTTTACGGTCAAGGGACAGGAGGCGCTCGGCGCGGCACAGACGGCTGCCGAGAAGGCCGACCACCCTGAGGTTACACCGGAGCACCTCCTGACGGTCCTCCTGGCTCAGGACGGCGGAGTGGTGCCGGCCGCCCTCGGCAAGCTGGGCGCCGCCACGTCCGGAATCGTCGGCGACCTGGAGCGCGCGCTCGGGGCGCTGCCGCGGACCCAGGGTGCGGCGACCCAGATCTCCCCGCGGCTCGACGCCGTACTCAAGCAGGCGTTGCGGGAGGCCGAGGCGCTGAAGGACGAGTACGTCTCCACGGAGCACCTGCTGCTCGCCCTGGTGGAGGCGAAGACGCCGGCCGGCGAGGCGCTACGCCGCGCGGGCGTCACTCGTGACGGCCTGCTCAAGGTGCTGCGCGAGATCCGCGGCAGCCACCGCGTCAGCGACCCGCACGCCGAGGAGCGCTACCAGGCCCTCGAGCGCTATGCCCGCGACCTCACCGACCTGGCGCGCAAGGGCAAGCTCGATCCTGTGATCGGCCGCGACGACGAGGTGCGGCGCGTGATCCAGGTGCTGTCCCGCCGCACCAAGAACAACCCGGTGTTGATCGGCGAGCCGGGCGTGGGCAAGACCGCGATCGTCGAGGGCCTCGCCCAGCGCATCGTCTCCGGGGACGTGCCCGAGTCGCTGAAGAACAAGCGCGTCGTGGCCCTCGACCTCGGCGCGCTCATCGCCGGCGCCAAGTACCGCGGCGAGTTCGAGGACCGCTTGAAGGCGGTGCTGAAGGAGGTCCAGGAGTCGCAGGGCGAGATCATCCTGTTCATCGACGAGCTCCATACCGTCGTCGGCGCGGGCTCGGCGGAGGGCGCCATGGACGCGTCCAACATGCTCAAGCCGGCCCTCGCCCGCGGCGAGCTGCGCTGCGTGGGCGCCACGACCCTGAACGAGTACCAGAAGCACGTCGAGAAGGACGCAGCCCTGGAGCGCCGCTTCCAGCCCGTCTACGTGGGCGAGCCCGACGTGGCCGGCGCGATCGCGATCCTGCGCGGACTGAAGGAGCGCTACGAGGTCCACCATGGCGTGCGCATCCAGGACTCGGCGCTGGTCGCGGCGGCCACGCTGTCGAACCGCTACATCGCCGACCGCTTCCTCCCCGACAAGGCCATCGACCTGATGGACGAGGCCGCGAGCCGCCTGCGCATCGAGATCGACTCGCTGCCCACGGAGATCGACGAGGTCGAGCGCCGCATCGTGCAGCTCGAGATCGAGAGGACCGCGCTCAAGAAGGAGAAGGACAAGGCGTCCCGGGAGCGCACCGAGAAGCTCGAGAAGGAGCTCGCAGACCTGCGCGAGCGCTCGACGGCGATGAAGGCCCACTGGAGCCGCGAGAAGGAGGCGATCGGGAAGCTCCGCGCCCTCAAGGAGCGCATCGAGAAGACGCGCTTCGAGGCGGAGCAGGCCACGAATCGCGGCGACCTCGGCCGCGCCGCGGAGCTGCGCTACGGGACGCTGCCGAGCCTCGAGAAGGAGCTCGCCGCCGAGAACGAGAAGCTCGTCGCCCTCCAGAAGGAGCAGCGCATGCTCAAGGAGGAGGTCGACGCCGAGGACGTCGCCGAGGTCGTCTCCAAGTGGACCGGCATCCCCGTCTCGCGCATGCTCGAGAGCGAGGTCGAGCGGCTGCTCCACATCGAGGACCGGCTGCGCCGCCGCGTGGTGGGCCAGGACGAGGCGCTGCTGCTCGTCGCCAACGCCGTGCGCCGCTCGCGGGCGGGCCTCGGCGACCCGAGGCGCCCGATCGGCTCGTTCCTGTTCATGGGTCCGACAGGCGTCGGCAAGACCGAGCTGGCGCGCGCCCTCGCCGAGTTCCTGTTCGACGACGAGCGGGCCATGGTGCGCATCGACATGACGGAGTACATGGAGAAGCACGCGGTGTCGCGCCTT
The DNA here is from genome assembly GCA_035251085.1 of Vicinamibacteria bacterium. Lineage (GTDB taxonomy): Bacteria > Acidobacteriota > Vicinamibacteria > Fen-336 > Fen-336 > DATFEN01. The sequence goes on along the minus strand of DATFEN010000189.1, from coordinate 7,456 downwards.
ATCGGCGCCCCGCCCGGCTACGTGGGCTACGACGAGGGCGGCCAGCTCACCGAGGCGATCCGCCGCCGGCCCTACGCGGTCGTGCTCTTCGACGAGATCGAGAAGGCGCACCCCGACGTGTTCAACATACTGCTGCAGGTGCTCGACGACGGGCGCCTCACCGACGGGAAGGGGCGCACCGTGGGCTTCCGCAACACCGTCCTGATCATGACGAGCAACGTCGCCTCCGACTACATCCAGGAGATGTCGAAGCGCGGGGAGATCGACAAGGACCGCTTGATGGATTCGTTGCGGCGCACATTCCGGCCCGAGTTCCTGAACCGCATCGACGAGATCGTCACCTTCGAGAGCCTGCGCCCGGAGCACATCGCCGCGATCGTCGAGATCCAGCTCGAGGACCTGCGCAAGCGCCTCGCGGAGCGCAAGATCGGGATCTCGCTCACCGAGGCCGCCGGCGCGTTGGTGGCCCAGCAGGGCTTCGATCCGACCTTCGGCGCTCGCCCGCTGAAGCGGACGCTCCAGCGCATGGTCGAAAACCCGCTCGCCGTGGAGGTGCTCGCCGGCCACTTCGCGGAGGGCGACCACGTGGTCGTGGACGCGGACGCCGGCCGCGGGACACTGAACTTCCGCAAGGAAGCGCCCGTCGCACAGCCGGCCTAACGATCACGCTGGTCGTGACGGCCCGAGGGGAAGCAAGCCCTCGTTCTGGCTCGATCGGAACGTCGCTCTTCGGAAAGGCCCGCGACGACATGACCGTCGAGCCCAGCTCCTCGGCGCACTACGCCGGAATCACCTCCAGGCGTCCTCCGACCACGGGCGCGACTGGGATCCTGCGATCGAGACTGGCGAGTCGGCCACCCTTGTGTGTCGCCAGCCCGAGCAGATACACGTCGGTGACCTGGGCATGGCTGAAGCTGGCAGATTCCTTGAAGAGGCGTCGATCTCGAAGGGACACCTCGTCCGCCCAGAATGCGTGCTGACCGCTCGCGCAGAACTCGCTGAGGCGAACTTGGATCGACGCCGCTGACTCGTGGACCCCGGAGTAGGCCGGGTTGGAGAGGATGCGCACAAGCCCGTTCTCGGTGATTGGACACGTCGCCCAGCCGCTCCTCCGGCTCCTTGCGAACCAGCGGTGGGCGGCTTCGTGGTGCACGTGGTCGGGATCGAACAGGGCCACGAGCACGTTCACGTCGAGCAACGCGACGTCGTCGGTCATGCCTCGTCGCGCAGTCGATTCACCTGCTCCAGCGTGGGCTTGGCGCTCCCCCTCGGTCGGCGGGGCATCAGCGGCACGCCGTTGCGGACGCCGGACCCCCGCCGCGGCTCGAGCGCCTTGCGCGCCAGGTCGGAGAGCGCACGCCCGGCCGTGACCCCCCTGTTGAGGGCGATCTCCTTGGCCGCTTGCAGCACGTCGTCGTCGATGTCGAGCGTCGTCCTCATGGCGTGATGATGATGCATCACGCATCTGATGTCAACGATGGGCGTTCGCGAGGGGACCGGGGCCTGTCACTCGGGACACCCGAGAAGTTGTCCCAGTCCAGGCCCCAGTGCGGGTACGGCCTGCAGGCGCTCAACGAGCGGCCCGCAGCCTGAGCCCGACCAGGCGCAGGCCCGGCTCCGGCGCCAGCAGGCGCACCTCGTTGTCGCCGCGGAAGAGCGTGCCGCCGGGCACGAGCACGCGGAGGCGCTCGGGCTCGGGCCGTGCCTGCAGCTCTGCCACGATGCGGCCGTTGATCGCAACGCGCACGGGCATGGCGCGGGGCGCCTGGAGCGAGAGCGTCGCGTTCAGGTCCTCGGGACGCAGGCACGGCAGCACCAGCGCCGCCTGGGAGGACTGCGCGACGACCGGGCCGTCGCCGTAGTGCGCGGCGGGCCCCCATCCGTCGCGGAGGAACCAGCGCATGCGGCCCATCAGCTCCGGGTAGCTCTTGCGAGGGACGAAGCTGCGCCGCTCCGGGTCGTAGTCCACGAGCCGGCCCTGCTCGAGGCGCCGTGCCTCGGCCAGGCTCTCGCGGCAGAAGGTGAGGACGAGGCGGCCGTCGCGCGGCCCGGAGAGATCCGCGCGCCTGTAGGGATCGAGGGCGAACGCGGGCAGGGTCCCGAGCGCGAGGCCGACGAGGCCCGTCGCCAGCGCGGCACGCGTGCCGTACATGAATCGCATGCCCGGGGCCTCGAGGTGCGCGAAGACGGCATCCCACGCCACGAGTGCGAGCGCCACGGTGAGCGGCAAGGCGTAGAGGAGCAGGCGCGGGATGTCGTCCAGGAAGAAGGGCACGGTCTTGTCGCCCGTGTAGACCGACGCCCCGAACGGCGCCGCCCACGTGACCGCGAGGGCGTAGCCATAGCGGCGGAGCAGGAGCCAGCCCGGAACGCGGAGCGCTCCGAGCAGCGCGAGGGGCGTCAGGCCACCGAGCAGGACCACGGGCAGCCATTCGTCGGCGCGCTCGATGAGCCGCCACAGCGCGATCCAGAACGCCTCGGCATCGGCCGTGAGCGGGGCCGGGCGAGCGGGCGCCCAGGCGTGCCGCAGCAGGAACGCCGCGAGAAGGGCGGGCGCCGCGGCGGCGAGCGTCGAGACGAGCGCACGGCCTTCGCCATCGCGATCGCGGCGGGCGAAGAAGATCACCGGCAGGAGCAGGATCGCGACCTCCTTCGATAGCGCGGCCAGCGTGGCGACCAGGGCCAGCGGGCCCGCGCCGCAGCCGGACTCCACCGCCAGGAGCAGGGCGAGGACGAGGGAGAGCGTGACCGGCTCCGACAGGAACGGATACGCGACGGCGGCCGCGACCGGCTGCGCGAAGGCGAAGGCCGCGACCCCGAGCAGCGCAGCCTGTGGGCCGCACCCCAGGCGGCGCAGGAAGAGGAACAGCAGGCCGCCCGAGAGAGTGAGGAACAGGAAGCTGATCCACGCGAAGCCTCGCGAGCTGGCCAGCGGCAGCAGGTGGACCAGCCATGGCGTGAGCAGGCGCCAGCCCCATGGCGGCAGGGTGAACACGCCGGGCGCGTCGGCCATGGCCATGTAGACGTGGGCGTCGAAGCCCGGCAGCGTGTTCTGGTCGTAGCGGTCGAGGCTCGTCTCGTGGGCCTCGCGATGCACCGCGACGGCGGCCCCGGTCAGGAGCAACGCGAGGATCAGACCCCGCAGGCGCGCCTCAGTTCGTCTGCGTGTAGCGCTGGCGGACCAGCTCCGCCGCCCGTGCCTCGAGGCGTCCCAGCGCCTCCTCGCGGCGGTCGAACAGCCCCAGTGTCGAGATCACGGTCGAAGCGCCCTGGCGCTCCTCGGTCAGCAGATAGCCTCCCGTCTGAGGCTCGTAGACTCGCAACCGCACGCGGCTGGCCTGGCTGGGATGCACGAGCTCGCGGGTCTCGAGGCCCATCAGTGCACCTTCTCGACCTTGTTCTTGAGGTAGTCCATGAGCACGAACTGGCCGAGCGACCAGGGCGTCGTGAAATAGGCCTTGCCCCGGCAGATCTCCGTGACCTTCTTGACGAAGGCCACCAGGTCCCAGTCGCGCGCGAGCATGAAGGTGTTGATCTGGATGCCCTGGCGCCGGCAGTTCGCGACCTCCTTCAGGGTCAGGGCCACGACGCGCGGATCGAGCCCGAAGGGATTGCGATAGATGCGCCCGCCGTCCTCGGTGAGGGCCGACGGCTTGCCATCGGTGATCATCACGATCTGGCGCATGTCCTTCCGCTCGCGGAGCAGGACGCGTTGCGCCAGGCGCAGGCCCTCGCGCGTGTTGGTGTAGTAGGGGCCGACGCGCACGTTGCCGAGCTGCTTGAGCGGGACCTCCTCGGCCGAGTCGTGGAAGAGCACGAGGGAGAGCGAATCGCCGGGGTACTGCGTTCGGATCAGATGCGAGAGCGCGAGCGCCACCTTCTTCGCCGGGGTGAAGCGGTCCTCGCCGTAGAGGATCATGCTGTGCGAACAATCGAGCATCAGGACCGTGGAGCAGGAGCTCTGGTACTCGCACTGGTGCACGAGCAGGTCCTTGTAGTCCACGTCGAGGGGCAGCTTCAGGCCCTCCCGGCACAAGGCCGAGAGCAGCGTGCCGCCGACGTCGAGGTTCATGGTGTCGCCGAACTCCCATGACTTCGACGGCCCCGAGGCCTCGACGCCGGTCGACAGGTCGCGGGTGTCGTGGCGTCCGAACGAGGACTTGCCGAGGGAGCCCAGCAGGTTGCGCAGCGCGCGGTAGCCCAGGAAGTCGGTCCCCTTCTCCGTCAGCTCGAAGCGTGCCGGGCGCGCCTCGGGCCCGTCGTCGCGACCGTGCCCGGCGGTCGGGTCATGGAAGGGCTGAGCCTCGCTCTGGCGCAAGTATCCCTCGCGCAGCAGCCGGTCGACGGTCTTCTGCAGGAACTGCTCCATCGCCGAGGACTCGGACATCAGCTTCTGGAGGTCCTCGTCGGAGAGCAGCCCGCGGCGCATGATCGCATCGAGGATCGCGTCGTGAAGGGCCTGCAGCTCGTCGTCGAGCATCTCGCCCGGCTCGAGGCCGAAGCCGCTCTGCAGGAAGTAGTCCGACAACTCGTCCACCAGCTCCCCCAGGTTCAGGTCCTCCCAGAGGTCGGCGATGTAGCGGTGGTAGCGGACGGACATCAGTTCACTTGCTTCTTGAGCCGCCGCAGGCGCTCGAGGCGCTCGATGTCGACGTCGCTCTCCGGCACGCGCTCGGGGGCGATGAAGCCGCGGTCGTCGCTGCGTCCGATCTGCTTGCGCGCGTAGAGCCCCTCGAGCAGGAACTCCGCCGCCGATGCCATCACCGGCTCGGGGTCGCCCGCGCGCGCGCCCAGCGCTTGCAGGTGCTCCAGGAGGTGCGGCACACGCCGGAGCTGCGTCACCACGTCGGCGGCCGAGGCGTCACTCTCGAGCTTGACGCTGCCGCCCGTCTCGAAGAAGGCCACCACGGCCTTGAGGTCGGCCGCGCCCAGCAGCGTCGAGAACGCCTCCGCCACCGCCGCTTTGATGAGGTCGCGCGCCACCGCCTCGCCGCCCATCAGCTCGCCCTCGTACTCCAGCTCGAACTTGCCGGTGAGCGCGGGCACAGCAGCGTAGACGTCGGAGACGCGCGGCACGACCAGCCGTTCGCCGCGCAGCAGCGCGCGGCGCTCGGCGTTCGAGACGGTGTTCTCGAGGGCGCTGATCGGCAGCCGCTGGCTGACGCCGCTGCGCTTGTCGATCTTCTTCTCGCGCCGCGCGGCGAAGGCCACGCCCTCGACGACCTCGCGGATGTAGCGGGGGATGCGCAGCTCGCCGCCACGGGCCGTCCACGCCTCCTGCTGCGTGATCGCCACGCCCTGCTCGAGCGTCGCCGGATAGTGGGTTCGGATCTCGCTGCCGAGCCGGTCCTTCAGCGGCGTGATGATCTTGCCGCGCGCAGTGTAGTCCTCGGGGTTCGCGGTGAACACCATGGCCACGTCGATGGGCAGGCGAATCGGGTAGCCCTTGATCTGGACGTCGCCCTCCTGAAGGATGTTGAAGAGGCCGACCTGGATGCGCCCCGCCAGATCGGGCAGCTCGTTCAGGGCGAAGATGCCGCGGTGCGCGCGCGGCAGCAGCCCGTAGTGCATGGTCAGCTCGCTGGACAGGTGGTGGCCGCCCCGCGCCGCGCGGATCGGGTCGACGTCGCCGATGATGTCCGCGATCGTGACGTCCGGCGTGGCCAGCTTTTCGACGTAGCGCTCGTCGGGCGTCAGCCAGACCACCTCTGTCTCATCGCCCCGCTCGGCCAGGATCTCGCGGCAGCGCCGGCACAGCGGCGCGAACGGGTCGTCGTGGATCTCGCAGCCGGCCACGGTGGGCACTTGCGGGTCGAGCAGCGTCGTCAGGCTGCGGATCAGCCGGCTCTTCGCCTGGCCGCGCAGTCCCAGCAGGATCATGTGGTGCCGCGACAGGATCGCGTTGACCACCTGGGGTACGACGGTGTCGTCGTAGCCCAGCACGCCGGGAAACAGGCGTTCCCGCCCGCGCATCTTGGCGACGAGGTTGCGGCGCAGCTCCTCCCGCACGGGCACGCTGCGGGCCTGCCCGCTCCGCTTCAGCTCTCCGAACGTGGTGGCCTGGATCGGCACGCGGTCCCCCTGTACCGCATTATATCGATGCGGTCGGGCCGGGCGGGCCGGGGCTACTTCTGCTTCATCATGTCGAGGAAGCCCTGGAGCGTCGTGAGCTTCCTCGCGGAGAGCGAGTACAGCTTGGAGGAGAAGATGGCGGTCGCGGCGTGCCCGGCGAGCAGGGTGAACAGCTCGAAGTCCATCGCGGTGAAAGCCGTCTTCTGCACCAGCAGCTTGTTGATCGAGATCACCCCGATCACGCTGTCCTTGATCTTGAGCGGGATCACCGCCAGCGGCTCGTCGAAGGGCGTCGCCACGCGGGCGGCCACGTTCTCGGCGAAGTAGTTGTCCCCCGAGGCCGCGGAGCCCCCGATCTTGCCCTGGCCGATGGGGATTGTCGTGACGCCGGCGGTCTGGCCCTCGCTCGTCTCCAGCTCCAGGCTACCGCTCTTCTCGTTGAGCACGAAGACGTGGAAAGCCTCGGCCCCGATCAGGTTGATCACGATCTCCTGGACGATGCGGACGACCTCCTTGTAGTCCAGGGTGGAGTGGAGCTGGTAGGAGGCGACGTACAGGTTGGCCAGGTTGTTGTTCTGCTCCTCGATCTCGAGGTAGCGGTCGGCGAACTCCTTGTTCTCGGCCTCGACGCGCTTGAAGCGCTTCTCCATCTCCTGGAGCTTGCCCTCGAGGTCCTTGACCCGTTGGTGGAGGACGCCCGCGTCGCCGGCCGGGGCCGATCCGCTCTCGAGCTGCGCCACCCGGAAGCGCAGGCGCTCGTTCTCCTTGAGCAGCTCCTCGGTGAACTCCTTCGCCTTGGTGAAGATGGAGAAGAAGTCCTGGCTCTTGCGCGGATCGTCGGGGTTCGCCAATGTGCCCTGCCGGGCGGGATTCTAGCGCAACATGCGATCGCGAACGACGGCTCCATGTCGAGGGTTTACGGCGACGAGGCGGATCATGCCGGGGCCCGCGACCGACGAGGCGACGCTCCGTGCAGAGCGCGGCTCCTCCTGAAAGTGCTAACCTCGGGCGGTCTTCACCGCCCGCTCCACATCACGAAGCCGATCACGTCACCGCCGGCGCCGCAGCCGAAGCAGTGGTAGAGCCCCTTGCTCGGCGTCACGGTGAAGGACGCCGTCTTCTCCTCGTGGAAGGGACAGCAAGCGACGACCACGCGCCCCTTCCTCCGAAGCTCGATGCCGTGCTCGGCGATCACAGCCTCGAGGGGGTTCGAAGCCTTGATCCGCTCGATCCCTTCCTTCGTGACCTGCATCGCCCGCCTCCCGCTGTCAAGGGCTTGTTTTGGGAGCCAAATATATTAGACTGTCAAAAGTGATGTCAAGCCCTTCTACTCTGTTCGTGAGGAAGAGCGCCGAGCGCGCACCCGAAGTGCCGCTCCCCGACG
>DATFEN010000180.1:0-3787 GCA_035251085.1 Vicinamibacteria bacterium | reverse complement strand
GAGCTGCTTCCCGACATCGGCAAGATCGGCGCTGAGGTGGGCGTGGCCTTCGGCGCGTCCTGGAACCCCTACGAGACCGGGTCGGGCGTCGTCGGCGGAGGCTTCGTCGATCTGCCCCTGCGCCGCGCGCCGGGGGGCAAGCTGTCCTACGAGATCCTGCTGACGCTCTCCGACGCGACCAGCGAGCCCTTCACCATCACGGACCCGATCGCGATCGTCGCGAACCTGGCTTTCGGAGCGAGCCTGCCCGCTGCGATCGCCGGTCCCCCCGCGGCGCCCTTTCCGGTGCGCCGGGACGTGGCCACGCGCCTCCGCGTGCTGCAGGTCTCGCCGTTCGGCCTGAAGTACACGATCACGCGGCTCGACGACGCTCGCCTGAGGCCTTATCTCGCCGCTGGTCTCGACCTCACGGTCGTGATCAGCCGACAGGACCCCGAGCGCGACGAGAGCCTCGTCTTCGCCGGCCAGCCGCCCTTCGACGATCCGCTGATCGCGGGGCTCGTGGCCCAGGCGCCGGAGCTCACGGCCCGCGGGCTTCCGACCGGTCAGGGGAACACGGCGTTCGGCTTTCATGCGGGAGGCGGCATCGAGATCCGGATCTCGAAAGGGATGTCGTTGAACGCGGACTACCGCGCCTCCGCCATCGACGGCACGGATCACTGGCTGCACGCCGTGACCGGCGGCCTGGGCTTCCATTGGTGAGCCGGCGGGTCTCACGACGCGCGCTCCTCGGCACTTCCCTCGGCGCGGCGGCGTCGATGGCGCTCGCGCCGCCGACGCTCGGCGCGGACTATACCAGCGCCGACGAGGCGCTCGCGGCGATCGAGGGGCTCGAGGCCGACGTCGAGCGGTTCCTGCTCCGGCTCGAACGCACCGTCGTGAGCTCGCGTCCGCTCGTTGCCAGCTTCCGCCGGGACCGCGATCGGCACCGCGGCCATCGCGCTCGGGTCCGCCGCCGCCTCGGACTGCCCTCGTCCGACACGGCCGCGGCCTCGGAGGCTCCCGACGTGGCGCTTCAGGCGCTCCGCGAGGCGCAGTCCGCCCTGGTCTACGCCCACGCCGAGGCGTTGCCCGCGCTGGGCGACGCGGTCTCCGTGAGCCTGCTCCTCGAGGACATGGTCGACTTGGCGCGCCACCTCACCATCATCGACCTGTGGATCGAGAGCGAGGCGGCCCGTGGCTGAGGCCCGCCGCGACTTCGTGCTGCGCCTGGCCCGCGGCGCGGGCTGGGGCGCCGCGCTACTGGGTCTTCTCGACGGCACCGTCCGGGCGCTGCCGAAGAGTGAGGAGACCGACCTCGCCATCCTCGACGCATCTCTCACCCTCGAGCACGAGGCGATCGCGATCTACGAGGCCGCTCTGCAGCGCAACCTGTTCCTCGCCGGCCTGCGCGCGTACGCCGTGGAGTTCGTGGGCGACCACAAGGGTCATCGCGACACCCAATTGGGCCTGGTCGAGGAGCGCGGTGCGCGGCCGGCTGCTCCGCTCGACGACTACCACCTGGAAGGTATGCGGACTGGAGACGCGGCGATACGCCGCTGCCTCGAGGTCGAGATCGCGGCTCAGCGCGCGTATCAGGCACTCAACAGCCAGATCCGCACTCGGGACTACCTGTTGACCGCAGCCTTCATCCTCGTCGACGAAGTGCGCCACGAGACCGTCTGGAAGCGCGTGACGGGGATCAGGATCTATTGAGCCGTTTCCCCCTGCTTCGACATTCCGGCACGCTGGAAGACGCGCTCGTCCCAAGCCTGCCACGCAATGTCTTGGGCGCTCGCCGATTTCGGCATCAAGGTCAAAGAGCGCCATGGCCAGCAGGCTCATGTTCTTTCTACGCCCAGACGCGCCCCCTGGATGGCGCGCAAAAGCCATCCGCCCGTCCCTCGGCGTGCGTACGCCATAGAATGAGGAACGTGTCTCACGACCGCTTCCTTCCGCTGGCGGAGGGGTACGCCCTGGGCACCCTCGAGGCGGGGGACCGTGTCGCTTTCGAGGGACACATGGAAGGCTGTGCCGAGTGTCGCCTGGCGGCGGACGATGCGTCCGATGCGTTGCTCGGGGTTGCCTCGTCGCTGGCGGCGCCGCCGCTCGCCGACACGGTCCGCGAGCAGCTTCTCGACCTGGCTGAGGCCCCGCATTGGCCTTTCGACCTCTCGGTTCTCGCCTGGGAGGAGGCCGGGCCGGGCGTACGCATCCATACCCTGAAGGAGGAGCCGGAGCGAGGCGTACGAAAGTGCCTGGTGTGGGCGCAGCCGGGAGCCAAGAACCCCTCGCACCGCCACGGCGGCGACGAGTGCATCCTGGTCCTCAAGGGCGTGCTGCGCGACGAGCGTGGCGACTATCGGGCCGGCGAGCTCTGCAGGAGCCGCGAGGGCTCGATCCATGGCGAAGAGGTGGCGCCGGGCGAGGACTGCGTCTGTTACGTGGTCTATTACGGCCCGCTCGAGTTTGTCTAGAATCCGGCGCTATGGATGCCAGCTACCACGCCTTCCTCGGCGGCGAGCTCGAAGCGATCAAGAAGCAGGGGCTTTGGAAGGAGGAATGGCCGATCCTGGGCCATCAGGGCCCGGAGATCCGCGTCGAAGGGCGCGGCGATGTCGTCCTGAACTTTTGCGCGAACAACTACCTCGGTCTCTCGGGACACCCCGACCTCCTGAAGGCCGCGCACGGTGCGCTCGAGGAATGGGGCTACGGCCTGTCCAGCGTGCGCTTCATCTGCGGGACCCAGGCGCTCCACCGCGAGCTCGAGAGGCAGGTGGCGGCGTTCCTCGGCATGGAGGACGCCGTCCTCTACGCCGCCTGCTTCGACGCCAACGGCGGCGTGTTCGAGCCGCTGCTCGCGGCGGACGACGCGATCCTCACCGACAAGCTGAACCACGCATCGATCATCGACGGCGTGCGCCTCTGCAAGGCCCGGCGTTTCGTGTACGAGCATGCCGACATGGAGGACCTCGACGCGAAGCTGCGTGAGGCCGAGTCGTGCCGCTTCCGGCTGATCGTGACGGACGGCGTGTTCTCGATGGACGGCGACGTGGCTCCGCTGGCCGAGATCTGCGAGCTGGCCGATCGGCATCGCGCCTTGGTGATGGTGGACGACTCGCACGCCACCGGCTTCATGGGGAAGACGGGCCGCGGGACGCCGGAGCACTGCGGCGTCCAGGGGAGGATCGACATCCTCACCACCACGTTCGGCAAGGCGCTGGGCGGTGCATCGGGCGGCTGCACGGCCGCGCGGCACGACGTGACCGACATGCTGCGCCAGCGCAGCCGGCCCTACCTCTTCTCCAACACGCTGCCGCCGGTCGTGGCGGGCGCAACGCTGGGCGCCCTCGAGCTCCTGACCCGCACCACGGAGCTTCGGGACCGGCTCGAGGCGAACACGCGGGATTTCCGCGCCCGGATGACGGCGGCGGGCTTCGAGATCCGCCCCGGTATTCATCCGATCGTGCCCATCATGTTCACCCGCTTCGCGCCCGAGGACGCGCCGCTCGCACAGCGCTTCGCCCGCGCGCTGCTCGACGAAGGCATCTACGTCAAGGGCTTCTTCCACCCGGTGGTGCCGAAGGGCCAGTCGCGGATCCGCGTCCAGATCTCCGCAGCCCATGAGCCCGAGCACATCGAGCGGGCCGTCGCGGCTTTCACGAAGGTGGGGAGCGCCCTGGGCGTCGTGCAGGGATCCCGTGAACGACTTCGCTGAGGCGCTGCGCGCGACGATCGCCGGCGTGGCCGGCGCGGCCGCCTCCGTGTTGCCGCGGCGCTACTGGGGCCGGTTCGATCTGCCCGTGAC
>DATFEN010000176.1:0-5526 GCA_035251085.1 Vicinamibacteria bacterium | reverse complement strand
CCGGCGCCGTTCGCCGCGCCTCGCGGTACGCGATCCGCAGGGCTTCCTCGACTCGCGGCGGAGCCTCGATGCTCGCGTCCGCCGCCTGGGCCGCGGCGAGCAAGGCGGCCAAGTTCGTGTGCTTCACCGCCCACTTCCTGCGGCGCCCACTCGGTCGGCGTCCATCGGGAGGGCTTCCGCGACGCCCAGCCGGGCCGCGAGCAGCTCCCGGCCGCGGCTCAGGCGCGAGCGCACCGTTCCGATCGCGCAACCGAGGGCCTCCGCCGCGTCCTCGTAGCTGACCCCTTGAAGGCCGCACAGCACGAGGACCTCGCGATAGTGCTCGGGCAGCGACAGCACCGCGCGCCGCAGCCGCTCGAGCTCGCGCTGCTCCGCGACCTGGGAGAAGACGTCGTCGGGGGCGGGGCGATCGGCCTTCCCGGGGCCGTCGCCGAGTGGCAGGTACGGCCTCTCGCTTCGCAGGCGCCGCAGGAGCTGGTTCCGCGCCACCCCGAAGAGCCAGCCGGCGAGCGAGCCCCGCGCGGCGTCGTAACCGCGCATGCCGTGGACGACCGCCAGGAACGTCTCCTGCACCACGTCCTCCGCCAGTGCCTCGCGTCCGGTCATTCGCAGCGCGAAGCGGAAGATCGGCCCCTGCCACCGGCGGTAGAACGCCGTGAACGCCGCCTCGTCGCCGTCGCGGAGAAGCAGGAGGAGATCGTCGTCGCTCGGAGCGTCTCGGTCCGTCCCTGCCATTCGCTCGTTTTGACGATCCCCCCCGGCTTCCGGTCGGTATTCGCGCCGCGCTGCCGCGAAGTTCCCGAGAAGCATGATGTCATGAGGCACTCGCGGGCTCGCGGTCGTAGACCCGGCGCACCTTGACCCCCTCGCGTCCAGGCGCTTCGACGGCCGTGTCGATGGTCAGCTTGCCCGAGACCGCGTCGAGGGACCAGGTCTCCGTGACCTTGGGGCCGTTGGCCGTCTTGCTCTCCACGACGAGCAGCGCGCCGTCCCAGCGGCTCTTCACATCGACCGAGCCGCCCTCTGCCTTGTAGGTCTTGCCGTCGGGATGGAGCGTGCGCAGCCGGCCGTCGTCCTCGAGGACCGCGATCTCGGCAAACGTATGGGTGAGGGTAATGGCTTTGGGCGCCTGGAACAGCGATAGCAGACCTTCGGGCCGGCCCCCTCCTCCCTCGGGGGCCGGTCGCCGGCCGCTTCCGCCGGGGCCGCCAGGCGGGCGCCCCTGCCGGGAGCCGCCCATCCCGGACCCGGTCCGCCTGCCTTCCATGGCCTGCCGCATCTTCTGCCGCGCGTCCTCGCTCTCGGCTTCGTTCAGCCGAAAGCGGCCGGAGAGGTCCACCGCATCGGAAGCGGGGCTCAAGGGTGGGAACAGGGCGAATAGCGCGAGGGCCAGCGGTGCCACGGACTTCTGAGCCAGCCGGCGGGTCGACGGCACGAGCATCGGAACCTCCGGCCGCTATTCGCCTCAGTGGCCCTGGGGGTTCCACGAACGCTAGAAGATCTTTTCCAGGATCTTCTTGACCTTGCTCTTGGCGGCTTCGCCCGCGGCCGCTTTCGCGAGGCGCGGAACCAGGTCGGTCTGCGGGTTCGCCGTCGTCCCGGTGACGCGGAACTCCAGCGCACCGAAGCCGTCGCCGCGATCCTTGAATGCGGCGCGCAGCTCCTTCGCGGGGAGACGGTCCAGCACGGCCGAAGCCAGGGCGAGGTTCATGTCGTAGTCGAGCGCGCTCGAGCGCAGGGTCAGCACGCCCTGGCCGCTGAGCCGCACGGCCGGACCCGTCATCCGAACCACGGGCGTCGTGACACGCCCTCCGCCCAGCGTGAACTCGACGCGGCACTCCGAGAAGTTCGGGTTCAGCAGCTCCGGGAGACGCAGGGCCGAAGCCAGCAGCGCGAACAGCTTCGATTGATCGACCCGGCAGTCTTGGATCGACGCATCGCCCTTTCCCTTCAGCGTCTCGACGCCGCCGGAGCCCTCGACACGTGCCTTGGCCTCGAGGCGCCCCAGGATGCCCGTGCGGGTGCCAGCCTGCTGGGCCAGGAGCTGCGTTTCGACGCGCGAGAGCTCGAGGTTCGCGGCGACGCGCGCGTCGGTGAGGCGCATCGTGATCGTTCCTCTGACATCGCCGCCTGCGAGGTCGGCCCGGAACGGTGCGATGTTCACGACGCCACCCGCGATCTCGAGAGGCGCGCGCAGCGAGGTCGCTGCGACGCCCGACGCCAAGGCGAAACGCCCGATCCGAGCCTCGCCCTTGCCAGCCATGCCCTCCGGCCCGACACCCAATCGGCTCTCGAGTCCCAGGCCTTCGATCGCTAGGAGATTGGAGCGAGCGGCATCCACCAAGCTGATCCGCCCGTTCTCCACGGCGAGACGCGAGATCGAGACGCGCACCGGCAGCGAGGCCGACCGCGAGCCGCTCGTACTGGTGCGGCTGCTGACGAGACGCTCGTAGTTGAAGCTGCCGCTGGAGTCCATCGCGAGCCCGAGTGCGGGCGCCTTCAGGGACAGCCGGTTCACGTCGAGGCGCCCGATCAGGAGCGGGAGCAGCCGGTAGCTGAACACGAACTCGTCGGCGGTGAGCAGGTCGCCCTTGAATGGAGCCGGATTCGCGACCTGAACGCCGCTCAGGCGCACGCCGGAGAGCACCGACACCTCCATCTCCTTCGCGCGCACCTCGGTGCCGACGACGAGGCGCGCGCGCTCGAGGAGCGCCTTCCGGAACTCGGGCGTGTCGAGGCTGCGCAGGGCGAGCAGGGCGGCGATCGGCAACAGCAGTAGCAGTGTCGCAAGCGCGGCCGCACCGGCGAGCAACCACCTCCTGCGCATGGCCGATGGTACTCCGCCGCGTGGTAGCCTCGGAGAATGGCGGATCCGAGGCAGCGCCATCCGCAGAACGCACCCGGCCCCTGGTTCGTGGACCGGACGTGCATCGACTGCGATGTCTCGCGGCAGTGCGCGCCGTGGATGTTCGGCGCGGCGGACGGCCAGGCCGTGGTCGTGCGTCAGCCGGCGACTGAGGACGAGGTCCGGGATGCCACGCGTGCCCTCCTCGCGTGTCCTACGGCTTCGATCGGCGTCGTGGGCGAGAAGCCGCCCGCCGACGGGCTGTTCCCGGATCCGATCGAAGGCGGCGTCTTCTACTGCGGCTACTCCTCGAAGGACTCCTTCGGGGCGAGCGCGTACCTGGTCGAGCGCCCCGAGGGCAACCTGCTCGTCGATGCGCCCCGCTATGTGCCTCCGCTCGTCCGAGACTTCGAAGCGCGCGGTGGTCTTGGAATCATCCTGCTGACGCATCGCGACGACGTGGCCGATGCCGACCAGTACGCCGAGCGCTTCGGGGCCCGCGTCGTCATCCACGAGGACGACCGGCGAGCCGCTCCCTACGCGACGGACGTGCTGACCGGCAGCGGACCGACGGAGCTGCGGCCGGGACTCGTCGCCTTCCCGGTGCCGGGCCACACGAAGGGCAGCGTCGTCTATCTGTTGGAGGACCGCTTCCTGTTCACGGGCGACTCGCTCTACTTCAGCCGGCGGCGGCAGCGCCTCTCGGCCTTTCGCGACGCCACCTGGTACTCCTGGGAGGAGCAGGCCCGTTCGCTGGCCCGGCTCGCCGACCTGCGCTTCGAGTGGGTCCTGCCGGGGCATGGGAATCGCGCCAAGAGCCGGAGCGAAGACTGGCGGCGGCAGCTCGGCGAGCTCGTCGAGTGGATGCAGGCCGCGCCGGCGGCCTCCGAGTGGTGATCGAGCGTGGCGACCGGATCGCCGTCGTCGGCGCCGGACCGGGCGGCCTCTGCGCCGCCCGCTGGCTGCAGGACCAGGGGCTCGCCTTCGACCTGATCGAGCGCAACCCCGACGTGGGCGGCATCTGGGACATTCGCTTCCCGGGTTCACCAATGTACGAGTCGGCCCATTTCATCTCGTCGAAGACGCTGTCGGGCTTCCGAGACTTCCCGATGCCCGATGACTATCCCGATTACCCCGGGCACCGACAGGTCCTGGCGTATCTCCGCGCGTACGCGGACGAGCACGGCCTGCGGCCGAAAGCCGAGTTCGATACGACGGTGACGCGGACGTGGCCCGAGGGTGACGCCTGGATCGTCGAGCTGGCCTCGGGCGAGAAGCGCCGCTACGGCGGCCTCATCGTGGCCACGGGGCTTCAATGGACGCCCAAGACGCCCGACGTCCCCGGCCGCTTCGATGGAGAGGCCTTCCACTCGTCGGCCTACCACTCCGCCGCCCAGGTGGAGGGAAAGCGCGTGCTGGTCGTCGGCGGAGGGAACTCGGGCTGCGACATCGCAGTGGACGCCGCGACGCGGGCTGCGGCAACGTTCCTGAGCTTGCGCCGCGGCTACTGGATCGTCCCGAAGCACCTGTTCGGTGTGCCCGCCGACGTCGTCGGACACAAGGGCCCGCAGCTTCCGTACTGGCTGGAGCGGCCGATCCTGGAGACCCTGCTCCGCATCCTCGTCGGAGATGTCACGCGCCTGGGGCTTCAAGCGCCCGACCATCGCCTCTTCCAGACGCATCCGATCCTCAACTCCCAGATTCTGCAAGCGCTCAGCCACGGCGACGTCGCGGTTCGGCCCGACCTGCGCGCCTTTGAAGGCCGCACAGCGCTCTTCGCCGACGGCCGACGCGAGGAACTGGACGTCGTGATCTTCGCGACTGGCTATCGCCGCACGCTGCCGATCCTGCCGTCGGACGTCCACCACGAGGGCGACGTGGCCTCCTTGTTCTTGAACGTGGTCCATCGCCGCCATCCGAACCTGTTCGTCGTGGGGTTCTTCGAGACCGATGGCGGCGCCTACCCGCTCATCGACCTGCAGTGCGATCTGATCGCGCGGCTGCTTCGTGCGCGACGCGAGGCGCCGGAGAGGGCCGAGGCCTTCCAGCGCCGCCACCTCGAGGGGCCTGCGCCCGACCTCAGCGGGGGAGTCCGCTTCCTGCAGCTGGATCGGATGAGCAACTACGTCCGCACCCACGCCTACACCCGCTGCGCGGAGGCGGCCCTCCGGGAGCTCCGCGCATGATCGGCCTGAATCGCTGGAACCCTAGCAGGCTCAGGGCCGTACACTCCCCAAGGAGAACCTGCGCGTGCAAATGAACCGGAAGCGGGCTGCGATCATCGCTGCGGTCGTGGTCCTGGGGGGTGCAGGGGGGTGGAAGGCTACGCATCGCGGGCCCAAGCCCCACGAGGTCCAGGTCGCCAAGGTCGGCCGCGAGGATCTCCAGGCCAAGGTCACCTCGAACGGAAAGGTCCAGGCCCAGAGGAAGGTCGACATCTCGGCCACGATCCCCGGACAGGTCACGCACCTGGCCGTGAAGGAAGGGGACGCGGTCAAGAAGGGGCAGTTCCTCCTGCAGATCGACTCCGCGAACCCGCGGGCCGCGGCTCGAGGCAACGAGGCTTCGCTTCAAGCCCTGCAGCGAGAGGTCGAGTCGGCGCGCGCCAGCGTGATCCAGGCCCGGGCCGACTTCGAGCGGGCGCGCAAGAACCACGAGGCGCTGATCATCCCCGAGGCCGA
>DATFEN010000162.1:0-4845 GCA_035251085.1 Vicinamibacteria bacterium | reverse complement strand
GCGGCACGGTCCAGATCTCGCCGGCGTAGTCGAATGCGATCTCGGCTGCGGACAACGAAGGATGCTGCAGGAGCAGCGGCGGAGCGTCGCCTGCGAACGTCGGACACGCGAGGCACAGCAGCAGGCTCGACTGGATGATCTTCATGGGCACCTCGGGAGCGAATTCTAGAACGGCAGTAGGATCTACACCTCTGCAGGCCACGGGGATTCGCTGGATTCTGCTGGTTCCCGCTCTGGCTGCGTGCGCGCGTGGCGGCGAGGAGATCGGCGTCTCGCTCATCACCAAGAATTCCTCGAACCCATTTTTCGTTTCCATGCAGCAGGGCGCGCGGCGTGAGGCGGCGACGTACAAGGTCGACTTGACGATCGCAGCGGGCAAGCGGGACGGCGACGAGGAGACGCAGGTCCAGGCCATCGAGAACGCGATCGCTCGGGGCGAGCGCGGAATCCTCATCACGCCCAACGGCCCTGGCGTCAACGCTGCCCTGCGAAAAGCCCGCGAAGCAGGGCTCTACGTCATCGCCCTCGACACCCCGACCGACCCGCCCGAGGTCGTCGACATCACCTTCGCGACGGACAACTTCAAGGCCGGCGCGCTGATCGGCCACTGGAGCCGGGGCACGCTGCGCGGAAAGGCCGCGACGATCGCGGTGCTCGATCTCTTCGCGGACAAGCTGGTATCCGTGGACGTGGAGCGCAACCAGGGGTTCCTGACCGGCATGGGCATCTCTACCGCCGACCCGAAGCGCAAGGGCGACGAGCCCAGAGAGGGACGCTACGCGGACGGCGCCTATACGATCGCATGCAGCGAGCCGACGCTCGGCGCCGAGGACGGCGGACGAACGGCGATGGAAGCCTGCCTCGCGCGCAACGCCGAGATCAACATCGTCTACACGGTCAACGAACCGTCGGCCCTGGGAGCCTTCAAGGCGCTGCAGGCTGCTGGCAGGGAGAAGGGCGTGCTGATCGTCTCGGTGGACGGCGGCTGCGCGGGAGTAAAGCTCGTGAAAGAGGGGATCGTCGGCGCCACGGCCCAGCAGTACCCGCTGAGGATGGCGGCGATGGGGGTGGAGGCGATCGCCCGGATCGCAATGGGAGGCGCCACGCCGCACACCTCGGCCGGCCTCGCCTTCTTCGACACCGGAGTGGCCCTCGTCACCGACCAGCCCGTTCCTGGTCTCGAGAGCATCGACACGGGCCAGGGCCTGGCCCAGTGCTGGGGATGATGCCGCCCGTCCACACGGCCGAGGAACTGGCCCGCCGTCCGCTCGGCCCGCTCGAGCGCGCTCAGCGGGCGCTCCACGCGTCGCCGGCGATCGCTCCGGCCCTCGTCCTCCTGCTCGCGATCGCGGCCTTCGCCATGGTGCACCCGCGGTTCGCCTCCCCCACCTCGCTCTCCCTGGTCCTTCAGCAGGTCGCGGTCATCGCCGCCCTCGCCGCCGGCCAGACCCTCGTGGTCCTCACGGCCGGCATCGACCTCTCGGTCGGCGCGATCACGATCCTCTCCATGATGGTGATGGCGACGCTGGCCGCCGACCAGGGCGTGCCCGCGCCCTTCGCCCTCGCCGCCGGAATCCTGCTCGGCGTCGTCGCTGGAACGCTCAACGGCCTCCTCGTGGCGAAGGCGAAGCTACCCCCGTTCATCGCGACGCTCGGGATGCTCGGCGTCTTCACCGCCCTCGGGCTGCTCTACTCCCAGGGTCAGAGCATCCCCGAGAGCCGGCTTCCCCCGCTCTTGAACCAGATGGGCGCCACGTTTCCCGTCGGCCCCTTCCGGATCACGCTCGGTGTGCTCCTGGTGCTCGTCCTCTACGCGGTCCTGAGCTTCGCGCTGAGCCAGACCGCCTGGGGGACGCACGTGTACGCCGTGGGCGACGACGCCGAAGCGGCGCGGCTGGCCGGCATCCGGGTGAACGCCGTCCTGGTTGGCGTGTACGCCCTCGCGGGCCTCATCGACGGCCTCGCCGCGTGGGTGCTCATCGGCCGCGCGGGAGCCGCGAGCCCCAACGCCATCGCCGAGGCCAACCTGGAGAGCATCACCGCCGTCGTGATCGGCGGCGTGAGCCTCTTCGGCGGGCGCGGATCGCTCGTCGGCGCGCTGCTCGGAGCGCTCACGGTTGGCGTCCTCCGCAGCGGGCTGTCCTTCGCGCGGGTGGACGACCAGTACCGGGTGATGGCAGTCGGCCTGCTGGTGATCCTGGCGGTCGCCATCGACCAGTGGATCCGAAAGGTGCGCGGGTGAGGACGCCGCGGACACCCGTGTTGGAGGCGCGGGGCCTCGTCAAGGCTTTCGGCCGTGTCGTCGGTCTCGACGGCGTCGATCTCCAGCTCTACCCCGGCGAGATCCTGGGCGTCATCGGCGACAACGGCGCCGGGAAGTCCACGCTTATCAAGTGCCTCACCGGGGCGCTCGCGCCCGACCTGGGTGAGATCCTGCTGGATGGTCGCGCCGTCGCTTTCAAGCGGCCGCAGGATGCCCGGGAGGCGGGCATCGAGACCGTCTATCAGACCCTCGCGGTCGCGCCGGCGCTGGACATCGCGACGAACCTGTTCCTGGGCCGGGAGCGGCGTTCCTCGGGGATCCTCGGCAGGCTCTTCAGGAAGCTCGACAAGCGGGCGATGCGGATGGCGGCGGCACGCAGCCTCGCTGACCTCGGCATCGGCACCATCCAGGACATGAACCAGGCGGTGGAGACACTCTCAGGCGGGCAGCGGCAGGCGGTGGCCGTCGCCCGCGCGGCCGCCTTCGGCAGCAGGGTCGTTGTCCTCGACGAGCCCACGGCCGCCCTCGGCGTCAAGGAGTCGAACCAGGTGCTGGCGATGGTCAAGAGGCTCCGCGAGCGCGGGCTGGGCGTGATCCTGATCAGCCACAACATGCCCCACGTCTTCGAGGTCGCGGACCGCATCCATATCCAGCGCCTCGGCCGCTGCGCCGGCGTCGTGACTCCCGCCTCGCACTCGATGTCGCAGGCGGTCGCGATCATGACGGGGGCGGCGGTGTTGGAGGAACCTGTATGAGCCGGCGTCGCCTTCCTCTCGTGTTCACCGCCGCCAACCTCGCGCTGGCGTCGGCAGGCGCCGCGAGCGAGCCGTTCGGCTTCGTGGCCCTCGGCGACACGACGTACGCGATTCCCGCGGACAACCCGCTCTACGAGCGCCTGATACGGGCCATCAACGAGGCGCGTCCGGCCTTCTCGATCCACGTCGGCGACACCAAGGGCGTCGGCGACTGCGGGACGGCCTTCCAGCAGAGCCAGCGCGCCTTCTTCGACAGCTTCGCCGGCCCCGTGTTCTACGCCCCGGGGAACAACGAGTGGGCCGACTGCTGGAAGGAGAACCGCGGCAGCGCGGACCCGACCGAGGTCCTCGCCCTGATGCGTCGGGTGTTCTTCGCCGAGCCGCGCAGCATGGGTGGAACCCGCATGCCGCTGGTGCGCCAGGCCGACGCCGGAGGCGGCTTCTCCGAGTTCGCCGAGAACGCGCGCTGGACCCATGGAGGGGCGACCTTCGCCACGCTCAACATGGTCGGGACCTACAACAACCAGGAGCTCCGCGTGGAGAAGTACTGGCGCGAGTTCGTCCGGCGCGAGCAGGCCAACGCCGCGTGGCTGAAGGCGGCCTTCGCCACGGCCCGGGAGGCGAAGCACCGCGCCGTGGTCCTCGCGTTCCACTCCAATCCTTTCGACGAGAAGCTGCGCTACGAGGGCGGCCCGTTCGAAGCCATCCTGCAGGCGATCATGGCGGAGGCGTCGGCCTTCGACGGTCAGGTCCTTATCGTCCACGGCCACTATCACGAGTTCACGATCGATCGCCCGCTCACCAAGCTGGACCTGGACAAGCCGGAGGTCAGCCATCCCAACATCACCCGCCTGCAGGTCTATGGCTGGCCCGAGATGAAGGCGGTCCGGGTCAGCGTGGATACGTCGAAGCCCTGGGTGTTCGGGTTCGAGCCGGTCCACGCGGCCGAAGGCTCGATCTCACCGAATCCCCACACGCGCTAGCTGCCGCGATGGCACAGGCCCGCCAGCAGGAATAGCGACACCGGCAGCGCCACCGCGTGTCCGGTCGCGGGCGGGCCGACGATCGGCGCCGCTGTCGCCAGCGCCGCCGCGCTGGCGACCGGTGCGCGCTCGAAGATGCTGTGCTGGTGGAGAACCCAAGGCGAGCTCCCGGGTCGGATCGTAGAGGGCGAGCTCCCGGGCGATGAGGAGCAGCATGGGTGGCACGACGAGGCCGTCGACGGGGGTCCGCGGGCTCACGCGAGCAACGCGTCCACGTGCTCGGCGATCGCGAGCGCGGACGTCAGGCCCGGAGAGTCGATGCCCACGAGGCTCACCAGGCCGGGCAGGCCGCGATCGCTCTCGTCGCGCACCACGAAATCGCGAAAACCTTCGCCCGGGCCCTGGAGCTTGGCGCGGATGCCCGCCGTATCGGGGCTCAAGTCCTCAGCCTCGATCGCGGGGACCAGGCGCCGAACGCCCTCCGCGAACACCGCGCGGCGCGTCGGGTCGACGCTGAAGTCCAGGCGTCGCTCGCCGAGGTAGTGGGCGTCGGGCCCGAACTTGAGGCCGCCCGCCACGTCCACCACCGCGTGGAGCCCGAGGCTGACGGCTCCCGGCACCGGATAAACGAGCCGCGACACGAGCCGCGCCTTTCGAGGGGCGACGGAGAAGTAGCTGCCCTTGCACCAGTGGAGCCGGTAGCCGGCCGCGTCGACGTCGATGCCGGCGAGCGCCGCGACCGTGTCGGCCTCGAGTCCCGCCGCGTTCACGACCCGCTCGCTCGTGAAGGTCTCCGTCCCCTCGGGCGTCCGCAGCGTGAGGGCATATTCGGAGCCGCGCCGCT
>DATFEN010000123.1:0-4018 GCA_035251085.1 Vicinamibacteria bacterium | reverse complement strand
AGCGGCGGCGGGGGAGGCGCGGGCCGGGGACTCGGAGCGGGCTGAGCCGCGGCCACCCGGGTCGGCGGCGGCGCGTTCACGACCGTCTCCGCGATCGGCCCCTGCTTCGCCGTGGCCATCTCGGACTGTCGCAGCGTGGGCAACGAGCCCGGCTGCGTCAGCGCCAGCAGCTCCGCCCGCAGCTCCGCGCCGCTCGCGTAGCGGCTGTCCTGGCCCTTGGAGAGCGCCTTCAGGATCACGTGCTCGAGAGCGTCGGGGATGTTGACCTGCGCCTCGCGAAGCGGCGGCGGCTCCTCGGTGATGATCTTGAACAGCAAGGCCGTGATCGACTCGCCGCGGAACGCCTTGCGGCCGGTCACCATCTCGTACAGCACGCAGCCGACCGAGAACAGGTCGCTGCGCCCGTCGAGCTCCTGCCCGCGCGCCTGCTCCGGACTCATGTAGGAGGGCGTCCCCAGCAGGCTCCCGGTGACGGTCAGGTGCTCGCCCGAGTCCGTGGCCTTGGCGATGCCGAAGTCCGTCACCTTCACGCGGTCGCCCGCTTCGATCATGATGTTCGCGGGCTTGATGTCGCGGTGCACCACGCCGTTCTTGTGGGCGAAGTCGAGCGCGTCGGCCACCTGCGCGCCGATCGACGCCACGCGCTCCACGGGCAGCCGCCCCGCCTGGGCGATGATCTTGTCCAGACCCACGCCGTCGATGAACTCCATCGCCAGGTAGGAGAGGCCCTCCGACTGGCCGACGTCGTAGATCGTGACGATGTTCGGATGCTTGAGCTGGGCCGAGACCCGCGCCTCGCGCTCGAAGCGCGCCACCATCTCCTCGACCCCGGCCGCGGCGGCCGCAAGGCCCTCCATGCGGATGGTCTTGATCGCGACCATGCGGCCGAGGATCTTGTCCTTGGCCTTGTACACGGTCCCGAAGGCGCCCGCTCCCAGCTTCTGGACGACCTGGTAGCGGCCGGCAACCTCCGTCGGCTCGGGAATACCCCTGGGCAGCTCGCTCAACGCATCTCCGTCAGCCCGGGGGCCAGCCGAGGCGGCGGCCTCCGAGCAGGTGCAGGTGGATATGGTAGACACTGTAGCCCGCGTCGGCGCCCGCGTTCATGACCAGGCGGAAGCCGCGCTCGGCGTGGCCCAGCTCCCGCGCAAGCTCCTTGGCGCGCCTCGCCATCGACCCGACCAGGGCGTCGTCGCCCGGCTCGAGGTCGGCCAGGCTCGTGATGTGGCGCTTCGGGACGACCAGCACGTGGGTCGGGGCCTGAGGGTTGATGTCATGGAACGCGAGCAGATCGTCGTCCTCGAACGCCTTCTTCGCCGGGATGCGCCCGACCACGATCTCGCAGAACAGGCAGGCCATCGAAACACCGGAAGTCTATAACGCGCGATCGAGGGCGGCCAGCAGCTCGCGGATGTTGCGGGCGTTCTGGCCGAAGTCCCACGCCAGCGACCGCGACTTGGACCTCACGCTGACCTGCGTGCGGCCCTTGTCACGGCGGATCCGGACGGTGACGTCGTACTCGAGCCGGACGAGCGTCGAGTGGGCCGCCTGGATCTCGGCGCCGGCCGGGCCGGCGCCTTCGCCGACGAGCCGCCAGCGTGGAAGCGCAGCAATGGCCGCCTTGACGGCCTTCGTGACCCTCTCGACGCTCGCGCCGTACTCCTTCGGTTGGAGCTCGGGGTATTCGGGGGTCTTGCCGGTCTCGACCAGGTTGATGCGGGGCCAGGCCAGCACCGCGCCGGCGGCCGCCGCCACGAGGGCCAGCAGAACCAGCCGCTTCAACAACTGCTTCACCCGATCTCGTCCGCGAGCGCGAGCGGAAGCTGCGGCGCGCGAATCGCCCGCAGCACCTTTCGCGTGAGGGAGGAGGTTGGCAGCGCGTCCGCATCCTCGGCGGTCACCCACGCGTAGCGGTCGGGATCGGCCGGCGGAGCACGGCGCAACCGAGCCCGATACGCCTCGACCTTGATCCGGCGGTAGGTGATGGCATGGCGGGCGCGGGCGACGAGCCCGTGGGCCTCGAGCTCGATCCCGTCCTTCTCCTGTATCTCACGCACCAGGTCAGGATAGCCCCGCGACTCGAGGGACGTCTGTGGGATCTCCCACATCCTGCCCAGGAGGCGGCCTTCGGCTCGACGCACGAGCAGGATCTTGCCGGCCTTCTCCACGACCGCGGCGGCGATGGTGACGTCGACGGCCGCGCGCCGCGGCCTGCCTTCGGGCAAGTCGTTCACGAGGCGCTGCTCCAAAGCCTGGCATCCGCTTCGCAGCGGACATGCGGGACAGACCGGGTCGCGCGGCGTGCACACCGTGGCGCCGAGCTCCATGAGCGCCTGGTTCCAGTCGCCCGGGTGATCGCGCTCGAG
The DNA here is from genome assembly GCA_035251085.1 of Vicinamibacteria bacterium. GTDB lineage: Bacteria > Acidobacteriota > Vicinamibacteria > Fen-336 > Fen-336 > DATFEN01. The sequence continues at coordinate 1,652 of DATFEN010000123.1, read as the reverse complement.
CAGCTCGTCGGCCTTCTCGTAGTATGGGCCGTCGGCGCGCCAGCGCGCCCCGCGCAGCGCCAGGAGCCGCGCGAGCACGCGGCGCACGTTGCCGTCGACCACTGGAAGCGGCCGGTCGTAGGCGATCGACAGCACCGCGCTCGCGGTGTAGAGGCCGACGCCGGGGATCGCGAGGGCGGCCTCGAGCGATCTCGGGAAGCGGCCGTCGTTCTGCGCCGCGACGTGCCGCGCGCCGCGGTGCAGGTTCCGCGCGCGGTGGTAGTAGCCCAGGCCGGACCAGGCCGCCAGCACGTCTTCTTCGCGCGCAGCGGCGAGGGCCTCGACGCTCGGGAAGCGCTCGACGAAAGCCTCGTAGTAAGGCAGGACGGCCTTCACCGTGGTCTGCTGCAGCATCACCTCGGACACCCAGATGCGATACGGATCGTGCGTGCGACGCCACGGCAGCGCGCGCCGGTTGCGGCGGTACCAGCCAAGCAGGCGCGCCCGCAGGGCTGAGTACGGCTGCGCGCGGGTCAATCCGTCCTCAGGCGATAGCCGACGCCGGTCTCGGTCATGAGCATCTGAGGTCGCGCCGGATCCTTCTCCAGCTTGTGCCGCAGCTGGCCCATGTAGACGCGGAGGTAGTGGGACTGGTCGACCGATCCGGGGCCCCAGACCTCGCGGAGCAGCTGCCGGTGGGTCAGGACCTTGCCGGCATGTTTCACCAAGGTCGCGAGAAGACGGTACTCGGTCCGGGTCAGGCGGACCTCCGCGCCGTTCGCGAACACCCGCCGCGCCCCCAGGTCCACCTGCAGCTCTCCGGCCTCGAACACCGCATCCGGCTCCTGGCCACGCCGGGCTGCGTTACGCAGCGCGACCCGCATGCGGGCGAGCAGCTCGCCGGCCGCGAAGGGCTTCGTCAGGTAGTCGTCGGCGCCGGCATCGAGGGCTTCGATCTTGTCCTTCTCCTCGCCACGGGCCGACAGGACGATGACGGGCACGGCCGACCACTCGCGCAAGCGGCGCGTGACCTCGATCCCGTCCATGTCGGGCAGGCCCAGGTCGAGCAGGACGAGGTCCGGTCCGCGGGTCGAAGCCTCGACGATCGCCTGGGCGCCCGTCGTCGCCTCGACGATCGAGTACCCGTGCCCCGGCAGCGCCGCGCGCAGGAAGCGCATGACCTGAGGCTCGTCCTCGACGACGAGCACGACGGCCGCTCTCGGCGCGTCAGCAGCGTCAGGCCTCGCGTTCAAGGGCCTCCTCGGGGAGCTCCGGGCGTGTGGATTCCAGAGGCAGCGTGAAGCTGAATGCGGCTCCGTGGCCTGGGAGGTTCTCGGCCCGGATTCGACCGCCGTGCGCGACCACGATCGCGCGGCAGATGGCCAGGCCCAGTCCGAACCCGCCGCGTCCGCGCTCCTCGCGCCGGAACTTTTCGAATACGCGCTCCTCGGTTCCCGGCGGCAAGCCCGGCCCTTCGTCGCGCACCTCGACCAGGATCGTCTCGGCGTCCTCCGCTCGTGCGGCGATCCGGATCGCCGAGCCAGCCGGCGTGTACTTGAGCGCGTTTTCGACGAGGTTGACCAGGACCTGTTCCAGGAGCAGCGCATCCACCTTCACGAGGGGGAGGTCCGGCGGCAGCTGGGTCGTGCATGGGCGCCCGGCGAGCAGTCGCT
>DATFEN010000107.1:0-22875 GCA_035251085.1 Vicinamibacteria bacterium | reverse complement strand
ACCTCGCGGGATCCCGAGAGCAACGCTCGCACCGAGAGGCGCTGCACGTCGCGCAGCGTCCACACGATCGCAAGCACGCCGGCGACGACCGCACCGAGAGCGCCGAGCGCGAGCGAGCGCGGCGCCACGTGCAGGGTGAGCTCGCTCGTCGGTAGCAGATCGGACCAGAGCGAACGGAGGCCCCACAGCACGAGCGCGGCGTACACGACCGCACCCGCGGCGCCGAGCAGCCCGCCCACCGCCGCGAGCGCCGCGCCCTCGCCGAGGAACTGCGTGCGCAGACGCGCGGCCGAGAAGCCGAGGGCGCACAGCAGTCCGACTTCGCGCTGCCGCTGCTCGATGCCGAGCCGGAAGAACAGCGCCGCCAGCAGCAGCGCCGCGGCCACGAGGAAGACGCTGAAGTACGCGAAGTACTCGCCGAAGTCGGTGGATCCCCGCGCCGCCCTCAGGGCGGCCGCGCGCACGTTCTCGACGCGGATCCTGGCAGGGCCGGCAGCGAGCGCGGCTCCCGGCTGCGTCAGAGCGGCGCGAAGGCCTTCGGCGAAGCGCGCGCCGACCGCGGGGAGGTCGACACCGGGCTCCGCACGAAAGCGCATCGCGGTGAGCCGGCCCAGGCGATGGCCCCAGAGCTCCTGGGCCTTCCTCAGGGACACGAATGCCTTGGGTGTGGTGCGATAGCGATCCCAGTAGTCCTCGTCCCGCCGACGAATGCGCCGGAGGTCGATCGGAAACGGCGGCTGCCAGTCGGATAGCCGAGGCGCGTCCGTGATCCCGGGATACTCCGGGACGAGGTCGCGATCGGCGGCGAGACCTGAGATGGGCAGGACGCCGGCGAGGCGGAACGACGCGCCGAGCGTCGCGAGCTCGCCTTTCTCTCGCCACACGTAGTAGTCGAGTTCGAGGCCCTGCCCGGGCGCGGCGTCGAGATCCGCCGCAGCCCATTCGTTCAGCAGGAGCGCATCTCCGTCGCTCGGAAGATCGCGCCGGGCGAGCGTCTGGAGCGCATCGTCGTCGAGCGCCGCGACCAGCGCGTACGGCAGCTCGCGGGTGTCGCTGCGGATGGTGTTGGCGAGGTAGGTGAGCGCCTCTGTCACCTGAAACCCGTGGGCCGCGGCCACGCCGCGCGCCGCCCGGGCCGTCGCATCGTCCAGGAGCGCGCTCGTCGAGTCGAGCTGCAGCGCGGCTGCCGACTCCAGCACGCGAAACCGAAGCCCGAGGTCTTCGAGCCTCACGCCTTCGCGGAGCGTCGCGCCGAGGCGGGCGTCGTCGTCGCCAGGAGCCGCGAGCAGCGCCGTGTTCACGCGTCCGGGGACATGGAGGCTACGCTGGAGCAAGGACAGCGGCACGAACGCGGCTCGAACCTCGTCCCGTGCCGGCCGGAGCGCGAAGTCGCCGAGCCTCGCGCGCGCCAGGACGCCGCGGGCCGTGACACGAAGGCTGTGGGCGGGTGCGTCGCGCGTTCCGAACAGGCTGCTGCCGGGGACCTCCGATTCCGACTCGAGTCGCAGCAGCACGCTCGCTCCCGCCGCGGAGCCGAGCTCGGACCACAGCGCCTCGCTCAGAAGGGCCTCGCGGCCCTTCAGGTCCGGATCGGGCAGCGCGTGCAAGGACCAGAAACGCGCATCGACGCCGTAGACGAGGATGTCGCCCGCGCGCCTTCCGCTCGACGCATCCGCGGCGAGCCCAGGCAGTGCCATGAGCGGCGCTCCGGATCCGCCGAGGCGCTCGCCGACCTCCGCCGCCAGGTCCTCCCGGAAGAAGCGCGTGGATTCCACCGCGTGCGTGGCCCTGCCGAGACGCTGCAGAGCGCTCCGAGCGAGGCTCTCGCGCACCGAGTCCCCCACGGCCAGCGCGCCCGCGAGAACGGCGGTCGCGGTCGCGACGCCAAGCACGACCGCGAGGTTGGTCCGCCAGTAATGGCTCAAGCTGCGGCGGAGAAGGGTCCAGGTACGCATTCAGCGGGATCCAATCAATAGGTTTGCGGTCGACGCGGCCGCGCCCCTCAGCCCTGACGCCTCCGAATCTCCTCGAGCAGCTGACGCAGGACCGGAAGCGTGCGTCGATCCTTGGGGCGATTTGCGGCCTCCTTGGAGCGAATGACATCCACGAGCGCGGCGACGAGCACGGTCTGCTCCTTGATCTGCATACCGACCGCACCACGCCTCAGATCGTCGAAGCCATTCGTGCCGGCGGGTACGAAGGACAAGTCCAGATCTCCAAAGCGCGTCACCAGATTGAGCAGACGCATTCCGCCGAGAAAGCGGGCATCGCATTGGAAAGGCAAGCCCTCGGGGACGTCCGGCGTCCGAATCCTGGCACCCACCTCACGCAGTACCGCGGCCAACCTCTCGAGATTGTCCGGCCTAGCGTCGGGACAGATGTCGGCGTCCAAGGTGGGCAGTGGTGATCCGTGCAAGACTGCCGCCATCCCGCCAATGACCACGTAGCGAACTCCATGCCTCTCCAGAGCCACGAAAATCTCGTCAGCCTGAAGGGCAGGCACTCACTAGCCGTCGATCAAAGGCCCCTGTGGGCGAGCGGCGAAGTAGAAGCGAAGAAAGGCCGCGTTTGCCTCGAGCCGCTGCTCGGGGGTCCAGCCCAGGCGCTCGCGAATAAGGCCCAGGTCGTGCTCGTCCGGATCGTCCTTCTGACGGAGCAGGATACCTCGCAACGCATCGACGTCGGGGAGCTTGTTCTGCTCAGCCATGATTCTCCCATTCTAGCGCTGGGCGCCCGACCCGCCCTCGGGCAGAGCGGCCTGCTCGGCGGCGCGCCGCCCAGCGGTGGTGATCTCCAACGCTTGCCACGAAGGGCCTCGAGGAAGCCCTCCCTGATCATCGGCTTGCGTGCCTTCCGAACGAGCGCACGCCAGGGCGGAAAGCTTGTCGGCTTGCTGGTTGACGGCCTTCAGGGTCGAGCCTCGCCGCTGCGCAAGCGGTCCTCGAGCTGCCAGCCTCCGAGGTCCGGGTTCCACTGCACGCACGATCATCCATGATCGCGATTCGCCGTCCCGAGGATCCCTTGGACGGACTCGAATCGCCCCTCGACCAGCCGCCGGCGGTCGGGGAAGTGTCGCGCCAGCGCCTCGCTGTGGGTCACCAGGACGAGGATCGACGCGTCCCTGGCGAACAGCTCGAGCAGCAGGCTGGCCACCGCTTCGGCGGAGGCCGCATCCAGGTTTCCGGTGGGCTCGTCGCACAGCAGCAGGCGCGGCTTCAGCACCAGTGCCCGCGCCAGGGCCACGCGCTGCTTCTCGCCGCCCGACAGCTCGGCCGGGCGGTGGTCGAGGCGGTCGCCGAGCCCCACGCGCGCGAGCAGCTCGCGGGCCCGCGCCTCGTGTCCCCCCGGGGCGGCGGCCACGAGGGTGGGAACCAGCACGTTCTCCAGGGCCGAACACTGCGCCAGCAGGCAGTGGTCCTGGAACACGAAGCCGATCTCACGGCTTCGGAACGCCGCCAGCGCGCGGTCCCCGAGCGCGAAGGGATCCTTGCCATCGAATGTGACGCGGCCCGCCGTGGGGGTGTCGAGCGTGCCGAGGATGTGCAGCAGCGTGCTCTTGCCGCTGCCGGACGGCCCCATGACGCAGAGCGACTCGCCGGGGCCCTTCGAGAACGAGATCGCGTCCAGAACGCTCAGCGGGCCCCGAGGCGTCGCGTACTCCTTGCGGAGAGACTCGACGTGGAGCAGGGTCGGCCTCAGGCTCCCGCGAGCGCCGTGGCTGGCTGGCGATCGCCGCGAAGCACGCCGCCGTACACTTCGAGCGTCCGCTCGGCCATCCAGGCGGAGGAGAAGTGACGCCGGACTCCAGCCGCGCCCTGTTGCCCGAGGCGGGCCGCGCGTTGCGGGTCGCGAGCCAGGCCGAGGATCTGGTCGGCCAGCTCCGCGGGGGCGTCGGGCGTGAACAGCACTCCCCCACCGGTCTTCTCCAGGATCTCCGGGAAGGCGCCGTGCCTCGGCTGCACACAGGGCACGCCGTTGGCGAGCGCCTCCAGCACGTAGAGGCCCTTCGGCTCGGCGTGGGGGCTCGGGACCGAGAAGACGTCGAGCCGTCGCAGGAACGCGATCTTGGCCTTCCGGTCGAGCGCCCCGTGGTAGGCGAACTCGTCGCGCAGCCCCGCGTCGCCGAGCCGGCGCTGGATCTGTTCGAGGTACGGCTTATGCTCGGGAGCGAGGTACCCGGCGACCTCGAGACGTGCAGCGCCGAGGCCGCGCTCGCGCCGCAGGATGCGGTACGCCTCCGCAAGGAGCTGGAGTCCCTTCTCCGGCGCCACGCGCGCGAAATAGCCGAGGGTGAAGACGCGCGCTGTCTCCCGCGGCGAGGCGTCGTGGCCGTCGAGGGTGATGCCGATCGGCACGGTGTGCACGACCTCGCGGCGCAGGCCGAGGTATGAGGCCATGTATGCCGCATAGCTCTCGCTCGTCGCAACGAAGCCGTCCACGTGCGCGGCGTGGCGGCGGATGAGGCCCTTCGACTCCGTCCGGTGAGGTTCGCCGAGGCCATCGAGAAAGAGGTCTTCACCCTGAAGCGTGCAGACGATCGGACGCTCCAGAACCCGCTTCAGCGGCGGCGCCAGGCTGATCAGGAGCGAGGTCGGAAGCACCAGCAGGTCGTAGGCAGGCTGCCGTTCGAGGTGGCCGAGGAGCTTTCGGAACTCCTTGGCCTGGAAGCCCGCCTCGCCGCGCAAGGTCGAGACGGTCAGCGCGCCGAGGGAGCGCGGATCCACGGACACGCCGCGGCCGGTCGCCGCCCTGATGACCGGCGCCAGGTCCCAGAGCGCGTCGAGGATCGCCGGCGTCCGGCGCAGCAGCGGCACGTGCTGCTCCAGGTACACGCTGATGCCCCCGAAGAAGACACGGCCATCGCTCACGTTGCGCTCGTCGGTCAGGGTCGGCGTGTAAACGGGCAGCAGGCTCACGTCATGGCCGCGAGCGAGCAGCTCGGCGGCCAGGGCGTTGTCGCGGAGACAGCTCCCGCAGTACATGCCGCCGGCGCCGGCGGTGATCTGCAGGATCCGCACCTCAGGCCGCTCCGGGCCGCACGTGCAGCGCGCGCCGCGCGTAGAGGTGCTCGAACAGGTTCCCTTCGTGCGGCTGGTCCCAGCTCACCTGCCATGTCGGCGAGGGGCCGAGGTTCAAGCGGTGCAGCAGGGGCGAGGCCAGGATCCGGCTCAGGAGCGCCGGGTCCTCGGTGATCGCCGTGACGGCGAGCGTCGGCCCCAGCGCGGCCGGGACCTGTTCGGGCGCGACGGGAACCACAGCGGCGAACGGGAACAGGAACTCGCGGTTCGCCAGCGGGTGCTCGGGAGCGTCGCAGAGCACGACCGTCGGCAGCAGGTAGGTCGATCCTTCCCACTCGACGACCCGGCCGCCGCCCCGGTGTCGCGCCGTGACATCGACGGCGCCGGGCGTCTCGAGGTCGCGGTCGATCAGCGCCGAGATGTGGCGGGCGACCTCGGGGTTGGCGAAGGGCGCGAGCTGCGCCTCCGGGTCGTCCTCGGAGCGCGGGACGATCGTCGCCAGGCGAGACGCGAGGCCCTCGGCGATCTCGGCGGCGTTCTGCGTGACCCACACGCCGGACGCGTTGACGCAGGAGCGGCCGCCGTTCTCGACGATCGACGAGACCATCACCTCCAGGTGGCGCGGCCAGTCGTCGGCGGCGTCCGGTCCGAGCAGCACCTTGCTGTAGCCCGGGCCGTGGACCTCGACGCGTGGATCCCCTTGCCAGGCCCGCGTCGAAGCGACATCGCCGAACACCATGCCGCGGCCACAACGGCGCAGGATCTCACCCGCGCCCGCGTGATCCGTCGGGTAGAAGCCGAAGGCCTCGGCCGGCGCGCCCGCGGCGAGGAACGCCTGGATCAGACGATAGGGCGTCCAGGGCTCGGCGCTCCCCGGCTTCAGCACGAGAGCGGCCTTGAGCGCGATCGCCGGGACCCACAGCGAGTGCACGCCAGGCGAGTTGCTCGGCAGCACGACGCCCAGCGTGGGCGAGCGGGGCACGAAGCTCAGCGCGTGGCCACCCGCCTCGCCGAGGCCCCGGTCGAGGACCCCGAGGTCGAGATCGCGCGTCAATCCGGCGAGCACGTTCTCCATGCCGGCCATGACGCCGCGGATCTTCTCCATGTTGCGCCGCACCAGGACGTGCGGCAGGCCGGTGGTGGCCGAGAGCTGCCGAACGTAGTCCTCGGGAGCCTGCGGTGCGTCGCCCGCGGGCAGCGTGTCCTCGGTGAAGGAGACCGCAGCCTTCCGGCACAGCTCGAGCAACTGCCGCGTCGAAGAGGCAGCCAGCGACGCGCGCATCGCGGCCTGCGACTCGGGAAGGAGGTCGCGGCTCACCAGGCCCGTATTCGCCTGGCTCAAGCCGACGAACGCCTGCCTGGTCCGGAAGTGAGGCACTGGGGCGACGTCGACGCTGCGGTACGGCCTCCCTCGTCGCAGGATGGGCAGGTGCAGCATCAGTAGACCCCCTCGACCACGGCAGCTTGCAGGCGCGAGAAGGGGCGGACGTTTCGAACGCCGTCCCACGGGTACAGGGCGCACGGCGGCTCGCGCTCGGCTTCGTCGCGCTCCAGGAAGCGCGGCATGAAGAACTCCTTCGTGAGCGTCGTGAGCCGCACGCGGCCCGTGCCTCCGTATTCCACGAGGCGGTCCGGCCGGTCGGCGTCGACGACCTCGATCATGGCGCGCGGCGCGGGCGGATAGTAGATGATGTCCCACGGGTCGTCGGGCCCGCGCGGCTTGTGCACCGCGAGGCCCATCAACGTGTTTCCGTAGGTCGGGGCGAAGTAGGCGCCCTCGAGCAGCTCCTCCACCGCGAAACGATGGAATTGCGGCGTCATCTCGGTGCCGCCGCAGAACACACCGGTGATGCCGAGCTTCTTCAGGGAGGCGCGCTCGCAGAGCGCCTCGAGCAGCTTCGGCGTCGTGAACAAGCACCTGATCCCGTCGTGGGCCTTCAGCAGGGTCAGCGCCTGGTCGATGACATGGCGCTTGTAATGCTCCATCATCGCCAGCTCGCCCATCTTGACGAGCTTGACGACCCAGCGCGGGTCGAGGTCCACCATGAAGCAGATACCGCCTCGCACCTGGCACAGGTGCTCGACGGCAAGCCGAAGGCGCCGCGGGCCCGAGGGGCCGACGTGCAGCCAGTCGGCCCCCCTCGGGAAGAAAGCGTCTGGAAGCGTGTCGCTGAACATCGAGTAGTCGAGGCGGAAGTCCTCGACGTTGATGCGGGACTTGGGCACACCCGTCGAGCCGCCGGTCTCGAACACGTAGACGGGCGCCTGCGCGAGGCCCTTCGGCACCCAGCGGCGCACTGGACCTCCGCGCAACCACTCGTCCTGGAACGAGCCGAAGCGGTCCAGGTCCTCGTAGCTCCGGATCTCCCGGCGCGGATCCCAACCGGCGCGCTCGGCGAAGTCGAGCCAGAACGGCGTTCCCGTCTCGGGGTCGAAGTGCCACGCCACGACCTCGCGGACCCAGGCATCGACGGCGCTGCGTGATCGGGCGGAGCTCGCGACGAGTGTCGATTCCACGTTCGACTTCTTATACCCCAGGCCGCCGCCCGGGCGACGCAGCTTAACCTCTTATTGCATGAGCGACCGGCGGACGTCCGTTGGATCGGACGGACGCCTCAGGGTCGGGTCGAGCCCGCGGACTCGGGTAGGCGGTAGCTGCGCGACAGGATCGCCGTCCAGCGCCCTTGTCGCTTCTCGAGGACGGTGATCGACGCACCGCGGGCGTGGAGCGGTGGCTCATCGCGGTCGAGGGTATAGGAGCTGTCGACGACGGCCAACGTCGGCGTGACCCGCCGGATCCGGTCCACCGTTCCGCCCTTCCGCACGCCCTTCATCGGGCCGCCGAACATCTCGCGGTAGAAGCGCTCGATTCCAGCGCGGCCGACCACGGCGGGCTGACCCGGGCGGACCACGTCCGCGTCCTCGGCGTAGGTGGCTGCGACGCCGGCTGCGTCGCTTCTCGCGAAGGCCTCGTCGAAGGCCGCGAAGTGGGCGCGGATCGCGGCGTCGTCCTCCGCCGGCGGTGGCGGCGGCCCTTCGGCCGACGCGGTCGACGCCACCCATGCGAGAAGCACGACCACGAGGAGGTTAGGACGCATGGCGCCTCCTGGCTTCGAAAGCTCGAGTCTACCGCGAGGTCGCTAGCGCGAGCCGACCGAGAACTCCACGCGGCAGACCAGCTCGAAGGGTCGCGCCGGGATCGCCGAGACGCCGCCGAAGCCGCGGGTCTCGTACTCGGTGCCGGTGAGGTTCTTGACGTTCATGCTGAAGCGTGCCGGCTTCGCTTCATAGGAAATCCCCGCGTCCAGCGTTGCATAGCCGTCGATCCAGTAGCGGTTGTCCTCGGAGACGAATTGATCGCTGACCGCGCGCAAGCCGAGTGAGAGGCCGAACCCGTTGTCGAAGCGGCGCGAGGTCCACAGTCCGAACAGGTGCCGCGGCGCGAACGGGCCGCGGTTCCCGGCGCGGTCCACGACGATGAAGTCGGGCGGCTGAAGGGGCACGATCTCGGAGAATCGAAGCAGCTCGGCGTCGGTGAAGGCGTACGTTGCGTAGGCCAACCAGCCCTTCGCGAGCTCCGACGAGACGTCCAGCTCGACGCCGCGCGAGCGCTGATCGCCGTCCTGCCGAGTCAGCCCCGTCGCGTCGGGTATCGCGATGTTGTCGCGCTCGAGCTGGTAGACGGCCAGTCCAGCATAGGCTTTGCCGCCCAGGAACTTGAGCTTCGCGCCGGCCTCCAGCTGTCGGCTGTACTCGGGCTCCCGCGGTCCCACGACCAGCGACGAGGGAGGTGCGAACGCGGTGCCCCAGCTCGCATGCAGCGCCAGCACGTCGCTCGGCGCGAAGACGAGCCCCAGGAGCGGATCGAGGCGGGTTTCGTTGCGCTCGGTGGCGCTCTGTGGCTCCTCGTAGTCCAGCGTGTCCAGGCGGCTCCCCACGAAGGCCTGCAGCTTCTTCGAGAGCGCCAGCCGATCGACCAGGTAGGGCGCGACGATCCGGCTCCGAGCGTCGCCCTGCAGGCCGAACTGGGGAAGCGGCAGGACTGGGGGCGGCGCCGTCTCCGAAGGGTCGAGGAGGTCGAGCGGCGGCAGGAGGCCCACTTCCTGGACGAAGCGATCCGTCAGCCGGCTCAGCTCGATGCCCAGGAGCAGGTCGTGGCCGATGCCCCCTGTCTTGAACCGAGCCAGCACCTCGAGCTGGTCCCCGAGCAGCTTCTGGCGATCGTCGAGGCGCGTGAGCGTGCGCGCGACGAGGTCACGCCCCCCGGGACCGGGGAAGACGCCCGCGAGCAGCGTTCCGGTGCTGTCCCATGCGAGGTCGGTGTAGTAGAGGCGGTTGCGGAGCGTCACGCGCTCGCCGAGCTTCCGCTCCCCTTCGACGCGGACGCGATAGACGTCCTGGTCGGACCCGTCTAGCGGCGACTGATACGAGACCGAGCGCGCCACCGGCGCCAGCGTGCTGCCCGACGCGCCGACGAAGGGGATGCCCGTATCGGGCGGCCACTCGCTGCGCACGTACTCGAAGTTGACCGCCACGCGCGTGGCCGCGTCGGGACGCCATGTGACGGCCGGGTTGATCGCGCCGATGGATCCCTTGGCCAGATCCCGATGGCTGTCCGTCCCCTGGTAGGTCCCGTTGAGCCGGAACTCCACGTCTCCTTCGGCGGTGGCCGCGTTCGCATCGAGAGTCCCGGCGAACGTATCGAAGCGGCCGTAGACCACGGAGAGATCGGCGAAGCGCTTCGGCTGGGGCTGCTTGCGAACGATCTGAACGGCCCCGGCCAGCGGGTTGGCGCCGTAGAGGAACGCGCTCGGCCCCTTGACGACCTCGACCTGGCGAACGTTGTACAGGGGATAGAACGTCGACTCGGGCTCCGGGACGCCGTCCGTCAGGACCAGGCCGCTCGAAAGCGAATCGAAGCCGCGAACGACGAAGAAGTCGAACACCCCGAACCCTGTGCCCACGTTCACCCCGGAAGCGTCCTTGAGGGCGTCACTCAGGACGAAGGCCTGCTGCTGGTCCAGCAAGCTTCGCGGCACGACCGCGATGCTGGCGGGCACGTCCATCACCGAGGCGGGGATGCGCGTGACGACGCCACTCGCCGGCGGCAGCGCTGGCAGCTCCGCCTCCACGTCCACCGCCTCCTCGAAGCGCGGCTCCTCCTCCTGTTGCTCGGCGTCCTGCGCGCGTGCGGCTCCGGCCAGCAGCGCGGCGGCAACGGCTCGAAGGCCTGCTCCAAGAGGGCTCGGTCTCATTGAACTCGCTCGGCGCCCATCAGCAGAATTCTCTCGCTGATCGGGACGAAGTACACGGGTATCCTGTTCCTGTGAAAAAACGTGTCACGCTGGAGGTCCTCACGACTCCATCAGGGTAGGAGGCGTGCAATGACGATGACGAAGGGGCTCAACTCCGCATGGTGGGCGCTCCGGATCGGCCTGGGGCTAGGGCCATTCCTGGCGGGTCTCGACAAGTTCTTCAACCTGCTCGCCGACTGGGGTATGTATTTGAGCCCGAAGATCGAGGCGTTGCTTCCGATGAGCGGGGCGACGTTCATGCACGTGGTGGGTGTCATCGAGATGGCAGTGGGCCTTGCGATCCTGGCGGGCTGGACGCGGATCTTCGGCTACGTCGCGGCGGTGTGGCTCGTCGCGATCGCGGGGAACCTCGTCACGACGGGCATGTTCTACGACCTCGCGGTTCGGGACGTGGAGATCGCGATCGCCGCCTACACCCTGGCGCGGCTGACCGAGGCGAGGCAGGCCGCTGTCCCCCGAGCGCTCCCTTCCGACCAGGGCCTCGGCCTCGGCCAGACGAGGAAGACAGCCTAGAGTCGATAGCGTCGGCAAGAAGAGGAGGACTGATGCTGATGAGAACGGCGTTCGTGATGGCGGGGCTGATGGCCTTTCCGATGGCCGCAGCCGCCGAGACCTGGAAGAACGTATCGGTCGTCGACACTTCGTGCCTCTCCAGGGTCAAGGCGGACCCCGACAAGCACACGACCAAGTGCGCCTTGCAGTGCGCCAAGGGCGGTTACGGCCTACTCAACACGGACGGCGCGTACTTGAAGTTCGATGCGGCGGGGAACGAAAAGACCGTCGCGGCCTTGAAGGCGACGAAGAAGACCGACCACCTTCGGGCGACCGTCGTCGGGGAGCGCGACGGAGAGAACATCAAGGTCGTGTCGATCTCGATCGACGAGTAGGGGCTCGCGGGAGGGCGAAACACCGCCGTTCGAGGTGCTCATGCGCCGGTACGACCAGAGGCTCTATCGCGTGGCACGTTCCATAGTGTTCGGACAGCTCGGCATCCCGCGGCCGGCCGGCCCGCCGAGAGCCTAGGCGGGCGACACCTCGACGGGTGTCCCGCTGAAGGCCGCCGTGCCGCAGAGGGCGTCGACGCGCAACTCGTCGGTCAAGTCGTTCGAGCTCGCGCCGGCGTGGGCGCGTGCGACCCGGAGCCGCGTGCCCTCCCGGCCATGGCCCCAGCCGTGAGGGAGGCAGACCACTCCGGCCATGACGTCGGCGGTCACCTGCAGAGCGACGGCCACCGACCCCGCGCGGGAGCTGACGTTGACGGCCTGGCCATCCCGGAGCCCATGGCGCGCGGCGTCCTCGGGGTGCATCAGCAGGGTGCAGCGGTCGCGGCCTTTCACCAGACGCTCGCTGTTGTGCATCCACGAGTTGTTGGAGCGCAGGTCCCGACGCCCGATGAGGCGCAGGCGTTCGTCCGACCGGGCCCCTCCGAGGCCGTCCCGCAGCCGTCCCAGGTCCTGGACGAAAGGCCCAGGAGCGAGATCGATGCGCTTCGTGGACGTCCCCAGTCGATCGGGGAGACAGGGCTCGAGCGGACCGAGGTCGATGCCATGCGGCGCGTGTTCCAGGCGCCGCAGGCTGAGGCCCTGGCCATGGGGCCGCCAGCCCTTACCGTGCGGCCCGGTCCGCAGCAGCAGGTCGAGCAGGCCACGCGGGCCCATGGCGCCGAGCGCCGCGCGCGTGAGCCGCCGCCCGAGCGTGTTCCTGCCCTTGGCCACGTCCAGCCGGCGCGTCAGCTCGAGGAGGATCTGCCAGTCGTGGCGCGTGTCGTCGGCCGGGACGAAGAGAGGCGGCGAGTACTTCGCGGTGTTCCGCACTGCGAGGACATGGAAGACCAGGTCGTAATGATCGTGCTCCAGGGCCGCGGTCGGGGGCAGGATCAGGTGGGCGTGCCGCGTGGTCTCGTTGACGTAGAGGTCGATTGAGACCATGAACTCGAGCTGCGCCAGGGCCTTCTCCAGGCGTCCGCCATTCGGCGTCGAAAGCACCGGGTTGCCTGCGGACGTGACCAGCGCACGCACCTGGTCTCTCCCCGGCGTCTCGATCTCCTCGGCCAGCGTGGCGACCGGATACTCGCCTCCGAACTCCGGCAGGCCGCGCACGCGGCTGCGGCCCTTGTCGAAGTGGCCGCGCTGGCCGAGGCGCGTGGCGAACGCCACCAGGTCGATGGCCGGCCGCGTGAACATCGCCCCGCCCACGCGATCCAGGTTGCCGGTGACGACGTTGAGGACGTTGACGAGCCAGGATGCGAGGCCCCCGAACTCCTGGGTCGAGACGCCGACGCGGCCGTAAGCCACGGCCGACGACGCTTCGGCGAACTCGCGCGCGAGTGTGCGGATCGTCCCGGCCGGCACCGCCGTCGCGTCGGCCACCGCCTCCGGCGCAAAGGACTGCACGAGCCGGGCGATCTCCGCGAGCCCGTCACTGAAGTCCGCGAGACGGCCCGGCCGCACGCGGACTTCGGCGAAGAGCGTTTGCAGCAGGGCCAGGAGAAGCAGCGCATCCGTGCCGGGCCGGATCGGCACGTGATGGTCGGCCATCGCCGCGGTCTCCGTCCGGCGCGGGTCGACGACCACGACCCGTCCTCCGCGTTCGCGGAGCTCTCGAAGGCGGCGCTCGACGCCGGGAGCGGTCATCAGGCTGCCGTTCGAAGCCAGCGGGTTGGCGCCCAGGATCAGCAGGTAGCGCGTGCGGTCGATGTCGGGCACGGGCAGCAGGAGCTGGTGCCCGAACATCAGAAGCGACGCGAGCATCTGCGGAAGCTGGTCCACGGACGTGGCGGAGTAGAGGTTGCGCGTCCCGAGGCTGCGCAGGAAGAGCTGGCCGAAGAGGACGGAGCCGTGGTTGTGGACCGTGGGGTTGCCCTGGTAGACCGCGACGGCCTGCCGCCCGTGGGCCTTCTGGATCGCCGCCAGCCGATCCGCCGCTTCGTCGAGCGCCTGGTCCCAGCCGATCTCCTCCCAGCCGCTTCCGCGACGCCGCAGCGGCCGTCTCAGGCGGTCCGGGTCCTCATGGATGTCTTGCAGCGCGACGGCCTTCGGGCAGATGTGGCCGCGGCTGAACGGGTCGTCGCCGTCGCCCCGTATCGAGCGGATGCGGCCGCCCTCGACCTCGATCGCGATCCCGCACATGGCCTCGCAGAGGTTGCAGGTGCGGAAGTGGGTGCTCAGCCTTCCTCCACGACGCAATTCACCGGGAGCGGATCGTCGTAGTTGAAGCCCTCGTCGAGGGCCTGGTCCACCCCCGAACCCTTCTCGAAGCAGCCCGAGTCTCGCACCCTGCCTCCGGCGTCCAGCGCCCAGTAGAAGGCCGACGACGCGGTGAGACGCAAGTAGACGAAGTGGTAGATGGTGAGCGCCTTCGCGAACCGCGAGTCCGGGCGATGGACGTCGTACAGCGGGGCGCCTCCTCCACCGGTGACGAAGTAGCGCACGCCGCGCTCCTTCGGCCCCATCACCGGAGCGCCCGCGGCGCTCAGCGGATGGCTCCGTGCGTAGAGGTGGTTGTGACCGGCCATGACCAGGTCGGGTGGCTCGAGGTCTTCGAGCGCCTGGCCGAGCTGTTTCTGGAGCTCGATCTCGTCTCCGTGCCCGCCCAGGCACTTGCCGAAGATGCGGCAGGCGCACGCCCGGGGCGTGTAGGGAGCATGATGCATGGCCAGGATCTTCCAGATCCTGTGGCTCTCTCCCGGCGCCGGCAGCCATTGCGTCATGCTGCTGCGGAGCCAGAGGAGCTGCAGCCGGTCCTCGCGGGGCGGCGCTTTCTTCTCCAGCAGGCCGCCGGCCACCTTGAGCGTATTCGAGTCGAGCACGATCACGTCGACGAGCGGCCGCGTGGTGGCCTCGGGCGGCCCGGCGGGAGCGCCGCCCTTCGAGAGCTTCGGCAAGGGCCACAGGATGCTGTAGTAGCGCTGTCGAAACTGGGCGGGAGGCTCGCCCTTCTCCACGGTCCCGAAGCCGAACTGGGCGTGCTCGAGCGCCGCGCCCGCGTTGCAGGTCGCGCGGGTCGAGACTGCATCCTCGTAGGCTGTCGCGTCTCCGGGCAGGCAGTTGGCCTTTCGAACGGCGATCGCCTCGGCCGTCACCTCTCCCATCATCTCCGCCGCCGTGTCAGCCTCCGCTTTCGCAGCGGCGCTCTCCTCATCCACGCCCTGGCGCATGTAGCGCGCCTTGCGGTCCGCGACCAGCGCGTTCTGCAGCTCCTGAAGGCAGCTCTCCCAGCGCTCGGACTCCTCGACCGTACGGCAGCCCTTGAGGTCGTGGTTGCCGAGCGCCACATGGGCCTTGCACTCGCGGATGAGCGGATCGTAGACGTCGTCGAAGCGCGCCTTGTAGAGCGAGGAGCTTCCCCGCCAATAGACGTTGTCGCCGAGGAAGAACACCAGGTCGGGTGCCAGCTTCAGGCTGGCCAGCTGCGCGGCGATGGCGTCCTGACCGTGCGCCCCCCATTCCGCGAACCCGGTGCCGTATCCGGAGTCGCCCAGGAAGACGAGGCGCACCTCACCGCTCTGCGCGCGCTCGGGAGGGCAGCCTCGCGCGACGTGAACGGGGGGCTTCATCTTGGTGCGCGGAGCCGAGGCACCGAGGAGGGGAACGGCCGCCGCGAGGGCCAGCGACAGGGGAAGAGGCCTGAAGAAGCGCATGGTTCAAAACCGGAAGACGAGACCGAAGGACAGGTCCGGCCCATGGAACAGGTCGCGCGAATCGAGATCGATGCGCAGCGCGTGGCCGAAGTGCTCGGTGAAGAAGGAGCCGCCCAGGCTGGCCACGGTCTCCCAGGGATCGTGGTCGAAGGCCCGAGCCAGCGCGGGGTCCGTGCCGACATAGCGGAGGCTCCCCGACGAGCGATAGTGGAGACCGCTCCGCAGCCTCACCACCCCGCAGCCGCACCAGAGCGGTGCGGTGAACTCCATGCCGACCCGCGGTTCGACCACGTCGGGCAGGCTCCAGTCTACTGCGGGCGTCCCGCTGTTGCGGCCCAGCGTCTCGATGACTTCGCGATAGCGGATCAAGTCCCCTTGGACCAACAGCGTCCAGCGGTCGGACGGCCGCAAGGCCAAACCGGCGGCCAGCAGAGAGGGTCGGCGAACATCGACGGGCGCCGGGGCAGGGCTCGGCGACGGAGGGAGGCTCAGCGACCAATCGAACCCGCGCTGATACGCGAGCCCGAGCCGCAACGCCGGCAGCTTTCGCCGTGTCGTGTCGAGGAGATCCAGGAGAACTCCCGCCGTGAATCGAACCTGGGTGTCCTCGCTGCTCGGCGGAGCCCCCGCCGGACGGCTCGTCGCTTCCAGGCTCAGCCGGCTCCACGCGACCCCGATTCCAAGGCTCGCTCGCCGAAAGGGCCGGACCCCTGTCGCCAGCCCTCCTTCCAACACCGAAGAGTCGAGTGACGCGGTCTTCGAGTCGACATGCGTCGCGTAGCCCGCCAGCCGGAACAGCCTGCGGCCGGCGGACACTGCGGCCCAGCGCTCGCCGGAGCTGACAGACAGCTCCGTGAGCGGAATGAGCGTCAGGCCCGCCGGGTTGACCGCGGCCGCCTTGGCGTCGTCCGCGAGCCCGACGAACGCTCCACCCAACCCGGCCGGACGCGAGCCGACGCTCGGTGGCGCGAAGCTGTAGCCGGCGAACGAGGCATCGGGAGTCTGGGCTGCACTGGGCGAAGCCAGCACACAGCTCAAGAGCGCCGTCGGCCAGGCACGACCAGCGAACATCGAGCTCCTCTGGATGACGGCGTGGAGGTCGGCGCGCGGTGGTCCGGATCCTCGCTCGACGCTAATCGTCGTGCCCGTGGGCTGTCAATAGCCGATCGAGCGGCCCCCTAGAATATGAACCCCGCTTGCAGGAAGAACTGGACCCTGCCCTCGCTGCGCGCGACGGCGATGCTCAACGTGTTCTGCGGCTCGATGAAGGAGAACCAGAGGCCGCCGCCCACGCCGGTGTGCCACCGATTGGAGGATTCCCCCTGCACGAAGACCCGGCCCGCGTCGGCCAGGCCCAGGACGCCCCCGTCGAGCGAGCCCGTGTGGAGCAGGCGCAGCCTCAGCTCGGAATTGCCATAGAGCGCCGCGTCTCCGGTGTAGCGCTGGCGGATCAGCCCGCGCACGGTGTCGCTCCCGCCGATGCTCGCGGCCTCATGCAGCGGATAGCGTCCCCAGGTCTTCGCGCCTCCGACACGCAACGCCAGGATCGGCTCCAGAGGAAGGGGCATCGTGAAGTAGGCGCTGGTCAGGCCGTGGACCTCGCCGAAGGACTCCGCCACGCTCCATGTCGCCGGATAGAAGCTTCCTTCGCCCGAGACGATCACGCCTCTCGAGGGAACGGTCTCGCGGTTGCGCCGGTCGTACACGATTCCGAGCCGACCGCCGACCTGACCGAAGCCGCCGTTCGTGCCGTAGGGCTGCAGCAGCCCGACCAGCGTCGTCGGGGGGAGCCGCGTGTCCACATACTTGACGACCGGGCCGACCAGGACGTCGACGGCGGGGAGCTGCAGGCGGTACGAGGGTGCAAGGGTGTACTGCGTCTGATCGATCTCGAAGAAAGCCCGCTCCTGAAACGAGCTCGTCTCGTTGCCGAAGCCATAGAAACGGATCAGATCGAGCGCCGATGCCTTCGCCATGACCAGGAAGCGCGTGCGATTGTCGGTCCGCAAGGACCGGTAGTCGTAGCGTACGGCGCCAGCTTGCAGCGCGGTGGCATACTCCGCGCGCAGCGAGTGCCGCGCGGCGTAGGGATGCTTGCGGAAGCCGTACTGACGCCGCTGCAGCTGCGCGCCCAGGGTGAGGCCGTAGTCCTCGCCGACGCGAACCCACGGCCAGAAGAACGTCTCGGCGCCCCAGTCCCGCACCGGGTTTCCATCCTCGTCCAGCGGCGGTGTGTAAGGCCGCGAGCTCGCCCGCGTCCCCGGCCCGCGCTGCACTTCGTTCTGTTCTCCGGAGTCATAGAAGCGTGTCTCGCCCCCCGCCGAGTCGTCGAGAAGGTCGTTCCCGTCACCCCCCACCACTCTCACCTTGACGCGGGAGCTCCCCCGGCCCTCGGACCTGACGCGATCGTCGCCGCCATTCAGGAAGACACGGACCTCCCGCGTCTCGGATGGGTCGTAGCGCCGCTGGAAGAGAGTGCGTCCGGCGCCCTCCAAGGCGATCGTGACGGCGCCCTCCCGCTCGCGCTCGATGCGCAGCGCCTCGGCCTGGTCGGTGCCATGGACCTCCGCCTCGCGAGCCAGGAGCTTGTAGAGACGGTGGGCGGCGTCGGGCAGCCGCTGGCGGCGAAGCTTGAGCGTCGCCGCCAGCGAGGCGCCGTCCACACGGAAGTACTGCGCTGGCAGGCGTGCGACGGCCTCGTCGATCACCTCATCGGTGACCCGGCTCAGCAGCGCCGAGGTGGCCTCGTTCCAGACCGGCCACTCCAGCTCGGCCAGGTAGCGCCGATCCAGGAAGCGCGACTGCCATGTCAAGCCCACGATGTTCGGATACGACCCCTCGAAGTCCACCAGGTGCCGCACGCGAGTGCGGGCCACGTCCAGCACCAGCCCGTCGAACTTGACGAACGCGAGGTCGCGATCCTTGGGCACCGGCTCCCAGAGCCCGGTGCGGACGTTCCTCGCCCAGTCCCACTGGTCCGCGTGCCGGTCGTAGTCTCCGATGAGCATGTCGAAGAGGCGAGCGTTCAGGTAGGCGCGGGCGTCGACGCGCTCGCGGGGGTCGCTATTGAGCACCCCCTCGAGCTCGTCGGTTTCGATCAAGCGGTCGTAACCCTCGAAGCCCGGCGTCACCGGCGGCTTGATCGAGACATCCTCCTCCAGGGTCCCGAGCATCCTGGCGAACTCCGGCCGGAACTCTCCGAGCCGAGGCGCGTCGGGAAGCACGACCACGCGGTGATCGACGTGGGGAATTCCGGCCGCTTCGGCGAGGCGGTCCACCACGAGCACGTTCGCGGGAAGTGACGCGCTGATCTGGTCCTGTGCGACCCTGTCCAGGTACGTTCCCTGGATCGCCTCGGGGAGCGCTTCGGTCGGGTCCTTGTCGATGGAGCGGAATTTCCACTTGCGTCCGTCGGCCCCCGCCAGCGTCAGGCTCTTCGTCTCCTTGCCTCCGCCCTTCTTGCGGGCCGTGAGGCCGCCCGAGAAGCGCTCGAGGTCGAGCACCTCCACCGGGATCGAGGTGGTCCAGAGGTTGCGGTAGCCCGATCCGAACAGAAAGCGATGGAGGGCGCCCGCCCGGTACTGCGGTCCGGCCGCCACGTGGCGCGTGGCGGACCCGGCGTCCTCGGCGGCCGCGGCGTCCGCTTCGGCCCGCTCGGGGCCGTTCTGGCTCGACATCACGAGCAGCATGAGGGCAAGCATCACGCGGCCTCCTCCTTGCCGGCTTCGGTCTGCGCCCAGTCCGCCGCGAAGACCTCGGCGATCTGCTTCACGACCTGGGCATGTTTCACGATCACGCCGATCTCACGCCGGGCGTCGAGCTCGGGCTTGCGGAGGATCTGGCTGCCGACGAAAGCCGCCCGTCCGTCGCGGACGATCGCGCGCAGGTGCATGCGCTTGCCCGGATACCTCTCCACGAGGAACCCCTCGTGGCCCTTCCGGAGCCGGCCGATGATGCGCACCAACACTCCGGCCTTCATGCGCTCCTTGAGGATGCGGATGCAGGCGCCGTCGGTGACGCTGCCGTAGATCAACAGCTCCTTCCTCGCCTTCCGGAGGAAGGCGCTCAGGCGCTCGCGCGCGTTGACGGGGCTCACGATCAGGCTCTGCGAGTCGCCCGTGTAGGGCTTGCGGTCGAAGTCCGCATCGAAGACCTTCGCCGCCTCGGCGACGACGTCGCGCTTCCGCGTCGCGATGCCGAGGCTTCGGGCGCGCCCGATGTCGGAGCGGGTGAGGTTGTACGCGAGCACATACAGCTTCTTGGCGTCGACGATCAGGATCTTGCCGTGATAGCGCAAGAGGTCGTCGCCGCTGCGCGAGACGGTCGCGCCGATCTTCAGGAGCCGCAGCTCGAGCTTGCGGAGCGCCTTGCCCTTGCCGCCGTGGGTGTGCGCGATCAGGGTTCGGACCTCGACCCCGCGCTTCACGGCGTCCGCGAGCGCCTTCTCGATCTGGTTGGAGGCGAGGCGGAAGACGTGGAGGTCGATCGTTCGGCGCGCGTTCCGGATGGCCGTGAGGATGGGGCCGATGCCGTCGTCGGGCTGTACCAGGAGCTGCATGTCTCAGGAGTTGTCCTTTCCCTTCTTGTCCGACCACTGGACCTTCAGCTGTTCCCCCTTGCCGAGGGCGAGGATCGCGTCCGTCAAGCGGTCCGTCTTCTTCGTGAGAGGCAGCTCGACCGAATAGACCAGGTCGTCCTTGGAGGTCGTGCGCAACTCGTGCTTTATCCGGTTGCGCCGCAGCAGCTCCTCGAGGCGCTCCTTGAGCTTCTCCGGCTCCCCGCCCTCGACCTTGAGCAGGAAGTCCTTGCGGCCCTCGGGCTCGAGGGACTCCAGGACCCACACAACCGCCAGGATCGCCAACGTCGAGAGCACGGCCACCGCGTAGATTCCGACCCCCGAGGCAAGCCCGAGCGCGAGGCACGCGAGCATCACCCCCGCGTCCTTGGGGTCGTCGATCTTCGCGCGGTAGCGGACGAGGCTGGCCGCGCCCACGATCCCGAAGGCCCGGGCGAGGCTCGCTCCGACCACGATCATGACCAGCGCCCCGACCAGCGCCAGGATGATCTGCGTCTGGATCACGGCGGGCTGGCGCGGAGGAGTGCCGCGCCGTCGCGGGCGGAAGGCGAGCGCCGCCCCCAGACCGGCAGCCAGGGCCATGCCGAGCAGGGCTTCGCGAACCATCGCGATCTCGTCGCCGCCGTGGCTCGGCTGGGTAACCGCTTCAGCAAACGGCAGCGGAGGAGAGGACATGGACGGCGGCGCTGGTGACGGCGACGGCGGCGGCGAGCTGAGCGTGGTGGATCCGTCCGTTTGCAGCACGGCCGCTCCCGCCAAAAGCGGGACCAGCAGGAGCAATGGCGCGAAGCGCCACTGGACTCGCCGCGCCGCCCGTCCCATGCTGTGCGTCGTCACAGGGTGGGACAGGGCGGGCGCTCGGCGATCTCCCGCACCTTGCCCTGGAACGCCTTCACCCAGTTGTCGATGTCCCGGCTCTCCGGGCTCGCCCCCTCGAAGTCCGCGAAGCGGGCGCCCTCGAAGAGGGCGCGGATCTCCTTCTCGGGGACCCGGCGGAGCCGGTCGACGAGGAAGCGCCGTCCTGACTCTGAAATCGTGGCCTCGCCGAACGTCGCGCCGTGCAGCGGCGGAGATGCGATCCGGACGACGCAGGCCGCCGGATCCTTCCAGACTCCGACCTGCCTCCATCCCTCGACGTCGAGCTTCCGCTCGTCCTTCTCCCCCTTGGTCCACCCGAACGTCGCGCCGGTGTCGTGCATGTAGGCGAACGGCCGCGCGCACGTGCCGTCCGCTCGGAGAGCGCCGGGCAGGCACAGCAGGCGCTGGTTGGAACGGCGGTTGTCCCAGTTGTTCAAGAGGACGGCGAGCAGTCGCAGGGCGTCGCGTTCCGCGCGCGTCGCCCGCGTCGACGACGCTGCATCCAGCTCGTCCCAGCCCCAACCCTCGCTCTGGTCCCCGACGATGCTCTCGCCTTCCAGGCGCCGCTCGATCGACACGATCTCGAAGTCCACGAAAGTCGAGTAGTCGATCGTGATCGCGACGTCGCCCGTCGGGGTCGGGCGGCCGCCGAAGCTCTCGGCGCAGCGCTGCCGCAGGTCCCCATACGGGCTCGAGATGCAGCGCAGCAGCGTGTCGGGATCCGCGGGGCACCCGAAGCAGCGCAGGCTGTCGACAAGGTACATGTGGTCGGCGCCCGCTCCAAGGGCCTCGAGGAGCCGGCTGGCGGCCACTTCGGTGTGGACCTCCGAGCTGCGGTACTTCACCTTGAGAACCTCTCCATTCGCGAAGGTGCACTTGAACTTGTTCGTGGAGCCCGAGGTCTCCTCGAGGTGGAACCGGCAGCTCATCCGATCCGCGGACCCGAACGCATGCGGGCCGCTCGGGTTCCGACGAAGGCTCGTGCGCCGCGCTGGGGGTGGCTCACGCCACAGCTGGGCTCGCGACAGCGCGTCTTCGCGCAGCGCCTCTTCGCGCACGCGCGGCATCACCCGGTCGTCCTCGGGCATGCCTGCGCTGCCCCCGGTGATGCCCGCGACCAGGACGCTCAGCAGGGCGGCAGCGCCCGTACGCATGTCAGCGACGCGCAACCGGCGCGGCCCTTTCCAACCGCAGGTTCAAGATCGTGCCCGCCGGCAGCTCGACGTCGTCGCCCTTGGTCCCGACGACGGCGCCGCCGCCGCCAAGGATCGCTCCAACCACGGCTCCCTGCTTCCCGTCGATCACGCCGCCCAGGACGCCCCCCAACACGGCGCCCAGCCCGAGCTTGCTCTTGTCCACCTTGTCCTCATCGACGCTCACGACGCGCGACCGGATGTCGACCTTGCGACCCGTCGACAGGATCAGCGAGTCGAACGACAGCTCCAGACGACCGCCGCGCGCGGGCCGGCGCGCCGCTTCGACGTTCCGGATGGTGCCCTGGACGCCTGTGCCCGCTGGTATCACCACGATCCCGTCGACGCGCACGGGGGCCGCGACGCTGGCATCGATGCGGTCCTCGGGCCGCGCCGTCTCCGAAGAGAGGCTCTGCTCGAGCCGTACCGTGACCTGCGTTCCGTCCGGTATCGCGAGGTCACGAGAGACTTCGCGTCGCGAGTCCAGGGACCTGTCGATGTCGTTGCGCAGGTCGATCGTCGCCTGGCGCACCGCCTCGAGATCGTCCCTCGACACGGCCGAAGCGCTGTGCTCGTCTCCTTCACTCCAGAGCATCTGGTCCTTGAGACGAGTCAGGTCCTCGCGAATCGATCCGGCCCGTCGCTCGAACTCGCGGGCCTCAGGACCGGAGTCGCTCAACTCCGCGAGGCTGTCGTCCAGCCGCTCCACCTCGGTCTGGAGTTGGCGAAGCTCGGTGCGCGTCACAGCGTCGTCCCCGATTCCCGCGAGGGACAGCGCCGCGCACAGCAGATAACTCGATAAACCCAGGATTCCCATTTCGATTCTCTCTTTCCGTCGACGTCCGTACGCATGGGCGGCCGTCCGCACGGCTCGCCTGCCGGTGACACAGAGCAAGACGCCGGCCAACGCTCGAAACCCCGGAACTCGTTGTCAGTCATGGCACTACAAGGAGGGCTGCCGCGAGCGTGCATGGTCGCGGCTTTGTAGAACTTTCCAAAACCCGCGGGCCGTTCTCGACGCCGCCCTCTCCCATCCGCTACCCTAAGGCCCCTCGGATGGTCCTCGCTCAGGTCGGCCGGCGGTTTCGAGCGCTGCGCGACGCCCTGGCTCAGTCATCGCAAGCGGATGCCCGCCTCCTGCTGTCCATGCTTGGGTTCGTCTTCTGCGTGTGGACGTTCGTGGTCCTGGCCGGTGCCGTCACACAGAAGCGTACCGATACGCTGGACGCGCGCCTGCTACGCTTCTTCCGCGATCCACACGACCTGGCGGCTCCGA
>DATFEN010000096.1:0-4582 GCA_035251085.1 Vicinamibacteria bacterium | reverse complement strand
GTGGGCGCCGCCGACTCAGGCGCCGGAGCGGGTGGTGCCGGTGGCGTCGCGGATGGCTCGGGCGATGCCCCGGCGACGGTCTCCTGGCTGCTCCGAAGGCCCGCAAGGCGAATCGCGACCTTGGGGGGCGCGCCGCGCTGCTCGGGCTCGAAGTCGGCCTCGATGCGGAAGGACACGAGCGTCGCGGCGCCCGGAGCCGCGAAGCGCCAGGTGCGCACCGCCTGGAGCAACGCCTCACGGAACGGGCTCTCGCCGCTCACGACCTCGCTCTCGGCGATGTGCCCCTCCGGGGCGAGAGTCACATCCAGGACGACACGCCCCGATGCGCGTGCGCCCTTCGGATAGGCCGCCGACGTTCCGCCTCTCAGCTCGGGGATGCCCTCTTGGCGCGACACCTCCGGAACGCGCAGTGCGAAGGTGATGGGGACCGTCAGCAGCACCTTGACCGGCCGGCCCTCGACCCGCGTCACCTCGTACTCCCACTGCTTCACCGCGGTGACGGCGGCCTCGTCGAAGGGGGGGATGCTGCGCACCACACGCACGTCGGCGACCTTGCCCTGCGTGTCGATCGTCAGCTCGAGGATCACGATGCCGTGCTGGCCCTTCTCCTGCGCCTCCGCCGGGTACTCGGGAAGCACGAGGCGCAGACGCTTGGGCGGCGGGACGTCGGTGCCGGCGACCTTCGGGGGGGCTTCTTGCGCCGACGCAGCTCCGGCCAGGAAACCACAGAGCACACCGAGGAGGACCGGAGAGGACACAGAGAATCGGGAGGTTCGAATCAAGGCCATCATGGTTCTATTCTGCCTTCTCTGATCGCCCGGATCTCTGTGGTTGTCCTGCCGGGATGCTGCACACCTACGCCTCTTCCTTGACCTCGCCCCGCTCCGCCCTGGAGGCCGCGATGATCTTCTCCTGGAACTGGACGGGCACCTCGTCGTAGTGGTCGAACTCCATGTGATAGGAACCGCGGCCGCCGGTCATCGACGTGAGCTCGGCATCGTAGCTCAGCATCTCGGCCATCGGCACCTCGGCCTTGATCACCTGGGCGCTGCCCTTCGGCTCCATGCCCTGGGGACGGCCACGGCGGCTGGAGAGGTCGCCCATCACCGAGCCGGCATATTCCTCGGGCACAGCGATCTCGACGCGCATGATCGGCTCCAGCAGTGTAGGCCGGCACTTCGCCACCGCGTCCTTGAAGGCCAGGGAGCCCGCGATCTTGAAGCTCAGCTCCGACGAGTCGACGTC
Organism: Vicinamibacteria bacterium; assembly: GCA_035251085.1. Taxonomy (GTDB): domain Bacteria; phylum Acidobacteriota; class Vicinamibacteria; order Fen-336; family Fen-336; genus DATFEN01. The sequence continues at coordinate 3,337 of DATFEN010000096.1, read as the reverse complement.
GTGGTACTGGCCGTCGAAGAGCTCGACCTGGAAGTCCACCATCGGATAGCCGGCTATGAAGCCGCGCACCCGCGCCTCCTGAATTCCTTTCTCGACCGCTGGGATGAAGTTCTTCGGGATCGAACCGCCGAAGATGTCGTCGACGAACTGGAAATCCGATCCCCGCGGCAAGGGCTTCATGCGAATCTTGCAATCGCCGAACTGGCCGTGGCCGCCCGTCTGCTTCTTGTGTCGCCCATGGCCCTCGGCCGAGCCCTTGATCGTCTCCCGATACGGGATCTTCGGTTTCTTGAGGTTGACCTCCACCTTGAAGCGCTTGCGCAGGCGGCCGACCACCACCTCGACGTGGAGCTGGCCCATGCCCGAGAGCAGCATCTCGTGGGTCTGGGCGTCGCGCGAGATGCGCAGGACGGGATCCTCCTCCATGAGGCGGTGCAGCGCCACCGAGATCTTGTCCTCGTCGCCGCGGGTCTTCGGCTCGATCGCAAAGGTCGTGGACGGCTCGGGGAACTTGACCGGCGGGAACACGATCGGCTGCGCCTTGTCGCTCAGCGTGTCGTTCGTCTGGGTCTCCTTGAGCTTCGCGACGGCGCCGATGTCGCCGGCCTGGATCTCAGGCACCGGCGTCTGCTGCTTGCCTTGGAGCAGCTCGAGGGTGCCGACACGCTCGGGCGCGTCGCGCGCGGCGTTGTGGACGGTCGTGTCGGACCGCAAAGTGCCCGAGTACACGCGGAACAGCGAGATGCGGCCCGCGTGCGGGTCGACGACGGTCTTGAACACGAACGCGGAGAGCGGCGCGTCGGGACGAGGCGGGCGAGTCGCCTGCTTCGAAGCAGTCTCCCCGACCGCGTCCGGGCGCTCGAAGGGCGAGGGCACCAGGTCCACGATCGCGTCGAGCAACGGATGCATCCCGACGTTGCGGGCCGCGGATGCCGGCAGCACGGGAAACAGCTTGCCCTCAGCGACGGCCTGGCGCAGGCCGCTCACGAGCTGCTCCGGGGGAAGCGTGCCCTTGTCGAAGAAGGTCTCGAGCAGCGCCTCGTTGCTCTCGGCGATCATCTCGACGAGCTTCTCGCGGGCGGCGTTCGCCGCGCCCTGTACTTCTGCAGGCACCTCCACGGCCTGGAACTTCCCGCTCTGGTCGTCGGCGTAGACATCGGCCTTTCCCGTCAGCAGGTCGGCCACTCCCACGAAGCCCTTCTCCTCGCCGAGCGGGACCGCGACGGGCACCACACCTCGGCCGAAGGACCGCTCCAAGCTCTCGAGGCAGCGCGCGAAGGAGGCGCGCTCCCGATCCATGCGGTTGACGACCACGAGCCGCGGCAGGCCCAGCTCCTCCGCGATGCTCCACATCTTCTCCGTCTGGACTTCAACCCCGGAGACCGCGTCGACCACGACCACCGCGGCGTCGGCGACGCGCAGCGCTGCCTTGGCCTCGGCCAGAAAGTTGGCGTACCCCGGTGCATCGAGCAGGTTGAGCTTGGTCTTCTTCCACTCGCCGAAGGCGAGAGCGGCCTGAAGGCTGATCTTCCGCTCGATCTCGTCGGGGTCGAAATCCGTCGCCGTCGTGCCGTCCTCGACCCGGCCGAGACGCGTGGTGGCGCCCATGTCGAAGAGCAGCGCAGCGACGAGCGAGGTCTTGCCGCAGCCCCCGTGCCCCACCAGCGCCACGTTGCGGATGCTCCGGGCCTCGTACACTTTCATGAAACCAGACCTCCGATTCGGAGTTCGTGCTCGGATGTGGCGAGGGCCCTTCCGACCGCGCGCCGCGCGGGTCCCAGAGCCTCGGCGACGCGGCGGATCATAGCACCGGCGAAGCCTATAATGGACGCAATGGGCCTGTTCCGTCCGCGGCTCTATGCCGCTCTCGACGCGACGGCCGTCGTGGGTGCGACCCTCTGCCGCACGCTCTCCGGACGTCGCCTGGAGAGGCTGCGCCGCGTGCCTCTCGAGTCGGGGGCCGTCGTGCCTTCGCCGTTCGAGCCCAACGTGCGCAGCGCCGAAGCGGTGCGCGATGCGCTCGTCCGCCTCGCCGCCGAGCTCGGGCCGACCCGCGACGTCACGCTGGTGCTGCCAGACGGCACGGCGAGGTCCGCGATCCTCGAGACGCCCGCCGCCGTGAACGCGGCCGAATTCGCGCGGTTCCGCTTGAGCGCCGGCCTGCCCTACCCCGCCCATGAAGCGGTGGTCGACGTGATGCCCCTCGGAGCGCGGCGCGTGCTCGCGGTGGCGGTGCGCCGCTCGGTCGTCGAGTCGTACGAGAGCGTGGCGATCGCGGCGGGCCTCCCACCGGAGCGCGTCGAGCTCGCGCCGATCACTGCACTCGAAGGGCTGCGCCGACGGGTGTCGGCAGCGACCTCGACCGTGGATGTCATCCTGGGCGATGCCTTTCTTTCAATCGCGGCATGGCGCGATGGCGAGCTCCGCGTGTTCCGCACGCGTCGTCGGGACGCTGGCGACTCCGAAGCGGCGCGGCTGCGTCTCGAGATCGCCCGCAGCGCGAGCCTGGCCGGCGACGGCCATGGCCCGCAGGTTCGCCTGGCCGGGCCCGGCGTCGGAGCTCTCGTACGCGAGCTGCGCCAGCTCGGCGACAAGGTCGAACCAGCCTGGCAGGCGAGCGGGGAGCCGTTGTCGGTCGACGCCGAAGAGATCCCGTGGCTCGGAGTGGGTCTGTAAGATGGACCTCTCGAGCCGCCAACGGCCGAAGACCGGAGTTGCGGATCGCGTCTTCCTGGCCGTGAGCTGCGCCGCGTTCCTGACCTCGGCCATCGCGGCCGCCCGAGCTCGTGACGCGGCGAGCCAGGCGCAGGCGGCGGCCGCCGAGGCCCAGCGCGCGTCTGAGGCCACGGAAGAGCGCATCCGGTCGCTGACTCCGCGGGGTCCGGGAGATGCGGAACGCCTGGCGACCCGCGTGGAGCTGAACGCGGAAGCACCGCTGCCGCGCGTGCTCACTGATCTCACCGGGCTCATGCCCGACGACGTGCGTCTGCGTTCTTTGAATGTCTCCTACGGGGACGACGTCACGCTCGATGCCTCGGTCGAGGCGCGGTCGCCCGAGGCGTGGGACGTGTTCCTGGATCGACTCGCGGCGTCAACGCGATTTCGCGCGCTTTCGCCCGGGCCCGAGCGCCGCGAAGGCGAGATCCGCGCGACGCTGCGCATGATCTACATCGCGGAAGCGTCGTGAGGATCCGCCTGCTGGCGCTGGGCTTGCTCGCGGCCGCGGCCGCGCTCCACCTGGGTGTCACGCTGAGCGCACGCGAGACAGCGGCCGCCGCCCAGGACGCGTACCGCCGTGCTCGTGGGGCGCGCCGCGACATCACCCGGCGTCTCGCGG
>DATFEN010000084.1:0-5331 GCA_035251085.1 Vicinamibacteria bacterium | reverse complement strand
GAGCTCGAATCGTTCCTGAGTGCCGACGCGCAGCTTCTGGAAGAGCGCCTGCTGCGGATCGCCGAGCAGGGTTCGGCGGATTACGTTCTCGGCCCATGCCTGGCCGTCGGAGATCGTGGCGAGCTGCCGCTCGGCGATGCGCGCCTCGATCGAGGGACCTGTGGCGAGACCCGCCGTGTCCACCGGCGTCACGCTCAGCGTGCCCGTCACATCGAACTCGGCATGATAGTCGCCCTCCTGCGAAACCGTCACGCGATGACTCAAGTCGAGCGGCCCCTGGATGCGGATGAGGTCGAGGGGGCCGGTGGCGCAGAAGGGCTTGGGCGCGATCGTGTCATACACACGCACCAGGCTGCGCTCCGCCGCAAACTCCGTGACCGGAGGGGTTGCGACGAGCGGGAGTACGCTCGCTTGGCCATCGTTCGGGATCGGGACCGGCGCCGACTGTGGCGTCTGCGGCAGGCCAACCAGCGCCCGCAACGAGAGCGGGAGAGCGTTGACGATACGATGGTCCACCGTCCCGTGAGCCGGCCTGCCGTTGATCACCGGCGTCAGCGTGGGTGACGCCGCAAGCAGGCCGCTGCGAATGAGGTCGAGACGCACGAGGAATTCGGCGAACTCCCAGGAGAACGGGAAGTGGTCGGCGGTTCCGGGCGCCATGATCTCGAAATGCGCTCCGCCAAGAGTGTAACGACCGTGACGGAACAGTCGCAGGTGCGTCCGCAGGACCGTGTAGTCGCCACACTCGAGCTGGATCGAGCTCGCGGCCCAATCGCCCGAGGCGTAGCTCGTCTGGTGGTAGCCGATGGCGTCGGCCCACGTGCAGTTGAACGGCGCCGCGTTCGGGAAGCCGAACGCCGTTCGATCGCCGGTCACGCTCATCAGGGCCGCGCGGATGCTGCGTGGGTCCGCCTCACCCACGAAGACCAGATTGATCGGATCCTTCGGAAGGCTGCCGAAGTCATCGCCGGTCACAGGCCAGATGCTCTCCTCGGTGCCGTCGATGTCCAGCGAGAGCGTGCCCGGCGGGGCGCCGGCCTCTGGGCGGTTGGACCGGGAGCCGCTCACCGCAGCGCCGAAACGGGCCTCGTCAGCCACGGCGGGAACCGCGCTCAGGAGCCCCACCATCAGCGCGCACAGCACATTCGTTTGACGCATGCGTTCCTCCCTCGAGACCAGCTCCCGCTAGCGTGGGCGCCAGCCGGCCGTTCGCTATCCATGCTTCATGCCAGGAACGCCGTGGCCTCGGCAGCGCCCCGCAAGATCCGTCTGGACGCGAGCTTGCGCGGACGATCAGGTGGCTTGTGCGCCCGCTCCGCCAGGCCCGCCCGCTCAGCGGCTGGGCGGTAGGCCCATTCGCTTGGCAGCGGATCCTGGTTGATCGACTAACCGAACCAAATGGACCGACGGCGCGCGAGCCGCCCGTCGATCATCCTTTGCACGGTTCCGCGCACCTGCTCGGAGAGTCGATTGACGAGGATGGGATCGTCGGCCGCCCCCGGCCCGTATTGATCCATCGCAACCGGGTCCCCGAAATCCAGGCTCCACTTGGTGGGCAGCGGCACCACTCCGAGCGGCCCGAGCAGCGGGAACGTCGGCGTGATCGGGAAGTACGGGAAGCCCAATGGGCGGCCGATCCAGTCGGCCTTGGCCAGGACGGGATGGATCTCCTCGGCGCCGACCACCGCGCACGGGATGATCGGCGCGCCGGTCCGCAGCGCGAGCCGGACGAAGCCGCCGCGCCCGAAGCGCGCCAGCTTGTAGCGTTGCTTGAACCGCTTCCCGACGCCCTTCACGCCCTCGGGGAACACGCCGACCAGCTCGCCGCGGCGCAGCAGCCGCTCGCCGTTCTCCTGGCTCGCGCGCACGGCGCCGCTCTTGGCCAGGAGCGGCGCGAGGAACGGCAGCAGCGCGAACATGTCGAGCGCCAGCATCCGGCAGTCGCGGCGCGCCGGGTGCTCGTGGCGCACGGCCACGTTGATCATCAGCCCGTCGTAGGGCAGCACTCCGGAATGGTTCGCGACGATCAGCCCGGCTCCCTCGCTCGGCACGTGCTCGAGGCCCGTGGCTTCGACGCGCCACCACACCGTGTACAGGAACTCGAAGAGCGGGCGCAGCGTCTCGGTGAATTTCCGGTCGAACCCGAAGTCGTCGACCTCTTCCGAGTGCCAACTGAAGTAGAACGCGGCCCAGGCCCGTGCAACGGTGTCCCAGTTGACGCCGCGCAGGCCCTCCTGGAAGAGGCGCGCCAGCGCGACGAGCAGACCCTCGCGACCTGTGGCCCTCTGCTCGCCCTCGAGGCGACGCAGCTGATCCTCGAGCGTCCGAACCTGCTCGCGGAGACGCTCCGAGTTGGGTTCGCCGCGCCGAGCGCGCCGAATTGGAACGACCTTCGCGGTCTCGCTCACGCGGTCGCCTCGCTGACCCCCGCCGATTTGGCCTCGGGGTGGCGGTAGCGCAGGTACGCGAGCAACGCGTCGCGGCTGCTGTGACGTGCGTGGAAGCCGAGCTCCTTCTCGGCCCGAGCACCGTCGGCCACCCAGGGATAGCGGACGTAGTCGAGGAAACCGGCCGGCGCCTCGGTGATGCCCGCGGCCCACAAGGCTTCGCAGACGGCATAGGCGATGGGATGCGGGACCGGCAGCGGCACCTTGGCCGCCAGGTGCAGCGCGGCGCCGAGTGGTATCGGCGCCTTCGGCACGACGTTGAAGGCACCCCGCACATCGCGGTCGAGGGCGCGCTCCGCGGCGTCCAGGGCATCGTCCGGATGCAGCATCTGGAGCAGCGGGTCGAACCCCATCAGCGTCGGCACGACGCGCTTGTCGAAGACGCGCGTGTAGAACGTGCGTACCTGGGGCCCGAACAGCGGCGCGAAACGCAGCACCGCGATCGCCATCTCCGGATAGCGGCGTGCGAAGGACGCGGCGTGCTGCTCGGCCTCCAGCTTGTCGCGCACCCAGCCCAGTGACGTGTTCGGATGGAGCGGCCGGTCCTCGGTCAGGAAGCTGGGATTCTGGCCGCGCGCTCCGTAGACGGCCGTGAAGGACCGCATGACGACGCGGCGCACTCCGGCCGCCGCGGCGGCGGCCAGCACGGAGAGCGTGCCGATCGACTCGAGCTCGTGGGCGAAGGTCGAGTCACGCCGCGGGTTGGTCACGAAGGCGAAGTGGGCCAGCGTGTCAACCTCCTCCTCCCGAAGCACCCGCAGCAGGGTCTCGTCCGCGGCCGGCTCGGTGAGATCCAGTTCGCGGTGGTGCACGCCCAGCGCCGGCGGAGGCGCCGCGACGTCCAGGACGAGAAGGCGGTCTTCCCCCTTCGACCCGGCGAGCCGGCGCAGCAGGCGCCCGCCCAAGAACGAGCCCGCGCCGGTCAGGGCGATGCGTCCCGGCGTCGACATCGATGGGATTCTAGCAGCCGCCCGCACGTCGACCACGTGTCGCGCAGCACGGGGTCATCCCTCCGCGCAGTTGCTTGGCAGCCCTGCGCCAGCGGTCCGGCGCCGAACCCGTGCGAATGCCCGCAAGCTATGCTGGGAGCGGCGCTTTCGACCATGCGGCCGACGGCGTGTCGTCGTCAGGCACGACCGTTGCTCAAGGGCCGAGCATGTCGGAGTCGGGGCTCCCTCGGGGCAAGGCAGGCGGCCATGGATGTGCCGTATCATCCGTTCAACAGATCGCTGTACGAGCCACACCGCCGGACCCTCTACCGCGGGAGCACATTGACTCTCGAGCAGCTCTTCCTATCGGAACTGCCGATGATCGAGCGCGTCATCGGATGGGTCTGCGCGAGACGCTGCCTTCGCGGAGCCGAAGCCGAGGACTTCGCCTCGACGGTGAAGCTCCGGCTCATCGAGAACGACTACGCGATCCTGAGTCAGTTCGAGGGCCGCAGTTCCCTCAAGACGTATCTGACCGCGGTCGTCAACCGCTTCTACATCGACTACCAGGCGCAGCGCTTCGGGAAATGGCGACCGTCGGCGCAGGCCCGGAGGCTGGGGCCGGTGGCGCTGCACCTCGAGTCGCTCGTGTATCGCGACGGCCTGACCTTCGAGGAAGCGAGCGCCGTGCTGCTCACGGACCCGAAGGTGTCCGAGAGCCGCGAGGCGCTCTACGAGATGAGCTTGAAGCTGCCGCTCCGAAGCCAGAGCCCGGGTCCCAGCGCGGGCGCGAACGGATCGACCTTCCCGACGGTCGTGGAGGTCGCCGAGCGCCAGGCGCTGGCCCGCAGGACTTCCCGGCTCCTGAAAACCGCGCTGGAGCGCCTGCCGCCGCTCGATCACCTCATGCTCCGCCTCCACATCGAGGCCGGGCTCTCGCTGGCGGACGTCGCGCGCTCGCTGGGCGAGGATCAGAAGGCGCTGTACCGCAAACGGGACGCGCTCTTGAAGCAGTTACGGTCGGAGCTCCAAGCCGACGGGATCGTGGATCGAGACGTCCAGGAGCTGCTCTCGACCCTGGACTGGGACTTCGTCATCGCACAGGACGGAGTCAGACCCGGGCAGGCCGCCCGGCAGGAAGGTGAGCCGTGACCGGAGAAGCCCAGACGACCGGTAAGCCGAGCCCCTGCCCCGATCCCGGACTGATCGCGGCCCACGCGGACCGCCGCCTCTCCGGCGACGAGGCCGCCCGCATGGATGCTCACATCGCCGGCTGCCCCGACTGCTACGAGGTGTTCGCGGAGACGGTCCAGTTCGGGCTCGCCGACGCAGGAGCGGAACCGCGAAGAAAGGGCGTTCTGCTCACGTTCGCGCAGCGCCCCGCCTTCCGAATCGCAGCGGGCCTCGCGGCGGCCGCCGCAGCGCTCTTCGTCGCTTTGACCACCTTCCGCACGGCCGGCCCGTCCACTCACGGCGCCGTGCCTCTCGTGACCGAGCTGGCCCAGGGCATCGGCGAGCGCCGCTTCATCGAGCCTCGCCTGACCGGCTTCAACTACGGCCGCCTCATCGTTCTGCGTTCCGGCGACACGCAGCGTGGACTCGACGCTCAACCTCCCGCCGTTCTCTCGGCCGTCGCCAAGATCCGCGAGCGCGCTGAGAACGATCCGTCGCCTGAGGCGCTCGGCGCGCTGGGGATCACGTATCTCGTCTCCGGAGACGTTGCCGCGGCCGTCAAGGCGCTCGAATCGGCATCGGAGCAGGATCCCAAGAACGCGCGACTGCTGAGCGACCTCTCCGCCGCCTACTTCGCGAGAGCGACCCAGGCCGACGAGCCCGCGGACATCCCGAAGGCGCTCGAAGCCGCCGAGAAGGCCATCGCCCTCGAGGACCCGCCTCAGGAAGCCTGGTTCAACCGCGCCATTGCCCTCGAGGGCCTGCACCTCGTCGACGCCGCG
>DATFEN010000082.1:0-24200 GCA_035251085.1 Vicinamibacteria bacterium | reverse complement strand
TCGACGCACTGCGGCTTCTCGTGGGCGCCCACGCATTCGGTGCAAAGGTCGGGATCGACCACGAATGTTGTGGCGGTTGCACTGATTGCGCCGTTGGGGCATTCGGGCTCGCACGCGGCGCAGTTGATGCACTCGGGTTCGTTGACCTTCATCGCCATCGAGAGCCTCCAGCTCTCCGTGCTGCACGAAGCGAGCCACAGCGCCCCAGCCGCACAGCGTGCCGTTGAGTCGCGCTCGAGCACCCGTCAAGTCGAGGGCATGTCGTTTGCACGACCTTCGTCGGAGGTGACCATGGCCACGCCAACCTTCCGGCTCCGTCACGTGCTTTGTCCAACGGACTTCTCGGAGTTCTCGGAGCTGGCGCTGCGACATGCGGCCGCGCTGGCCCGTGCGACCGGTAGCGATCTCACGGTGGCGCACGTGTTTCCGTACCCCGTGCCTCTCGGCGGCGAGGTGCCCTACTTCACCTCGCAGATGCTCGGCTCCGCGGCCCGCGCGGAGCAGCTCGACAACTTGGAGGTGTTCGCGAGACCGGCCGAGGCGGCCGGTGTGCGAGTGCGGAGCGTCCTTCTCGAAGGGGATCCATCGCGCCAGATCGCCCGGCTCGCGGAGGCGCTGCCGGCCGACCTGCTGGTCCTGGGCACCCACGGCCGCGGAGGCTTCGAACGGTTCCTGCTGGGATCGGTCACGGAGAAGTTGCTCCGCCGCGCTCCGTGTCCCGTCCTGACCGTGTGTCACGGCGATACGCCCAGCTTGGAGCGAGGCGCTCCCTTCGGCCGCATCCTGTGCGCAACCGATCTGCGACCAACGACGGTCGACGTCGTGGAGTACGCCCTCTCCCTGGCCGAAGCGTCTTCGGCATATCTGACGCTGCTTCATGTTCTCGAAGGACCGGAGTTCGAGCGCGACAGCCCATTGCGCTTTTCGGTGCCGGAGATCCGAACGCTGCGGGGGAGCCTGAGACAAGATGCCCGGATGCGCCTGCGGCTTGCGGTCCCCGATGAGGTCCGCTTGCAGGTCGCGGTGCGTGACCTGGTCGCGGAAGGTCGCGCCCACGAAGAGATCCTGCGCGTGGCCCGCCAAGAGGCGGCACAGCTCATCGTGCTGGGGTCGCATGGCGGCGGCGCCCTCGAGCGCATGCTGTTCGGTTCCACGTCGCACCATGTGGTGCGCGAGGCGCCTTGCCCGGTGCTGGTCGTCCGCGCGCTGGCGTCGTCCAAGGCGCATGGCGGCGTGACCAAGCAGGCGATGACCGCCTGAGGAGGTGGGAAATGAGGCTCGTTCGCTGGGATCCGATTGGGCCCATGAGCCGCTGGGACGGCTTCCGGGAGCTCGAAGAGATGGCCGAAGGGCTCGGTGAGCTGACCGGCCGCGGGCCCATCCGGGCAGGGGATTGGTCTCCAGCCGTCGACATCGAGGAGACCGATCAGGAGTTCCTGATCAAGGCCGAGCTGCCCGAGGTGAAGAGGGAGGACATCGAGGTTTCAATCCAGGACGGGGTGCTCGCCATCGAGGGCGAGCGCAAGCTGGAGATGGAGCAGAAGGGCAGGACGTTCCATCGCGTCGAGCGGTCCTACGGCCGCTTCGTGCGCTCGTTCGCGCTGCCCGAGGACGCCGACGCCGCCAAGGTGCGGGCCGACTTCAAGGAGGGCGTGCTGAGGGTCCGCGTTGCGAAGCGCGCACCGACGAAAGCGAAGAGCGTACAGGTGAAGGTCGCCTGATTGGCGGCTGCGAACGGGAGGGATGCTCATGAGTAACCTTGCATGGGGCGCTGGAGCGTTGTTCGCGGCCGGCCTGCTGCCGTTGCTCGCCGCGAGCCAGAGCATGGCGCACCACGGCGGCGGTCATTGCGGCTGCCCGCACTGCGCCGGCCTGGCCGCTCCGGGCACGGCTCCGGCCGGGCAGTACGACCCCGACACGGTCACGACGCTGCGCGGCACCGTGACCAACGTGGCGGTCATCTCGCGGCGCGGCGGACGCGCCGGCGGCGTGCACGTCGTGTTTCAGAGCGGCGAGGCCACCCATGAAGCCGTGCTCGGGCCGAGCTGGTTCCTGGAGCGTGAGGGGGTGAGCATCGCCAAGGGCGACAGCGTCGAGGTCACGGGATCGCTCGTGGACTCCGACGGCACGGACGTGTTGATCGCGGCCCAGCTCAAGAAGGGCGAGAAGACCGTGCGCTTGCGCGATGAGCAGGGGTTCCCGGCCTGGGCAGGAGGCCAGCGCCGCTAACCGTCCCGCAATGTACCCGATCCTCCGCCGCGAGGACTTCTCGGAAGCGACCTTCCTCTTGGAGGTCCTGGCCCCCGACGTGGCCCGTGCGGCGCAGCCCGGGCACTTCGTGATGGTGCGCCTCCACGAAGGCTCCGAGCGCATCCCTCTCACGATCGCGGACTACGACGTCGAGCGGGGGAGCGTGACGCTGGTCGTGCAGGCGCTCGGCAAGACCACGCGCGAGATGATGGCCCGCTACCACCAGGGCGACGCCTTCTCGGACTTCGTGGGGCCGCTCGGACGGCCGCAGCACATCGAAAAGCTGGGCCACGTGGCCCTCGTCGGCGGAGGGCTCGGCGTCGCGCCCGTCTACCCGCAGCTCCGGGCCTTCAAGGCGGCGGGCAACCGCACCACCGGGATCATCGGATTCCGCAGCAAGGACCTGATCTTCTGGGAGGACCGCTTCCGGCGCCACTGCGACCAGCTGGTCGTGTGCACCGACGACGGCAGCTACGGCAAGGCCGGTCTCGTGACCGCGGCCCTCGAGGAGCTGCTGGCGACGGACAAACCGGACCTGGTGGTGGCCATCGGCCCCCTGCCCATGATGCAGGCGTGCGCCGAGACGACGCGCCCCTTCGGCGCGAGGACGCTGGTCTCCCTCAACGCGATCATGGTGGACGGCACCGGGATGTGCGGCTCGTGTCGCGTCACGGTGAACGGCATGGTCCGCTTCGCATGCGTCGACGGCCCGGACTTCGACGGTCACCAGGTGGACTTCGGCGAGCTCCATGCGCGCCAGCGACGTTTCAAGAGCGAGGAGTCCCGCGCCAGCGAGGACTACGCCCACGTCTGCAGCCTCGAGAGGCAGCTCTTCGAGGAGCGGCGGCACAACTACAAGAAGATCAAGGACCTCACGCCGCTGCAGACGCCCATGCCGGAGCGGGACGCGCAGGAGCGGGCGCGGTGCTTCAAGGAGGTCAACCTCGGCTACTCCCTCGAGGACGCCCTGGCCGAGGCGGAGCGCTGCATCCAGTGCTCGAAGCCCACGTGTATCGCCGGCTGCCCGGTCGCGATCGACATCCCGCGCTTCATGCGCCACCTGCTGGTGCGCGACTTCGACGCGGCGCTGGCGGTGATCTACGACTCGAACATCTTCCCCTCGATCTGCGGCCGGGTCTGCCCGCAGGAGTCGCAGTGCGAGGCGGAGTGCCTGATCGGCCGCAAGGTCGCTCCGGTGGCGATCGGCCGCCTGGAGCGCTACCTCGGCGACAACGCCAGGCCCCCGGCGGCGAAACCGCCCGACGGGCTCCCCCGGCTGGGCCGCGTCGCGATCGTGGGCTCGGGGCCCGCGGGCCTCTCCTGCGCCGCCGACCTCGTCCGCGCGGGCGCCACGGTCACCATCTTCGAGGCGCTCCACGTCGTGGGCGGCGTGCTGCGCTACGGCATCCCGTCCTTCCGCCTGCCGCGCGAGATCATCGACCGCGAGGTGCAGCGCCTGCGCGACATGGGCGTGGCCATCGAGACCAACAAGGTCGTGGGCAAGACCTTCACGGTGCCGCAGCTCCTCGGCGAGATGGGCTTCGACGCCGTGTTCCTGGGCGTGGGCGCGGGCGCACCGACCTTCCTCGGCATCCCCGGCGAGTTCGCGGGGCGCGTGATGAGCGCCAACGAGTTCCTCACGCGCGTGAACCTCATGGGCGGCGACCGCTTCCCCTATCGCGACACGCCGGTCTCGATCGGCCGGAGCGTGGTCGTGATCGGCGCCGGCAATACCGCGATGGACTGCCTGCGGGTCTCCAAGCGCCTGGGCGCTGCGACCGTGCGCTGTGTCTATCGGCGCTCGGAGGCCGAGGCGCCGGCGCGTGTCGAGGAGCTGCGCCACGCCAAGGAGGAAGGCGTCGAGTTCCTGTTCCTGCATGCACCGGTGGAGATCCGCGTCGACGAGGCCGGCGACGTCCGCGGCATGCGCGTCGAGAGGATGAGCCTCGGCGAGCCGGACGAGACGGGCCGGCGCCGGCCCGTTCCGATCGGAGAGTTCGTCGAGCTCGAGTGCGATACGGTGCTCTACGCGCTCGGCACCAGGGCGAACCCGATCGTGACGCAGTCGACGCCCGGCCTCGGCCTCGACGGGCGCGGCTACATCATGGCGGACGCGGAGACCCAGGCCACGAACCTGCCCGGCGTGTTCGCGGGGGGCGACATCGTGACCGGCGGTGCGACGGTGATCCTCGCGATGGGTGCGGGCCGGCGGGCAGCGATGGCGATCGCCGCGTTTCTGCGGGACAGGAAGGGCGATCCGGCCAGACCGTAGCCTTCGCGGATGCCCAGCGCCCTCCCACAGCGCACAAGTAGCCGCTCGGCAGAGTTTGCGCCGGAAGGCCCACCACTGCTCTCGATCAGGGCCGCGCCGTGGCCGGTCCGGATCGTTCGCTTGGCACAGTCGGCGGGTGGCCCGCGGTTTGCTGTTCGCGTTAGAGTAGCGTGCCCCCATGCGGAGCGCGACGCCTGCAACAGGGGCGCCGCTCGTGGGCGGCCCGAGGAGGTGCGCGATGACCCAACGGCGACTCATTGCACTGAGCGCTCTCATGACCGCCGCAGCGAGCGTTCCCGCTGCGGCCGCGCCGCAAGAGACCTCGGTCAAGACTTCGGAAGCCTTCGTCGGCGAGGAAGCCGGTGACTCGCTGTACCGGACCTACTGCGCGAGCTGCCACGGCAACACCGGCAAGGGGGACGGCACGCTGGCCCCGAGCCTTCGCGTTCGGCCGAGCGACCTCACCCGGCTCACTCGCAAGGGCGAGAAGTTCGACGCCGACAAGGTGGCGCGTGCGATCGACGGTCGCAAGGAGGTGGCCGGCCACGGCGGCAACGACATGCCCAAGTGGGGCGACGCCTTCAAGCGCTCGGGCGACGGCTCCTCCGACAAGGCCGTCAAAGCACGCATCGACGCGATCACGGCCTATATCGAGACGCTCCAGGCGAAGTAGGTCGGACAGGCGACCTCGGCACGTCGCGACGAGTGAGGGCCCTCGGGTCCGCACCTCGTCGGCGGCCCTCAGTGAACGTGTGCGTTCGGATTGGCCGCCGGCAGCGATGCGAACTGCGGGTGGTCGGTGCTTCCTCCCGTCAGGACCATCGCGTAGAGGAACGGAGCGAAGGCCACCGCCTTCTTCCCGTTGATCAGGACCAGGGGTGTGCCGTCGAGTTCGTAGCGTAGCGCGAGCTGGATGTCGTCCTGGAGACGGGCGTTCGTCTGAGCACTCTCCATGCAGGCCTCGAGGTCGGCTCTGGGTCGGTAGGGGCCTGCGAGCGCGTAGACGTCGGCGCTCGTCAGCGCCTTCTGTTTCGCGAACAGCGCCCCGGAGTACTCGAATGCCTTGTCGTGTCCCTCCATGCAGATCTGCGCCCGAGCGGCCAAGCAGCGGAGCGGGCGGCCGCTTGCGGACACGGCGGGATTGCAGCCGGCGTCGAGAGGGAACTGACGCGGCTCGACGCTGAGGCGGCCGGGAGGGGCCACGCGGAGCAGCTGGGCGAGAGTCACGTGGAGCTCGGCGCAGTGGTCGCACAGGATGTCCGTGAACTCGGTGATCCTCAACGGGGCTTCCGGGGTTCCGATGAGGAAGCGTGCGGGAGCGACAGGCAGGGCGATGCCGGTGCGATGGAGAAGCAGTGAATCCGACAACGTCTGCCTCAGGCCGGGGGCCAACGACGAAAGGAGCTCCGCCAGCGCGGGGTCAGCCGGCACTGCGCTGTCGCCCGCCCCGACCGGGGGAAGGGCGGCGCGGCCGGCCTCGGCAGCGCTGAGGGGCGTGCTCCGGCCTGGATAGAGCAGGAGGAGGAAGGCCGCGGCGGTGGCGCCGACTGCGTCCGCGATCCCGCGGGATGGCTCGGGCAGGCCCAGGTACCGCCACGCGAAGAGGGCGATCCCGGCGTAGCCCGCGACGATGACGTACGTGAGGAAGCAGCCCGCGCAGAACGTTCCCGCGGCTGCGGCCACGCCGCCGAAGACGAGCACACCGAGAGCGCCCGCGGCGGCGGTGGCGCGTATCCCCGTGACGATCGAGCCAGGGTGCCGGCCTTCGGCGAGGCGGAGAAGCGCGACGAGCGGCAACGCCGCGGCGCTCAGCCCCCAGACCATGCCCCAGCCGGCGATGGGAAGACCCGTCCACGTGTGGACGGCGCGAGCGAACCCACCGTCCCACAGCGCCAGGCACTGGGCGGCTTCGCCCAGAGGACAGAATGGCGCGGCTCCGCTCCGCGAGCGGAACAGCTCCGCCCACAAGAAGAGCGACCAGAGCGACGCGAGGACGCCGAGCGCGACGAGGGCCACGAGCGCGCCGGGAGTCGGCCGGGGCAAGGCCCGGTCTGGCGTCACGGCGCGGGCCGACGCTTCAACACGATCTTGACGTCCCTCGCTCCCACGGCGACCCGGTCGGCCTGCCCGTATGGGTCGGTCGGAGGCCGGGTGACGGGGTCGCCGTCCGAATCGATGCGGGCCTCGACCAGCAACTCGTCGGGGAGGTCCTCGCCGGTCATCGAGTCGGCCGAGCCGATCTCGAACGCAACGGGGAACGCCCCGGCGATGATCCTTCGGGCGGCCAGCGGGGGACCGGCCCCGAAGCCGCCCTCGCGCAGGGTCACGAAGAGCACGGCGCCCGCGAATCCCTGGCCTTCGAGCGAAGGATCCAGCTCGAGGACGCCGGAGACCTCCTTGACCGTGCCAGGCGGGCGCGCAGCCTCGCGGGCCGCCATTCCGGGACGCGGCGCGATCTCGCCCACGGGCACGTTGGCATGCGGGTCTTCAACGAGGCCCGACGATTCCGCGGCCCGCGCCTCATCGCCTCCCTGCGACCTCATTTCGCCGAGGAGGCTGCGGAGCGAAGCCTCGCGGTCTGGGAATCGTCCCAGGGCGTCGGCCAGCACCTTTTCCGCCTCCGCGGCCCGACCGGAGCGGACATGAACGAGCATGAGGTGGAGGTAGGCCTCCACGAGCTGGGGGTCAGCAGCGAGCGCTTCCTTCAGCATGCTCTCGGCCTTGTCCGCCTGCCCCATCGCGAGTCGGACCAGGGCCTGGTAGGACAGTGCCCGCGGGTTCCCGGGGGAGCGCTGCAGCACCTGCTGCGTCTCCTCGAAGACGCCCATCATGTCCTGTTTGACCAGATGGAGGCGTGCGAGCTCCAGACGGGCGTCGAGGTCGTCGGGGTTGCGCTGGACAGCCGCCCGAGCCCGCGTGACTTCGGCGTCGTCGCTGCGCGCGCCGGCGCCCGCAGAGGCGTCGCCCGTCACGGAATCCGTCTGGGAGCGTTCGCGGGCGGACTGCGCGACGAAGAAGAACAGCAGACCGAGCGCTCCAACCGAGCCCACGCCCCACAGGAAGCCCCTGAGCGTGCTCGGAGCGGCAGCCGGAGCGGCCGAGGGCGGAAGGGGCGCCGAGCCGACTTCTGGATGCTCCCTTTCGTCCCGGGACGGAGCCCGTCGCTCGATCTCACGCAGTGCGCGCGCGGCCGTGTACTCCAGCTCCTCGCGTTCCCGCGAGAGCTGCTCCGGCGTCCGCTTGGGCGCCCCAACCTCGTCCAGCTCGCGGAGCTGCGCGATGAGCGCCTGATACTTGCCCTCGAGGTCGCGGAGCTCCAGGGCGGGCGCGGCCGGAGCGGAGATGGGGTGCGCCGCCCCGCGCAGGACGACGCGCCAGAGCACGGCCGCCCCGATGGCGAGACCCGCGGCGAGAACCGCGAGCGCCGGGATCCAGTCGACGTCGCTCACGAGACCGGCTTCTCGGGGCGGACCCCGTCCGGCCAGCCGTAGGCCATCTCGCGGACGCGGCGCAGGTAAGGATCGAGGTCCGCGTCGTCGCCGGACGCAGGCTCGTCGGCCGTGCCCCGAACCGATCTTCGGCGCAGAACGCGCGACACGACCCCGGCTCCCAGGAGCAGGCCGACAATGGGCGCCAGCCAGACGATCCAGTTCACGCCGCGGAGCGGCGGCTCCAGCCGCACGAACTCGCCGTAAGAGCGCTCGAAGTATCCGAGCACCTGCTCCTCGTCGAAGCCCGCGCCGATGAGCTCGCGGACCTGGGCGCGCATGTTGAGCGCCATCGTGGACGGGGACTCCGCGACCGACAGGCCCTGGCACACTGGGCAGCGCAGGAGCAGGGCGACCCGCTGCGTCTCCGCATCGAGCGCGGCGCCGGCGAGGGGTGGGCCTGTCGGCGGTCCGACGACGCGCCGCGCGTGGTCCACGTCCGTCTCGGCGGCAGGCGCCCCCACCGCGATGAGCGAAAGGAGGAGCACGGCCAGCCTCAAGGGTGCATGCCCCGCGCCTTCTCCAGCCGGGAGGCGAGGGCAGTCGGCGTCAGCGGGCCGACGAACTTGTCCGCGACGACGCCCTCCGGCGTGATGAAAAAGGTCTCGGGCACCCCGAAGACCCCATAGGCGATTGCGGCCTTGCCCCCCGCGTCCATCAGGGATGGGAAGGCACTCCCCTGCTTGGCGAGGTAGGCCTTGACGCTGTCCTCTTCATCCTCGTAGACGACGCCGAGAAAGGTCACGTCGGTCCTCTGCCGGGCCGCCTCGGTCAGCACGGGGTGCTCTTGATAACAGGGGCCGCACCAGGTCGCCCAGAAGTTCATGACCACGACCCTGCCGCGGAGCGCCTCCAGGGACAAGCGCTCGCCGCCGCCCACCGGGGTGAGCTCGAACCCCGGCGCGGCCTTCCCGACGAGGGGCGAGTCGATCCGGGCTGGGTCGCGGCCGAGGCCACGCAGCAGCAGGCCGATCAAGGGCAACGACAGGGCCGCGCCCACGAGGAGAACCTTCCAGTTCACGATGCCCCGACCGTCATCGTGCCGCCGGGGTGACGCTGGGCACGGGGGCAGGCGCTGCGAGCGGGGCGCGCGCGCGCCGCGCCGGCAGCAGGGAGAGGACGCCTCCCAGCCCCATCACCGCGGAAGCCCCCCAGATCCACCCGACCATCGGATTGACCATCGCGTGCAGGCCCAGGCGTTGTCCGCGCGGGTCGATGTTCATCACCGACAGGTAGAGATCCTCGAACAGCGACGAGCGCACCGCTGGCGTGCCGATCGGCTCGCGCTGGGACTCGTACTGGTTCATCCGGGGCAACAGCACCCCGAGTGGCTCGTTCCCCCGGCTCACCTGCACCTGAGCCACGAGGGACTGTCGGTGTGGCTCGTCCACGACGTCCGCGCCGAGAAAGGTGAGGGTGTAGCGGCCCAGCTGCGTGGACTCCCCGCGGCCCAGGGTCACCTCCTGGGCGACACCCATCGTGCTGCTCACCGCGATCGCGACGAAGATGACGACTGCGCCCGCATGAACGAGGTATCCGGCGAAACGGCGCCGGCCGCGCCGCTGCGCCTCGAGGAAGGCGGGGATGATTCCCTCTCCCCTCGCCTGGATCCGCTGACCCACGGGCAGCCAAAGCTCGCTGAGCGTGACCTGACCTGCGTAGCCGCCCAGGGCCAGGGTAAGGACTGTCCAAGGATTGCGCACGCCGAGAGCGAGGCCGACGGCCGCGACCAGCACGGCGCCCGCGAGAGGCGGTAGAAGAGCTCTCCGGACCTGCTCCGGCGTTGCGCGTCCCCAAGGCAGCGCCGGCCCCACCCCCATCAAGAAGAGCAGCGCGGCTCCGACGGGCACGGCCATCCGGTCGAAGTAGGGCCGCCCCACGCTCATCTGCACGCCGCGCACAGCCTCGACCACCAAGGGAAACACGGTCCCGAGGAGCACGGTGAACGTGAACAGGACGAAGAGAAGATTGTTGACGAGAAACATCGTGTCTCGGGTTGCCCCGGTCTCGAGCCGGCCCTCGGGGGCCAGGCGGTCGACGCGGGCGGCGAGAAGCCCGACCGAGAAGAGAAGAGCGGCGGCCAGAAAGACCAGGATGGTCGGTCCGATCGCGCTCTGGGTGAAGGAGTGGACCGAGTTGAAGACCCCGGAGCGCGTCATGAAGGTGCCGAGAATGGTGAGGAGGAACGACGCTTGGATGAGAGTGACCGTCCATCCCTTCAGGATGCCCTTTCGCTCCATGAGGAGCGCCGAGTGGATGGCTGCGGTCGCGGTCAGCCAGGGCAGGAAGGACGCGTTCTCGACCGGGTCCCAGGCCCAGTAGCCACCCCAACCCAGCACTTCGTAGGCCCACCATCCGCCGAGCACGATCGCGATGGTGAGGAAGCTCCACGGCACGAGCAGCCAGGTGCGGAGCGGGCGGAGGAAGTCGTGGCCGAGCCGGCCGGCGAGGAGCGCCGCGCTCGCGAGGCCGAAGGGGATCGTCAGTCCGACGTAGCCGGCGTACAGGAACGGGGGATGTATGGCCATCAGGACGTGGTTCTGGAGCAGCGGGTTCGGACCCGTTCCGTCCACGGGCGGGTTGGGCACGGTCAGGAACGGCTGGGCGGGCCCCGAGGTGAGGAAGCTGAAGAACGCCGCGCACACGAGCCACACGCCGGTTGCGTAGGGCATGTACTCGGGATGCTTATCGCGGTTCCCCCAGGTGGCGGCGAACACGTACGCGGCCATGACGAGCCCCCAGAACAGGATCGATCCCTCCAGGGACGACCACAGGCTCACGACCGCCACCCAGTCCGGGACCTGACGTGAGCCGACCTGGGCCACGTAGCTCACGGAGAAGTCTCGAGCAAGCAGGGCGTACAGCATGACCACGTTGGCGAGCGTGATCGAGGCGCAGTAGGCATAGGCGAAGCGCCGCGACCAAGCCCAGCCCGCGACCGACCCGCGCCGTCCTGCCACGAAGCTGATCAGTGCTCCAGCCGTCGAGGCGAACAGCGAGAAGAGCAGGAGTGAACGGCCGAGGCCCGCGATCACGGCGAGGTCTGGGCGTCTTCGAGCCCCTTCGTGGAACGAATCAAGCGCTCCATGTCGACCCTCGCCTTCGGGTCATCCGGCGCCCGGTACTCGTTCCCGTGCGAGACCATCAGCCGCCTGCTCTCGAAATGTCCCGCCTCCGTCAACGTGCCCTCGACCACGACCCCGATGCCCTCGCGGAACATCTGGGGGGGGACCCCCGCGGATTGCACGTGGACGCTCGCGTTGGCGTCCACGACGTCGAACTCGAGGGATGCAACTCCCGGCCTCTGCACGATGGACCCCTTCGCCACCTGGCCCCCGAGGCGGATGGTCGCGCCCACCGCCTTCGTCCCCGCTTGGCGCAGCTCGGTCGGGCCCCAGTAGTAGACGAGGTTCTCGCCGATGCCGCCGACCGTGATCGCGACGAAGGCGATGCCGGCTACGGCGAGGGCACCGATCGCGAAGTACTTCGTCCGGACAGAAGTCTTCATGCGGGACCTTCTCCTGAGGTATCGGGAAGGACGCGCTCGCGGCGGCTGATCTCGGCCCGATAGCGCGCGATCACCGAGACCGTGTAGGACACCAGTATCACCGCGGTGGCGAGATAGGCGGCGGTCACGTACTCCCAGCCGCCCTCGAGCACGCCTCCGGTCATCGCGCGGCCTCCGGGGTCAGGACGTCGCGGGCCGCCGGCAGCGGGGGAGCCAGCTCGTGCTCGAGACGCAGGGCGCCCACGCGCGAGCGCAGCATGATGAGGCCCGTGATCAGGAACAGCACTCCGAAGGCATTCGTGCGAAGTGGGATCAGGAACGGAGCGGATACGGTTTCCGGGCTGGACTGCATCTGGTGGAGCGAGTTCCACCAGCGCACCGAAAAGTAGACGATCGGCACGTCCACGTAGGCCACGATCGTGGCCACGGCGGACCAGGTCGCACGCTTCGCGGGGTCATCCACGAAGCGGCGGAGCGCGAGTATCCCGGTGAACGCGAAGAACATCACCGCCGTGGTCGTGAGCCGCGGGTCCCAGTCCCACCACACGCCCCAGGTGGGCTTGGCCCAGATCGCGCCCTGGATACAGAGCAGGCCCGAGAGCACGACTCCCATCTCGACCGCGGCCTCGTGCCGCGAATCCCACTTGAAGTCGCCCTTGAACAGGAAAAGCAGCGCGGAGAGGAAGGCGAACGTGAACGCGAGAAGCGAATTCCAGGCGGTGGGCACGTGGACGTACATGATGCGGTACACGTCCCCCATGTACGTCTCCGTAGGCGCCTTGAACAGGCCGATGTAAGAGCCGATCAGGAGGAGCAACGCGCCGAGGCACACGAAGCCCAAGGGGCTCGAGACGCCCGTGCGTGGCGTTTTCATGAGTGCCAACTCAATCCTCTACAACGCGGCCGAAGAGGAGGCCGCACAGGGACCAGTGTATCGCGTCGAACGAGACGAGGAGCAACGTCCACGGCCGCAGCTGTCCCATCGGGTCGCCCGTCAGGAGCAGGGACGTGGCCTTGACGGAGGCGATCAAGACCGGCACCACCATGGGGAAGAGAAGGAGCGGCAGCAGGGTTTGCCGTGAACGCGCCTGATGGGTCATGGCCGCATAGAGCGTGCCCGGGGCGGACAGTCCCGCGGAGCCCAGGGCAATCACCCCCAGGAGCGCGAGCGGTCGAGGAAGCGGCGCGTCGTACAGGACGACCATGAGCGGCACGAGACCGGACCCCAGCAGGACCAACTGGAACAGGTTCGAGAGCGCCTTTCCATAGAACAAGGCAGGCGCGCTCGCAGGAAGCAGCAGGAGGCCCTCGAGCGCCCTCTGCTCCATCTCGGCCTGATAGCTCTCGGCGAGGGTCAAGGTCGATGCAAGCAACAACCCGAGCCAGAGGAACCCCGCCGCATTCTCGCGAAGGAGGTCGCTGCGCGGCCCGACCGCGAAGCTGAAGAGCAGCAGCGCGGTCGCTCCAAACACCAACACCGCCAGGAGCTGGGCGCGCGAGCGCCACTGCAGGAGTGCCTCCTTGTGCAGGGCCGCGACGAGATCCGTCACGCCGCTTCTTCGGGAAGGGATGCGGGGTCCAGACCGCCCTTCGACGGCAGCTCCTGCGCCGGCCCCGACCACACGAGGCGCCCTTCATCGAGCACGAGGCCGTCGTCGCAGAGGGCCGCTCCCCTGTCGAGGAGGTGCGTCGCCATGAGGATGCTGGCGCCCCTCTTCTTGAGCACGCCGAACAACCGGTCGACGAGTCGGAACCCCGGAGGGTCCAGCTCACCGTAGGGCTCGTCGAGCAGCACCACGCTCGCCTCCTGGAGAAGCGTCCGGGCGAGCGCGAGGCGCTTGCGCATGCCGGCGGAGAAGGTCTGCACGGGGTCGTCCGCGCGCTCCGCCAGGGCGACCTCCGCGAGGAGGGGCAGGAGCGCGCTCCGCCGGGAGTCTCGGCCGAGGAAGCGAGCCGCCACCTGCAGGTTTTCCAGAGCGGTGAAGGCCTCGTAGAGATAGGCATGGTGGGCGAGGAGGGCGACCTTGCGGCGCACCGTGTGTCGCTGTTCGAGCACGTCGTGACCGGCCACGCGGGCGCTGCCACGGTCCGGCCGGATCGCGGTGGCGAGAAGACGCAGGAGCGTCGACTTCCCCGAGCCGTTTCGGCCAGCGATCATCAGGGCACGGCCGGGAGCAACCGCGAAGCTCACGTCGACGAGCGCCCACCGGCGGCCGTAGCGCCGGCACAACCCGGTCGACTCCACGGCGTTCGCAGGTCCCGGGCCCATCCGGGGGCCAATACTAAGCTCTGCGCGAGGAATTGTGCGCGGCCGCCCCGGCGTCGTGGCTGCGCGGTGTGGCATGGCGCCGCACGAGCCGCGGCTCAGCGTGTACGCGCCCGATGTTCTCTCGTGGGATCGCGGTGTAGGCTGCACCGAGTGGCTGACCCACTCGGCCTCGAGGGCGGCGTCGTCCGCCTCGTCGAGCATGACGCTCGCTGGCCGGCGCTCTTCGCCGCCGAATGCCAACGGATACGCGACCAGTGTGGCATGCTCCCACTGAGCCTCGAACACGTGGGCGGCACGTCGATTCCGGGCATGTGCGCCAAGCCGATTCTCGACATGGCGGCGGGCCGCCCCGCGATACGTCGATCCGACACTACGTTGCCGCTCTCGAGCACGCCGGCTACGAGCACCGGGGCGAGCGAGGCGTTCCCGGTCGAGAGTTCTTTTGCCGGGGCCAGCCGCGCGCATACCTCCGGCTCGCAATGCGAAGGGAAGCGTAGCCGGAGAACCGTCCAGGCCATAGCCCTCGAGGAGGGCCCCAGCGCCTACAGCGGACAGGTGGGCGATCGCCTAGCCCCCGCACAGCGTGCCGTTGAAGGGACCGCGAGCGGCAGAGTTTGCGCGCCGGAGGGCCTGCGGCTCACACTGCAGGCCTCTCGACCAGGGCACGTCGCTTGCACCACCCCTCATTGGAGGTGATCATGACCGCGCCCGCGCTTCGGCTTCGTCACGTGCTCTGTCCGACGGACTTCTCGGAGTTCTCGGAGCGGGCGCTGCGCAACGCGGTCGCGATCGCGAGCACGCAGCGCAGCACGCTCACCATCGTCCACGTGTTTCCGTATGCGGCACCCATCGGCGCCGGCATGCCGCCTGCCCTGGTGCAGCAACTGGGACCCGCGGCTCGCCAGAAGCTCCTGGAAAGGCTGCAGGCGTTCGCCGAGCCCGCGAGAGCGGCCGGCCTGTGGCCGCAGACCATCCTCCTCGAGGGCGATCCGGCGCGAGAGATCGGGCGGCTGGCCGAGGTGCTGTCCGCCGACATGCTCGTCCTCGGTAGCCACGGCCGCAGGGGTCTCGAGCGCTTCGTGCGGGGATCCGTGACGGAGGAGCTGGTCCGTCGCGCTCCCTGCCCGGTGCTGACTGTGTGTCACGGCGAAAGCCCCGAGGTCGAGGAAAACGCGGTTCAGCGGATCCTGTGTGCGACCGACCTGCGATCCAACGCGGGCGGCGAGCTCGCCCACGCCATATCGCTGGCCGCGCAGTCCCGAGCCAAGTTGACGGTGGTGCACGTCCTGGAGACGTTGATCGACGCCACGCCGGGCAGCGAGGTGACGAAAGCGTTGCGTTGGAACTACGAGCACGCCGCTCGGCAACGGCTGCTCGAGGCCGTCCCGGAGGAGATTCGCCAGCTCATCCCGATCCGGGAGGTGGTCGTGGCGGGGCGCGCCCACGAACAAATCCTGCGCGTCGCGCGCGAAGAGGCTTCACAACTCATCGTGCTCGGGGCGAGCCATCAAGGCGCGCTGGAGCGTCTGTGGTTCGGCTCGACCACGCAACGCGTGGTGCGCGAGGCGCCGTGCCCGGTCCGGATCGTTCGCCTGGAGGAGTCGCGGAGAAGGCAGAGCATGCCGGCCATGCAGGCGGCGAGCGCCTGAGAGGTCAGGGGCATTGCGAAGGCGGGAGGAGTCCGACTGAGAGGCGTTTGAAGGAGCGCACCATGAGGATCATCCGCGGGCTGTTCGGGATCGGTCTCCTGCTGCTGGTGTCGTTGGCGGCGACCCCGATGCGCCTCCCTGACGTGGTCTACGACAAGTCGAGCGACGCGCCGGGGCCCGTCCGCTTCGACCACAAGGCCCACTCCGAGCGGGTCCTCAACAAGTGCGCCGTCTGCCACCCGCAGACGTTCCGCATCCTTCGTCCTACGCGACGTACCTCCCACGCCGCGATGGAGGCCGCTCGGTCCTGCGGAGCGTGCCACGACGGCCAGCGCGCGTTTGGCGTCCAGGACGCAGAGCGCTGCGAGAAGTGCCACGACACGGAGAGTGGGCGATGAGCGTCGGGCTGCTCTTCGACGCGACGCGCTGCATCGGCTGCGAAGCCTGCTCGGCGGCGTGCAAGGAACAGAACGCGCTTCCGCTCCCCATAGAGCCCGAGACCACGGCGTACACCTTCACGACCGTCTCGCAGCGCTCCGGGCTTCACGTCCGCAGCCTCTGCATGCATTGCCTCGAGCCCACCTGCGTCTCCGTGTGCCCGGTCGGTGCCCTCAGCAAGACGGCGCAGGGCCCGGTCGTCTACGACGCCGGCAAGTGCATCGGCTGCCGCTACTGCATCATGGCGTGTCCCTTCGGCGTGCCGAAATACCAATGGGACCGCGCCGTCCCCGTGGTGGGAAAGTGCACGCTCTGCGCCGACCGCGTCGCCCAGGGGCTCGCCACCGCCTGTGCGACGGTGTGCCCCACCGGCGCCACGATGTTCGGCGAGCGGGACGCACTCGTCGCCGAGGCGCGGGCCCGCATCCGTGGGAACCCCGGCGAGTACGTGGACCACGTCTACGGAGTCGAGGAGGCCGGCGGAACCTCGGTGCTGATGCTCTCGAGCGTCCCCTTCGAGCGGCTCGGCCTCGCGACGAACCTGCCGCGACAGCCGCTGCCGCCGCTCACCTGGCAGGTGCTCTCGAAGGTCCCCGACTTCGTGGCGCTGGCCGGCGCTTTCCTCTACGGCGTGTTCTGGATCACGCGCCGGCGTGAGGCCGTCCAGGCACACGGGGCGGAAACCGAAGGAGGCCGCGAATGACCCACCCGACGTCGCGCCAGGCGCGGCGCCTGGGCTTCTGGGCCTACGTGTTCGCGCTTCTGCTGCTCCTGCTCGTGGGAGTCACGGCGCTCCGCTTCACGCGTGGCCTCGGCGCCACGACGAACCTGAGCGATCGCTTCCCCTGGGGCCTCTGGATCGGCTTCGACGTGCTGTGCGGCGTCGGGCTGGCAGCGGGGGCATTCACGCTCACGAGCGTCGTGCACCTGTTCAACCTGCGCCGCTTCGAGCCCATCGTCCGGCCCACGGTGCTGACGGCGTTCCTCGGCTACTCCTTCGTCATCGTGGCGCTGCTCTTCGATCTGGGACAGCCCTGGCGGATCTGGCACGCGCTCGTCTTCTGGAACCCCCGCTCCGTGATGTTCGAGGTGGCCTGGTGCGTGATGCTCTACACCACGGTCCTGGCCCTCGAGCTGTCGCCCGTGATCTTCGAGCGCTTCCGGCTCGCCGGTCCGCAGCGGCTGATACGGGTCGTCTACACGCCCCTCGTGATCGTGGGCGTGATCCTCTCGACGTTGCATCAGTCCTCCCTCGGCTCGCTGTACCTGATCGTCCCGTCGAAGCTGCATCCACTCTGGTACTCGCCGCTCCTGCCGTTCTATTTCTACATCTCCGCGATCGGCGCCGGCCTCGGCATGGTGATCCTCGAGTCCCACCTGAGCGGCCGCGCCTTCGGCCGCCGCCTCGAGCTGCATCTCCTCGAGCCACTCGGACGCGCGATGGTCGTGGTTCTCGGACTCTACGGGGTGCTACGGTTCCTGGCCCTGCGGCGCAATGGTACGCTCGCCGAGCTGCTCGCGCCCGGCTACGAGGCGTGGATGTTCCTGCTCGAGGTCGGGCTCGGGGTCGTGCTGCCCGTCGTGCTGCTCGCCCTGCCACGCGTGCGCGCCAGCGAGCGCGGGCTGGTGGCCGCCGCCTTCCTCGCGATCCTCGGCTTCGTCATGAACCGGCTCAACGTGGCCGTGACGGGCATGGAGCGCGCGGCTGGCGTTCAGTACCTGCCCTCGTGGATGGAGATCGCGGTCTCGGTCGGGCTGGTCGCCGTCGGCTTCGCCGTTTTCGCGCTGGCCGCGCGCCATCTGCCGATCTTCCCGGAGGCGGAGGCGGCCGCCGCCGAACCCACCGAGGATTCGCCGGGAGCGCTCGCCGCATCGCTCCCGGCTTGACCGATGCGGACGCGGATCGGCACGCAGGTGATCCTGGGCGCCGGCCTCGTGACGGCTCTCACGATCGGCGTGCTGGCGGTCCTCATCCTCCGGGCACACGAGGCATCCCTCGTCGCCGAGCTCGAGCGCGGCGCCGACCAGCTCAGCGAGACGATCAAGAGCAGCACCCACTACGACATGCTCGAGAACCGGCGCGACAGCCTGCATCGGCAGATCACGAACCTGGGCGGGCAGGAGGGCATCGAGGCCGTCCGCGTGTTCAACAAGGAGGGGCGCATCGTCTTCTCCTCGGACGCCGGCGAGATCGGGCGCGCCGTGGACAAGAAGGCCGAGGCCTGCTACGCATGCCACGCGGCGGGCCGCGCGCTCGAGCGGCTTCCCATGCCGGCTCGCGCCCGCGTGTTCCGCGCCGGCGATGGGCACCGCGTCCTCGGCATCATCAACCCGATCCAGAACCAGCCGAGCTGCTCCACGGCGGCCTGCCACGCACACGGGCCGCGAGACACGGTGCTGGGCGTCCTCGACGTGACGGTCTCCCTCGCGAGCGTGGATCGCGCAATCGGGTGGGGGCGGGGCCGCATGCTCGGGCTCGCGGCGGCGGCGATCTCCGGAAGCAGCCTGATCCTGTGGTGGTTGAACCGGCGCCTGGTGCTGCGCCCCGTCGAGGCGCTGACGGAGGGGACGCGGCGCGTCGCCGCGGGCGACCTCACCACCACGATCCCGCTGACGGAGCGGCACGAGCTGGGAGAGCTCGCGCGCGCGTTCAACGACATGACGCACCGCCTTGCCGAGGCTCAGCGCCAGCTCACCCAGGCGGACAAGCTCGCGTCGGTCGGACGCCTTGCCGCCGGCGTGGCCCACGAGATCAACAACCCGCTCACCGGAGTGCTCACCTACGCGTCGTTCCTGCTGAAGCGGGCCGAGGGAAGCCCGGAGGTGAAGCAGGACCTCGAGGTGATCGTGCGCGAGACCAAGCGTTGCCGCGACATCGTGCGGGGCCTCCTGGACTTCGCCCGCCAGACGCCGCCGAAGCGTCAGGCCACGGACCTCAACGAAGTGGTGCGGCGCGCCGTGACGATCATGATGAACCAGCTCGCGCTCAACCGTGTGGCGCTGGCCCTCGACCTGGCGGCGGACCTGCCCGAGGCGTCTGCGGACGCGAACCAGATCCAGCAGGTCGTCGTGAACCTGCTCGTCAACGCCGCGGACGCCATCGGCGAAAGCGGCGGCCAGATCCGCCTCGCGACGCGTGCGGCAACGAGCGACGGGCGGCCATGCGCCGAGGTCGTCGTCGAGGACACGGGCCACGGGATCCCAGCGGCGGATCTGCCGCGCTTGTTCGAGCCCTTCTTCACGACCAAGGGTACGCGCGGCACCGGCCTGGGCCTTGCGGTGACCTGGGGCATCGTCCAGGGCCACTCCGGCACGATCGACGTCGAGAGCCAGGAAGGGAAGGGCAGCCGCTTCACCGTGCGTCTTCCTCTCGCCGCTCCGGCCGGGCCGGCCGGGTGAGGTCGTGATGCGCGAAGAGTGGGACGTGCTGGTGGTGGACGACGAGGCGGTCGTACGCGACGGCGTGGGGCGCGTGCTCTCGAGCGAGGGTCTCCGCGTCGCCACGACCGCGGATGGCCGCTCCGCCCTGGCGCATCCGGCGCTGGCGTCCTGCCGGCTGGTGCTCTGCGACCTCATGCTGCCGGATCTACCGGGCATCGCGGTCCTGGAGTCGCTCCGATCGACGAGGCCCGAGCTGCCGGTCGTCCTGATCACCGGGTTTGCGACGGCCGAGAACATGGCCCGCGCCCTCGAGGCGGGCGCCTCCGGCTTCCTACCCAAGCCGTTCGACGAAGCAGAGCTGTGGGCCGCGGTGCGACACGCGCTGGGTGACGCGAGCCGGCCCAGAGAGGAGAGACGGTCATGACCGCGCTACTCGTCGTCCTCATGTTCGTGGGCTTCGTCGCCCTCGACGTGCTCGTGCGCGCTGCGCACCGGCGGCTGGAACAGGCGCGCGAGCGCCGCGAGCGCGAGGCTGCGCTCGATTCGTCGCTGCGCCTGGATTTCACCCAGGAGGCTCCCAGCCTGAAGCGCGTCGAGGTGGACGCGCCGAAGGCGCGCATCCTGGCCGTGGACGACGAGCCGATCGTCCTCGACAGCTTCCGGAAGATCCTGGTCCTCGCCGGCTTCAACGTGGACACCGTGGAGAACGGCCCCGAGGCTCTGGGCCTCGTTCAGCGCCGCGACTACGACTTCGTCTTCACGGACTTGAAGATGCCGGGAATGGACGGCGTCGAGGTCGTGAAGGCCGTGCGCCACCTGCGGCCCGACGTGGACGTCGCGGTCATCACGGGCTACGGGACGGTCGAGAGCGCGGTCGAAACCATGCAGCACGGCGCCGTGAACTACGTGCAGAAGCCATTCACGGAGGAGGAGCTCGTGGAGTTCGCGAGCAAGCTCCTCATCCGCCGCCGCGCCCGCCTCGAAGCGCTGCGGGAGCCCAGCGTGCGGATCGTGGCACCCGGCGTGGCCGAGACGGCAGCCGCCCACGAGTACTGCGTGCCCGGCGGGGCTTTCGTATCGGACGGACACACCTGGGTGCGCATCGAGTCGAGCGGCCAGCTGCGCACTGGGCTCGACGATTTCGCCCGCAAGGCGCTCGGAGCCGTCGAGGGCGTGGAGCTGCCGAGAGCGGGCGAGACGGTGGTCCGTGGCGATCCGCTGTTCGCCTTGAAGCGCGGGAAGCTCGCGGTCCGTTTCCCCGCTCCGATGAGCGGTCGGGTCGTCGAGGTCAACGCAGCGCTGGCCACCGACGCGACGCTACTCACGAGCAGCCCGTACGTGCGTGGCTGGGTTTGCCTCATCCAGCCGAAGGACCTCGCTGGCGAGCTGGCCTTCCTGAAGATCGGCCGGCCCGTCGCCGACTGGTACAGGACCGAGATCGAACGGCTTCGCGGGGCGAAGGCCGGCGGAGCGACACCGCTGCCGACCGAGGATTGGACGACCTTCGAGCACGAGTTCCTGCTTCCCGCCGCCGCTGCACGCTGATGGAACTCGAGAAATGGATCCTCGACCACGACGTCGGTTGGGAGCTCCGGCCCCGCTACATGAGGCAGGCTGACCTGCTCTCGAGGGCCGGTTTCGAGCTCGAGCTCTTCGCGCGCGGCCCCACGCTGGCGGACGATCCGGGCTCACCGGAGTGCCAAGCCCTTTCATGAAAGGCTCGTCGCGGTCGCACGCCTCGCGGTTCCAAACGCGCTACGGCCGGTCTCGTATATCCCTTTCGATAGCGCCTTCCACTTCGGCCCCGGCAAGCAGCTGCTGCCGGAGATCGAACTCCTCGTCGACATCGGCCCGCTTTCGGAGCCGAACGACGGTGAGGAGGAGCGGGCCATGCTGCGGCAGCTCGAAAAACAACTGCGCCACCTCGGCGCTCGGCCCAGAGGCGAGCGCACTCCCTTGCAGCGCCCTGTGCCCTCGGCGAGCGGGTCCGCAGACAACGACCGCATCGGCGATCCGCCCCACGAACGATCCGGGGTCGCGTTCACCAGGGAGGAAGCTCCGCCATTGAGCCACGCCGCGTGACCGAAACCGATGCGCCGCGTGCAGGGGATGCCCGCAAGTCTTGCTACCCGGCGCCCGATCGAACATGCCACCGAATCGTGTCCGGCTGCGTGCGATGTGTTCGTCTATGCTGTGAGTCCCACTCCGAGCGTCATGGTACGGGTGACCGTAGGCCAGGCCGTCCTGCCCCTCTTGTTCCACGTGCACGAGCTGGAACCGAATCGCGTGCTGGCGGTCCTGAAGGGGGCGCTGGCCACCGCCCAGTATTGAGTCAAGACGCTTGGGAGATCCAGCGATGCGCATTGGCCCGAGGCTTGCTCTTCACGCTAGAGTAGCGTGCCCCCATGTGGAGCGTGCCTGCGGCACCGCTCCTGGGCGGCCCGAAGGAGGTGCGCGATGACCCAGTGGCGACTCAGTGCACTGGCCGCTCTCATGACCGCGGCAGCGATCATTCCCGCTGCGGCCGGGCCGCAGGAGGCTTCGGTCCAGACGTCGGAAACCCTCGTCGGCGGCGAGGCCGGTGACTCGCTGTACCGAACCTACTGCGCGGGCTGCCACGGCAACGCCGGCAAGGGGGACGGCACGCTGGCCCCGAGTCTCCGCGTTCGGCCGAGCGACCTCACCCGTCTCACTCGCAAGGGCGAGAAGTTCGACGCCGACAAGGTCGGCCGCGTGATCGACGGTCGGAAGGAGGTGGCCGGCCACGGCGGCAGCGACATGCCCAAGTGGGGCGACGCCTTCAAGCGCTCGGGCGAAGGCTACTCGGACCAGGCCGTGAAGGCTCGCATCGACGCGATCACTGCGTATATCGAGACGCTTCAGGTCAAGTAGACGCCGTCGGGTCCTTGGCCGACTTCGTGCATTCCTGCACGGTAGGAGGGGACATGACTGCAACGGTCGAAGCCGTGGCCGGGCCAGCCACAAAGGGAATCGCGCCGTTTCCGCACCATTACGAGCTCTCGGTCACGGCGACGGCCGAGGGCCAGGGCAGCATCCACGCCGGGCAGCGTCCCGAGATCGTGGGCGGTCCACCCTCACAGTTCGGGGGCCGTGACGACTGGTGGAGCCCGGAGCACCTGCTCTTGGGCGCCGTGAGCCTGTGCCTGCTCACGACGTTCCGGGCCCTCGCCGACGCACGCGGCGTGAGCGTGATCGGTTACTCCAGCCTGGTGAAGGGCATCCTGGACCGGACGGCCGAGGGGCCCGCCTTCACCTCGATCGTGCTCGACGTAGGGTTGACGGTGCCGGAGGCGCAGAAGGAGCGCGCCGTGGAACTGCTCGAAAGGGCCAAGCGGCTCTGCATCGTGTCGCACGCGCTGAAGCCCCCCGTCGACCTGCGCGTGACTGTCGCTGAGGGCTAGCGCAGGCCCGAAGCTCCTTCGTCCGCGCGCTGCTCGGCGCGCAGATCCTGCTCGCCGCCACGCCCGATCAGGCCTTCGGCCCGTGCAGGCAGAACTCACCCATGATGGGCGCGGCCAACCTCTCGAACTCGTGATAGGGCATGCCGACCACCTCACGGTGGTTCCCAGCCTGGAAGTACAGCGTCTCGTAGTGGGGGAAACACGCGTCGACGAAGAGCGGCAGCCCGTACAAACGGCCGAAGGGGGGCATCGCGCCGGGCTCGCAATCCGGGAAGAGCCTCTGGATCTCGTCCTCACGGGCGAGAATGAGGCGCTCGACCTTCGCCGCCTTGGCCAGCGCCACGAGATCCACCCGGCACAGCGCCGGCAGGACCGCCATCACGTGCGACCCCTCCGGGGTTCGCGCGACCACCACCTTCGCGAGATCGCGGCCCGGCACGTGGCTCTGCGCCGCCACTTCCTGAGCGGTGAAAGCGAGGTCATGCCTTCGCATTGAGTACGAGGCATGTTCCACGGTCAGCAGGGACTGTAAACGAGGACTGATTGCCATACGCACCTCCATTGCTAGGCCAGGGCCGGCTCATTGACCGCCGCCTCTGGCAGCGGCGCCGCGATCATCGGCAAGTAAGCCGGAACCCACATCGCTGCGGTGACGGCGGCGGGGATGTCCGCATCCGGGATGGGCCGGCCGATGCCCTGGTCGCGCGCCGTTCGCACGACCGCTTCGGCGATGCGCGTGCTGACCCGCCGGATGTCGCGGACTCGCGGGAACAGGCTGCCCGAAGCCAGCTCATCGGCTCCGACCTCGGCGGCCAGTCGCTCCGCGGCTGCCGCGAACATGGCATCCGTCACCTCTCGCGCCTCGGCGACCAGCACGCCCAGGCCCATGCCGGGGAACACGAAGGCGTTGTTGCCCTGGCCGATGCTGATCGTCCTCCCGCCCCACGCCACCGGGTCGAAGGGGCTGCCGGTGGCCACCAGCGCACGCCCCTCGGTCCAGGCGATCACGTCCTGGGGCTTCGCCTCGCTCTTGCTCGTCGGGTTGGACATGGGGAACACGAGCGGGCGTTCCACGTGGCGGGCCATCTCGCGGATGATCGGCTCGGTGAAGGTATCCGGCTCTCCAGACGTGCCGATCAGCATCGTGGGCTTCACCTCCCTCACCACGGCCAGCAGGTCGCGGCGGCGTCCCTTGCCGAGGCCGTGCTTCTCCGCGAGCGCCGCAGGCCAGGCGAAATCGCGCTTGTGCTCGTCGGAGATCGGCTCGTCGGCCACGAGCAGCCCGTGGCTATCCAGGTTGGCGGTGGCGAAGGTCAGCTCCTCGCCACCGAGGCCGGCCCGTTTCAGCGTGTCGCGTATCAGCCGCGCGATGCCGACTCCCGCGGCGCCGGCACCGAGGACCACCACGCGCTGTTCCGTCACGGGCGTTCCCGTCTGACGCGCTCCCGCGAGCATCCCGGCCACTGCGACCGCCGCGGTGCCTTGAATGTCGTCGTTGAAGGAGCAGATGCGCTTGCGGTAGC
>DATFEN010000077.1:0-4392 GCA_035251085.1 Vicinamibacteria bacterium | reverse complement strand
TCAGCTCGCTCCGAACACCGCCTCCACCGACGAGAGCGCCTCGAGGCCTCTCCGCTGCTCCGGCGACAGCAGCCCTAGGCCCACCTGATAGGAGGCGTTCATCCAGCCGAAGCCCTCCTTCGTGATGTAGTCGAACTCCGTGCCCACGTTGCCGTACTCGACGAAGACCTGGTGGGTGCAGTTCACGACGTCGTACTTCTCGGGCACCGTCCCGTTGTAGTCGGCGGCGTTCCGGGTGATGAGCAGGAGCCAGCGATACGCGAGGCGCTGCGCCGCCTCGCGATAGCCGTAGTCGAGCAGGCCCCGCCAGGCGAGCATCTGATGGGGCGGCCAGCCGAAGGGATAGTCCCACTGGCGCTGCGGCCGGCCGACGCTCACCGGGCCGCGTGAAGCCTCGGTCCCCGAGACGAGGCCTCCCGCCACCTCGAAGCGCGGCAGAGCATTCTCCACGAGGCGGCGAGCCTGCTCCGGGCTGGCGAGGCCGGCCCAAAGCGGGTAGAAGGTGGTGGCGCTCTCGTAGTCGGTCCTGCGTCGAGCGACGAAGTCGTAGTCGAAGAACAACCCGCGCTCATCGTCCCAGCACAGCTCGTTCACGAGCGCCCGGCGTTTCTCCGCGCGGGTCCGCCAATCGGCGCTGCCGAGGACGCGGGCGATGTCACGCTCGTACTTGTAGAGCAGCGCGTTCAGATCCACTGTGCACAGGCTCGCCGCGCGGCCTTCGAGACGGTTGCTCGTGTCGTGGCCGGACTCGCGCACCGTGCGGTCGTGGACGAAGTACGCGTCGAGCGCTGGCTCCACGATCAGCCGCTTCATGTAGCGCTCCGCATAGGTGCGCACGTCGAGGCCCGCGGCCGCGGCGTAGGGAGCCAGCACCGCGTCGAAGTGGCCCGGTTCGGTCTCCGGCGGCATGCCGATCCCGCCGCCGTTGTAACGGCTCAGGCCGGTCTCGGTGAGGCGCAGCTCACCAGTCCACACGCTCTCGTACTCGCGGATCGCGGTCTCGATCACCGTCCGGAGCCACGCATCGCGCTCCGGGCCCTCGGGCATGCGCTCGTGAACGGCGAGGCCCATGGAGGTCAGGAACGGCGGCTGCGAGCGCGTCAGGTAGTAGCTGCGGTTGGCGTTGAGGACCTGCCCGTAGTGGCGGATCTCGTACAGGAAGTGCTCGACCATCGCCTTCGCCAGGTCGAGCCGGCCGTCCTCGAGAAGCCCCAGGGCCTCGAAGTAGCTGTCCCAGCCGTAGAGCTCATTGAAGCGTCCGCCCGGCACGACGAACGGCAGGCCGGGCACCAGGCTCAAGAGTCCAGGCGCATCGTTGATCGAGAGCACGTACTCGGGGGTCACGCGCTCGGGCAGCCGGACGACCTCGAGGTCCAGCTCCTTCGACTCCCGCGCCAGCTGCGTGAAGTAGGCGAGGCCCTTGGGGTCCGAGGCTGGAACGTACAGGCGCGGGCGCGCCACGGCCTTGCTGTCGGCGACGACGCGCGCGAGCCCCTCGGCGTCGATCCGGCGCGTCAGCCCGTCCCAGAACTCCTCGCGGATCCTCCGCGCGATGCGGCGTACGGGGTTCTCGTGAAGGCGCTCGAGGTCGAGCTGGAGCTCCGCCTGCCCCGCCTCCCGCGCCAGCGCCAGCTCCTGGAGCAGGTTCGAGAGCGCGTACGTGCCCTCGACGACCCGCGCGTGCTCCTTCAGCTCGAAGCGCTTCGGCCCCCGGTCGCGGACGGTGATCTGGCGGTCGCCGTCCGTGTCCTCCTGGGCGAGCAGGCGCTCGAAGCTGGAGGCGACGGGGATCCGCAGCGGACCGCCCATGTCCTATACGGTCACGCCCCGCTCGGTGAGGCGGTGGTAGGGGATCAGCAGCAGGCCCAGCAGCGCCATGGGCACGAGCGGGTAGAAGAAGGCGTCGTGGGTGCTGAGGCTGCGCGAGATGAAGCCGACGATGAACGAGCCCGTGGTGCCCCCCAGCGCCGAGAACACGATGATCAGGCCGGTCATGGCCGGGTGGCGGGCCTTCTCCAGGCGCGTCAGCACGATCGAGACGATCGTGGGATAGATCGGCCCGATGAAGAAGCCCATGCAGGAAAACGCCAGCGCGAGGACTGGCGCCTCGCTCCAGCTCGAGGCCGACGCCTCGGAGCGGTGGTTGGATGTCGCCAGGAGCACCGCGAGGGTCAGGGCGAAGGCGCCGGCCAGGAGCGTGAGCTGGACCGGCAGCCACGGCAGCCGGCGCGAGAGGTAGCCCATCACGAAGCGGCTCAGCGCGATCGACCCAGCGTACAGGCTCAGCAGCCCCGCCGCCAGCGCGGGGGCCAGGCCGAAGATGCGCTCGTGGAACGTGGGCAGCCAGGTGCCGAAGCTCTGCTCGATCATCACGTAGAGCCAGGCGCACAGCACGAACACCCACACCATCGGCAGCCGCAGCAGCTTCAGCATCTCGACGAAGCCCGCCTGCTCCAGGTGCGTCTCGACCTCGCGCTCGTCGAGGCTCGTGGCGAGCATCAGCGCGAACGCCAGTGCGCTGACCGCGGCGATGATCCAGTACGTCGTTCGCCACGAGTGGCCGGCGCCGAGCACGAAGGAGAAGAACAGCGGACCGACCAGGGCGCCCACTTGGAACGTGCCCTCGAGGACGTTCATCAGGGCCGTGTGCTCGCCCTGGTCCCGGGTGATGAGGCCGACGGTCGAGTACACGGAGCCCTTCATCAGCGCGAAGCTCGCCCCGATCGTCATGTAGAGCACCGGCGTCACCCAGAAGCCCGCCACCACGGCCACCAGCATGCTGGCCAGCGTCACGGCCAGGAGCCCCGCGAGCATCGAGCGCCGATAGCCGATGCGAGGGATGTAGGACGCGAGCACGAAGGAGGCCGCCGCGATCGAGAGGTCCTTGAATGCCTCGAGGCTGGCGGCCGTGGCCTCGTTCACGCCGTAGTCGTCGATGACGCGCTTGATGACGATGCCGACCGTGTTCAGCAGGATCGCGAACACCACGAAGTTGAGCGCCAGCGAGATGCGGATCTTCCAGTGGGAGGCCAAAGCGCCGGCATCTTACCGCGATCGCCGGGCATAGAATGAGAACGTGGAGCTGACCTCGCCGAGCTTCATCCAGCAGGGCGAGATCCCGGAGCGTCACACCTGCGAAGGCCAGGACATCTCGCCGCCGCTCGAGTGGTCGGGCGCACCCGCTGCCACTCAGAGCTTCGCCCTCATCGTCGACGACCCCGACGCGCCGGACCCACGGGCTCCGAAGATGACGTGGGTTCACTGGGTGGTCTACAACCTGCCCGCGACCGCCACCGGCCTGGCCGAAGGCGTCGGATCCTCCGAGCTGCCGGAGGGCACGCGTGAAGGCAGGAACGATTGGAAGAAGGTCGGCTATGGGGGCCCCTGCCCACCCGTCGGCCGGCACCGCTACTTCCACAGGCTCTACGCCCTGGATGCGGTCCTCCCCGACCTAGGCGCGGCCACGAAGGCCGAGGTCGAGACGGCGATGAAGGGACACGTCCTCGCCCACGCGGAGCTCGTCGCCACGTACCAGAAGGCCCGGTAGCGCCCTTGGCTCGCAGCCACTCCGGCGTCGCGCCGCCGGCGCAGCGTGACATCGACGACATCGTAGCCGCGGTGCGCGCCTCGGGACGCGACGCCCTGTTCGAGCACGAGGTCTACGCGGTCCTCGCAAGCGCCGGCTTCGAGGTTCCGCGGCACTTCGTCTGGTCCGGAGATCCAGCCGAAGCCCCCGAGGGCGCGCTCGCAGCCTTTCTCGACGCCCTGCCCGCGCGCAGGGTCGTGCTCAAGATCGTCTCGTCCCAGATCCTCCACAAGTCGGACGTGGGCGGGCTCGCCTTCGCGGAGCGGACAGTCGACGCAGTGCGCGCCACGGCCGTCGGCCTCTGGGCCGATGTGAGTGCCCGCGCGCCCGGGGCCGAACGCGCCGGGATCCTGGTCAGCGAGATGCTGTCGTCGATGGGGGGCTCGCCGGCCTCCGAGACGCTGGTCTCCGCCAGGCTCGATCCCGCCTTCGGCCCGGTGCTCGTCCTGGGGCTCGGCGGCGTGCTGACCGAATGGTTCGGCGCGCTCTCGGACGGCCGCTCCACGCTGATCCTTCGCCCGGGCCGGGTGCGCGAGACCCTGGTGCGCGCGGCGGACCGTCTTCCCGCGATGGGCCTGCTCTTCCGCCAGAGCCGCCTCCATGCCAAGCCCCCTCTCGATCTCGAGCGGACGGCCGAGCGCCTCGAGGCCCTGGGTCGCGCCGCAGAGCTCTTCGCCGAGCTCGAGGTCAACCCCCTGCTGACCACCCCGGACGCTCGCTGGGTCGCGGTTGACGGGAAGGCGCGCCTGGCCGGACCCGCTCCCGTGCCGCGCTCCTCCCCACCCCTCGCCAAGATCGCGAAGCTG
>DATFEN010000070.1:0-4189 GCA_035251085.1 Vicinamibacteria bacterium | reverse complement strand
GCCGGAGACACGATCGTCGCGGTGGAGCACGCGGCCCGCTACGCACCGCCGCCGGGCGCGCGCGTCATCGACGCGAAAGGCCTCGTCCTCGCTCCCGGCTTCATCGATACGCACAGCCACGCCGACAGCGGCATCCTCGAGCGCCCGGGCGCCGAGACTCAAGTGCGCCAGGGCATCACGACCGTGCTCGGCGGTCAGGACGGGGGCTGCGAGTGTCCGCTCGCCGACTTCTTCGTCAAGCTCGAGAGGGGAGGCTCGGCCGTGAACCTCGCCTCCATGGCGGGTTTCGGAACGCTTCGCGAGCAGGCGCTGGGCGAGGACAACCGGCGACCCGCGCGCCCCGACGAGATCGAAAAGATGAAGGCCTTGCTCGAGGGCCAGCTCAAGGCCGGAGCCTTCGGCCTCTCGAGCGGCCTCGAGTACGAGCCGGGCTCCTACGCCACCACGGACGAGATCGTGGAGGTGGCGAAGGTGGTGAAGCCCTACGGCGGCTTCTACATCAGCCACGTCCGCGACGAGGGCGCGAAGGTGATCGAGTCGTACAGGGAGCTGGTCGAGATCGCGCGCCGCGCAGGCATCCCGGGACAGCTCACCCATATGAAGCTCGGCTCGGTCAGCTCGTGGGGGCGCATGCCTGAGTACCAGGCCCTGATGAAGGAGGTCGACGCCGAAGGGGGGCCTCGCATCACCGGCGACTGCTATCCGTACACGTTCTGGCACACGACGCTTCGGGCCCTGGTGCTCTCGCGGCGCTACGACGACCTCGGCGACGTGAAGCGCGGCGTCGACGACAACGGCGGCCCGGACAACATCCAGCTCGCGCGCTACGCCCCGAACCCCTCGCTCGAGGGCAAGTCCCTCGCTGTGATCGCGAAGGAGCAGGGCAAGGACCCCTATTCGGTCTACATGCAGATGATCCAGGAGACGGAGCCGAAGAACCGCAAGCCCGAGTGGGGCGACCACGTCGAGAGCATCCTGGGGCTCTCGATGCGCGAGGAGGACATCCGCTCCTTCTACGGAGATCCGCGCGTCATGGTCTCCAGCGACGGCGAGATCCACGGGGCGCATCCGCGCGGCGCGGGCGCGTACGCGCGCTTCCTGGCCCGCTATGTTCGCGGGGCGAACGTCATGTCACTGGAGGAGGGCGTGCGGCGGATGACCACGCTGCCCGCGTCGTTGCTGAGCCTGAAGGATCGCGGGCGGGTGGCGCCGGGCATGAAGGCGGACCTGGTGCTGTTCGATCCCGACAAAGTCGAAGACCGCTCCACGGTGAAGGACCCGCACGCCGCGCCCGTGGGCATCCCGTGGGTGATCGTGAACGGCGTCCCGGTGGTCGAGGCCGGAGGCGTGACGGGCGCGCGACCCGGCCGAGTCCTGCGCCGCTAGCCGGATGCCAGACGGTCAGTCCTGCCCGAGCAGCTTGGTATCGAGGCTCCGCCACAGGTACCAGCAGGCGACCGACCGGTAGGGTCGCCAGGTCTCGGCGATGCGCTCCATGCGCACGGGCTTGGGCAGCTGGCGCATGCGATACGCCTTCTGCATCGCCTTCCGCACGCCGTAGTCGTCCACGGGCAGCACGTCCAGGCGGCCGAGCCGGAACATCAGGTACATCTGGGCCGTCCAGCGGCCGACGCCCTTCACCTGCGTCAACGTGTCGATGGCCCCATCGTCGTCCATGCGATGGACGCGGTGGAGCGCCAGGCCGTCCTGGACGCGGGCCGTCAAGTCGCGCAGGTAGCCGATCTTCTGGCGCGACAGGCCGACCTTGCGCAGCTCCAGGTCCGAGAGCGCGGCGATGTCCCCGGGCCTGGCATGGCGCCGCCCCATCCGCTCGCGCAGCCGGCCGAAGATCGCCACGGCGGCGCTGCCGGCGAGCTGCTGGTAGAGGATGGCCTCCACGAGCGACGCGTACGGTCCGCCGCCGCGGTCGATCTCGAAGCGGCAGCGACCCACGCGCCCGACGATCGCAGCCATGACCGCGTCGCTACGCGCGAGGTGCCGCGTGGCGGCCCGCAGTGCCGTGGCATCGATCAACATGCTGCTGTAGTATTTCCCATGTCCGACCTCGCCGCTCGCCTTCTGGCCCTTCCCAAGGTCGAACTCCACCAGCACGTCGACGGCTCGATCCCCGTCCAGGTGACGTGGGACCTGATGCGCAGCAACGGCCTGAACCCCGTCCCCACTATCGATGAGATGCACCGGCTGCTCGAGATCCAGGACGACGAGGAGGGCTCGCTGCTCGCGTATCTGGACAAGATGCACTACCCGCTCTGGGTCACGCAGTTCTACGAGAACATCGCCCAGGTCACCGAGGCGATCGTGGACGCGGCCGCGGCCAATGGTGTCGCCACCCTGGAGCTGCGCTACTCGCCCATCATCCACACCTATGCCGGGCTGACGCCGCGGCAAAGCATCCGTGCCGTGCTCTCCGGCATGAACCACGCCAGGAAGCGGCACTCGGAGATGAAGCTGGGCCTGATCGTGATCGCGATGCGCCAGCACGGCCCCCACATCGCCAAGATCCTGGCGCGGCAGTCGATCGCCGAGGCCCAGCACCTCCACGCGCGCACCGGCGTGGTCGGCTTCGACATCGCGGGCCCCGAGCGCAGCAACCCGCCGCGCCTGTTCCGCAGCGCCTACGAGATCGCCCGCATCGGCAATCTCGGACTCACCGCTCACGCGGGGGAAGACGCGCCGGTGGAATACGTGTGGCAGGCGGTCGACACGCTGGGCGTCGAGCGGATCGGCCATGGCTGCGTGGCGGTGCGCGACAGGGAGCTGTTGCGGCGGCTGGCCCGGGACCGGATCCTCGTCGAGTGCTGCCTCTCGAGCAACTACAACACCGGCGCCGTGAAGCGCGGCGAGCGCCATCCGATCCTGGCCTTCCTGGAGGCCGACGTCCCGGTGGCGATCTGCTGCGACAACAGCACGGTCTCGCGCACCGACTCGGTCCGCGAGTCGCTGCGTGCCGCCGAGCTCCTCGGTGAGGAGACCGTCGAGCGCGTCCACCGCGACGCCGCTGCGTCCAGCTTCATCCATCCCGAGCGCGCGCTTCAAGACAGCGAGCTGGATTAAAGCCGATTCCGGACGCGGACGTCCCATGCACGGACAGGCTGCTCTGTCCAATCCGTTGAAGAGCGCGCGAAACGACTGATTCGAAAGGAGATGCCGCGCGCGCTGGCGGCATGCGCCTTGCGTGTGAGCGGAGCACATGGACACCCTGCTTCAGGACGTCCGCTACGGGCTTCGTGGGCTCTGGAACGCGCCGGGGTTCGCCGTGATCGCCGTCCTCACGCTGGCGATCGGCCTGGGCACGAACACCGCGATCTTCAGCGTGATGGACAAGGTCCTGCTGGCTCCCTTGCCCTTCGGCGAGCCGGAGACCCTGGTGACGCTGCACAATCGCTGGAAGGGCTTCGACCGCACGTGGATCAACCCCTTCGAGGTGCGCAGCTATGCGGAGCGCTGCCCGAGCATCGCACGAGCCGCGTACTGGCAGGTCGGCTTTCGAAACCTGACCGGCGACAGCGAGGCCGTGCGCGTGGGCGCCGGGTTCGTCAGCGCGAGCACCTTCGAGGTGCTGGGCGTGCGTCCCGCCCTGGGGCGCACCTTCACGGCGGCGGAGGACGTGGCGAACGGGCCGAAGCTCGTGCTGCTCTCCCATGCGCTCTGGCAGGGTCGCTACGCGGGCGATCCCGCCGTCGTGGGTCGCAAGGTCGCGATCGATGCGGAGCCCCACGAGGTCATCGGCGTCATGGAGCCGGACTTCGTGCTGCCCACGGACCTCGGCGAAGACGCCGCCGACCCGACGCAGATCTGGCTGCCCCGCGCTCCGGATCCCGAGGAGCTGACGGCGGACAACGGCGGCCATAGCGACCATGCGGCGGTCCGGCTTCGGCCAAGCGCCACGCTCGCCCAGCTCAACGGCGAGCTGGCCGGAGCGTCGGCCGCCCTCGGGCAGAGCTATCCCGACTACTACAAGGAGATGGGCTTCTCGACCTTCGCGCTCCAGATCGACGACGACGTGGTCGGCCCGTATCGCCCTGCTGTCGGCCTCGTGAGCGGCGCCGTGGTCCTGCTGCTGCTGATCTCCTGCGCGAACGTCGCGAACCTCCTCCTCGTCCGCGCCGAGGGCCGCCAGCGCGAGCTCGCCGTGCGTCTCGCCATCGGCGCGCCGCGACGTCGAGTG
>DATFEN010000058.1:0-27919 GCA_035251085.1 Vicinamibacteria bacterium | reverse complement strand
CTCCCTCGGCCGGCGCTCGGCCTACGGGGGCATCGTGCACGAGTGGGGCCTCCTCAACTACGTCCGCGCGCTGGAGCCGCTGTACCTGCGGATCCTGGCTCGCAGCCTCGGCCTCGCGTTCGCCACCACGGCGCTCAGCCTTCTGCTCGCGTACCCCGTCGCGTACTGGATCGCGCTGCGGGCGCCCGCGCGCTTCCGCAGCGCGTTGCTCGTGCTGGTGATTCTGCCCTTCTGGACGAGCTTCCTGGTGCGCATGTACGCGTGGATCTTCGTGCTGCGCTCCGAGGGGCTCCTGAACCTGAGCCTCGAGGGCCTCGGGCTGCCTCGCCTCAGCCTGCTCTACAACGACTTCGCGGTGATGCTGGGGCAGCTCTACGGCGAGCTGCCGTTCATGATCCTGCCGCTCTACGCGTCCCTCGAGAAGCTCGACCGCTCGCTGCTCGAGGCGGCGGCCGATCTGGGCGCTCGGCCGCGCGAGGCGCTCTGGCGCGTCACCGTCCCGCTCACGCTGCCGGGGATCGTGGCGGGCTCGCTGCTCGTGTTCATCCCGTCCCTCGGCGCCTTCCTCGCCCCCGACCTGCTGGGCGGCGCGCGCACCGTCTACATCGGCAACCTGATCCAGAGCCAATTCGCGATCGCGCGCGACATGCCCTTCGGTGCGGCGCTGTCGTTCCTGCTCTCGCTGCTCGTGCTGCTGCTGCTGTTCCTGTTCCGCAAGCCGATGCGGGCGGCGCAGGTGGGGCGATGAAAGGGCGCGCTCCGCTGCTGGGCGCCTTCAGCGCCCTGACCTACCTGTTCCTGTACGCGCCGATCCTCGTGCTCGTGGTGTTCTCGTTCAACCGCGGCCGGCTCACGGCACAGTGGGAAGGATTCACGCTCGCCTGGTACGAGAAGCTCGTCCAGAACCCGCAGATCCTGGCCTCCCTGCGCAACAGCCTGGTCGTGGCCGGGGCCACGACCGTGGCCTGCACGGTGCTCGGCACCGCCGCGGCGCTGGCGTTCTTCCGCCACCGCTTCAGGCGCGAGGCGGCGCTGGACGCGCTGATCACCCTGCCGATCGTGGTCCCGGAGATCGTGCTCGCATCGTCCCTGGTGCTGCTGTTCGCGGCCCTCGGCCTGCGTCTCGGCTTCCTGACGGTGATCCTCGCCCACGTCGCGTTCGCGGTGTCCTACGCGGTCGTGGTCGTGAAGGCGCGCCTCGCCGGCTTCGACCGCAGCCTCGAGGAGGCGGCCATGGACCTCGGGGCGACGCCGTTCCAGACCTTCTGGCTGGTGACGCTGCCGCAGATCGCCCCGGGCGTGCTGGCCGCGGCGCTCCTCGTCTTCTCGCTGTCGATCGACGACTACGTGATCACGTCCTTCGTGGCGGGCGTCGGCGCCACCACGCTGCCGATCCAGATCTACTCCATGGTGCGGACCGGCATCACGCCCGAGATCAACGCGATCTCGAGCATGCTGCTCGTGGCCACCAGCCTGCTGCTGTATGCCTCGTGGCGGCTGGAGCAGGGCAAGGGCATGCGGCACTCCGCCCCGCCGGCGCTGCTGGGGCTCGCCCTGCTCGCGTGGCCGTTCTTCGTGGGCCACGGGGCGCGTGGCGAGGAGCGCGTGCTCAACCTCTACATCTGGTCGAACTACATCGCGCCGGACACGGTCCGGAAGTTCGAGGCGCGCCACGGCGTGAAGGTGAACGTGGACCTCTACGACACGAACGAGGCCATGCTCGCGAAGATCCAGTCGGGGAACGTCGGCTACGACCTGTTGTGCCCTTCGAACTATCCGATCCAGACGCTGCGCAAACAGGACCTGTTGCGCCCCCTCCACCACTCGGCGCTGCCGCACCTCGCGAACCTGGATCCGCGCTTCCTCGACCTCGCCTACGACCGCGGCAACCAGTACTCGATCCCCTACTTCTGGGGGAGCACCGGCATCGCCTACAACCGCCGGCGCGTCCCGAAGGTGGAGTCGTGGGGGGTGCTGTGGGATCCGCAATACCGCGGGCGCATCCTCATGCTCGACGACCCGCGCGAGGCGATCGGCGCCGCGATGAA
Source organism: Vicinamibacteria bacterium (assembly GCA_035251085.1). Lineage (GTDB taxonomy): Bacteria > Acidobacteriota > Vicinamibacteria > Fen-336 > Fen-336 > DATFEN01. The sequence goes on along the minus strand of DATFEN010000058.1, from coordinate 25,871 downwards.
GTGGAAGGGGCTGAGCGTGAACAGCACTGGAGCGGACGCGCTCGGGCTCGCCACGCGGCTGCTGCTCGAGCAAAAGCCGCTGGTGCGCACCTACAACTCCTCCAACTTCGAGGACGTGCTCCTGTCGGGCGACGTGTGGGTCGCGCAGGGCTGGAACGGCCAGTTCGCCCGCGCCATGGAGCAGGACCCGGACCTCGACTACGTGATCCCCAGAGAGGGCGGCACCCTCTTCATCGACAGCCTCGTCATCCCGCGCTCGGCTCCGGATCCCGAGCTGGCCCACGCCTTCATGGATTTCGTCATGGAGAAGGAGATCGCCGCGGAGATCTGCGCGACGATGCAGTACTCGACCCCGAACCGCGCCGCGCTCGCCTTGCTCCCGGAGCGACTGCGCCGGAACCGCGCCGTGTTTCCGAGCGACGAGGAGGTGGCGCGCCTGGAGCTGATCGACGACATCGGCGAGGCGACCCTGGACTTCGACCGCGCCTGGACCGAGGTGAAGACGCGATGATCGCTCCCTTGGCCGTCCTGTTGATGCTGGCCGCACCAGCCGAAGGGCGTCGCATGGCCCTGGACGATCTCGAGCGGCTGGTCCGCCTCGAAGAGCCGCAGCTCTCCCCGGACGGGCGACAGGTGGCGCTGCTCGTCGGGCGAGCGAACCTCGATGAGAACCGTTACGACACCGAGCTGGTCCTCGTCGACGCCCGAAGCGGAGCGCAGCGGACCCTGGTCTCCGCGCGCCCCGGGCTCGCCAGCCCGCGCTTCTCGCCCGCGGGCGACCGAGTGGCGTTCATCGCCGACGTGCACCCGGGCGGCGGGAAGCAGGTCTTCGCAGTCCCGCTGGCCGGCGGCGACGCCCAGCTCGTGACGGGCTCGGCGACCGGCGTGCTGGCCCATGCCTGGAGCCCCGACGGGAAAGAGGTCGCGTTCATCGCCGAGGAGGAGGTACCGCCGCGCCAGGGAACGGCGCGGTTCGAGGACGCCTTCGAAGTCGGCCACGCGGGATACCTGGAGCGGCGCGCTTCGGCGCCAGCTCAGCTCTACGTTGTGAGCGCCACCGGGGGCGAGGCTCGGCGCGTCACCCAGGGCCCTGGAAGCCTCGCGACTGGCCTCGGCCCCTCGACGCTGTCGTGGTCGCCCGACGCCCGCACCATCGCGGTCGTGCGCTTCGCGTCGGCCGACTCGGGCGATCATGACCGCAGCCGCATCGAGCGGATCGACGTGGCCAGCGGTGCCGCGCATGCCCTGACGGGGCGCGTTCGTCACGAAGCCAGCCCGGTGTTCTCGCCGGACGGAAAACAGCTCGCCTGGCTCTACCCTCGGAACGGTGATCCGACCAGCGGCGCCGAAGCCCTGGTCGGGCCGGCGCCCGGCGGCGGCGAGGGGCGCAGCCTCAGCCGCGGCCTCGACCGCAACCTGCTCTGGCTGCAGTGGCGACCCGACGGCCACGCGCTCCTCGTGGGTGGCAACGACGGCACGCGCGTCGCGCTGTGGCAGCAGCCGCTCCAGGGACCGGCCCGCCGCGTCGACCTCGGTCCGGTCGTCGAAGTGGCGGACTTCAGCCAATCGGGGTCGGGCGCCGTCGCTTTCGTGGGCAGCGAGGAAGCCCGTCCGAACGAGCTCTACGTCCTCGACGCTCCGAGTGCGCCGCCGCGCCGTCTCACGGACTTCCATGCGGAGCTCGCGGCGCTGGCGCTCGGCCGCACGGAGTCGCTCTCCTGGAAGAGCGAGGACGGCTTCGTCTCCGATGGCGCGCTCACCGTGCCGCCCGACTTCGATCCGCGGCGCCGCTATCCGCTGGTCCTCTCCATTCACGGCGGGCCAACTGCGGCCTCGAACACGAGCTTCTCCGAGCTCGCCCAGCTCATGGCCGCCCGGGGCTGGATCGTGCTCCAGCCCAACTACCGCGGCAGCGACAACCTGGGGGACGTCCACCTGCGTGGCATCGTGGCCGGCGCAGGCGAGGGCCCCGGCAAGGACGTGCTGGCCGGCGTCGAGGCGGTGAAGGCGCGCGGCATCGTCGACGCGGAGCGGATCGCGGTCACCGGGTGGTCCTACGGCGGCTTCATGACGGGCTGGATGATCGGGCGCTACCCGGGCCTGTGGCGCGCGGCCGTGGCCGGCGCCGCGGCCCTCGACCTGTTCGACATGTACGCGCTTTCGGACCTCAACGTGATGCCGCGCCACGCGATCACCGGCTCGCCCTGGACCGAGTGCCGCGAGGCCCACTACCGGGCGCAGTCGCCGCTGACGTACGCGTCACAGGTGCGCACCCCGACCTTGATCCTGTCCACGGTGGGCGACTCGCGGGTCACGGTCACCCAGTCCTACAAGCTGTTCCGAGCGCTCGAGGACAACGGCGTGACGGTGAAGTTCGTGGTCTATCCGACCAGCGGGCACTGGCCGCCGGGGCCCGTGCGCCGTCGCGACGTCTACCGGCGCTGGCTCACCTGGATCGAGGAGCAGTTCGCCGCCGCTCCGTCCCGCTAGCGCTCGCCTCCCAGCTCCACCCAGGTGCCCGCGCCAGAGCGCGTGGCGTTCGCGAAGACCACGCGGGCTGCGGCGACGTCCTCCACCGCCAGCCCCAGCGACTTGAAGAGCGTGATCTCATCGCGAGACTGACGGCCGGGCCGTTTACCCAGCAGCAGCTCGCCGATCTCGCCGCGGATGTGCTCGTCGCCGATCACGCCCTCGGCCTTCGGGATCAGGAAATCGCCGGCCTCGGCGAGGGCGGACTCGCGACGGTCCACGAACAGGCGCGCGCCCGCGACCGCTGCGGTATCCAGCTCGCGTGCATCCTTCAAGCTGGCGCCGACGGCGTTGACGTGCGTCCCTCGCGAGAGCCAGGCGCCCTCCAGGACCGGCGTCCGCGACGCGGTGGTGGTGCAGACGATATCCGCGCCCTCCACCGCCTCGCGTGTCGCCGCGGCGGCCTCGACGCGGATCCCGAGGCGCTCTTGCGCGCGCGCCACGAAGCCCCGAACGTTGCTTGCGTCGCGGCTGTAGGCGCGGACGCGGCGCAATGGCCGAACGTGCGCCAGCGCCTCGAGATGGCTCAGCGCCTGGACGCCCGTGCCGAGGAGCGCCAGGTCTCCGGCGTCCTCGCGCGCGAGGAGGCGCGTTGCGACGGCGGAGACGGCCGCCGTTCGGATGGCCGTGACCGAGCTGGCGTCGATCAGCGCGAGCAGGCTGCCGCGCTCGGCGTCGAAGAGCAGAACCGCACCCTGGTGCGAGTCGAGGGGCGTTCCGTGGTTTCCGGGAAAGACTGTGATGGCCTTGAGCCCGATCGCCGGCGGCCCACCCAGGTAGGCCGGCATCACCGCGAAGGCGCCGCGCCCGTCGGGGAGGGTCACGACCGGTCGCAACGGCAGGCGTGCGTCACCCGAGGCGAGCGTCCCGAGCGCGCCCGCCATCGCCTCGATGCACTCGACCATGGGCAGGAGCGCGGGCACTTCCCGCTGGCTCACGACGAGACAGCGCATCGCGGCTAGTCCCGGTCCGTGATCACGAGCAGGAGCCGCGTGTGGCCGAGGCGGAACTCCGACTTGTCCTCCAGGGCGTGGCTCTCGACTCTCTTCTCGGCCACGAAGCTGCCGTTCGTGCTTCCGAGGTCGCGCAGCACCGCGCCGCCGCCCGCCCACTCGAGCGCGGCGTGGCTCCGGGACATCTCGGGGTCGTCGAACTGCACGTCCGCCGCGCCGCCGGAGCGACCCAGCGTGGTGCGCGGCTTCTCGATCGGGATCACGTCGCCCTGTCGCGCACCCGAGAGCACTGCGAGCGAGACTCGCTTGCCGGCAGGGAGGGACACGGCCGCGCGCATCCCGACGGCGGTAGCATCGGCGTCGAGGGGCTCGACGGCGGCCTCTGTTCCGGGCTCGAACGGCACTGTGCCCGCCTCGGCGAACGGCCGTACGACGGTCGCGTCGCGCACCACCACTACGCGCCCGCAGGCCGGGCACGGCGCCGTGGCCTTCGCGGCCGTGCCCTCGGGCGCCAGCTCGAAGCTGCAGCCGCACGACGGGCAAGCGATCGGCATCAGTCGCGCTCCTTCTTCTTGTCGTGGCCCTTCCCGCGTCCCTTGCCCTTGCTCGGGGGCTTCTGATCTTCCCCCGGAAGCGGGATCTTGATCGTGAAGAGCGGCTTCTCGGGCTGCATGGTGGTGGTGGTGGTGGCAGGGCGCGCGATCGACCGTGGTCGCGGCGTCACGACGGGCGTGGGGCTCGGCTCCAGGGTGGCCTCCGTCGCTTCGCGCCGCAGCGCCATGACCCCCGCGATCCCGGCGAGGAGCAGCAGCGCGAGCAGGGCGAGCGCGACCAGGCCGAAGCGGCGGCGCGGAGCCCGCGTGGCCGCAACCGTCCGAGTAGCCGCCACGCGCGGTGTCGTCTCCGACCCGCCGCGCAGCTCGCGCAGGAAGGCCCCGATGCTTGGCTGCCGGTCATCGGGCCGCTTGGCCAGCGCCCGCATCACCGCGTCCGACGCCGCCTGAGGCACTTCGGCACGCAGCGCGTCGGGCGGCTCCGGGTGGTGCTCGAGCACCTGGATGGCGAGCGTCTCCCGGGTCTCGCCGGGAAACGGCTTCTTGCCGGCGAGCAGCGCGTAGGCCAGCACGCCGAGCGCGAACAGGTCGCTGCGCGCGTCGGCGCGCCCGCCCCGCAGCACCTCGGGCGCGATATAGCCCGGCGTGCCGAGGCCGACACCGGTCTGGGTCAGCTCGGAATCCTCGACGCGTGCGATCCCGAAGTCGCCGACCTTCACGCGGCCTCTGCCGTCGAGGAACACGTTCGCGGGTTTGATGTCGCGGTGGACCACACCGTGGCGGTGGGCCTCGTCCAGCGCGGCCCCGATCTGCTCGACGATCTCGAGCGCCTGGGCCACCGGCAGGACGGGGTTCTCCTTGAGGACCGCGGCCAGGCTCACGCCCGGCACGTACTCCATGACGATGAACGGCGTGTCGGTCGCCTCGTCAACACCGAGGTCGTGAACACCCACGATGTTCGGGTGCGAGAGCCGCCCCGCCGCCCGGGCCTCGCGCTGGAAGCGCTCGAGGAACTCGGCGCGGTGCTCGCTCGGCAGGCCGAAGGCGCCGCCGAGCATCTTGATCGCGACGGTGCGGTCGAGGACCGGGTCCTTCGCGCGGAACACGCTCCCCATGCCGCCCTGGCCGAGCTTCGTCCCGATCTGGTAGCGGCCGAGCTTCTCGGGATTGGCCATGAGCTTGCCCGCGGACCCATCATCCAACGGATTCGGGCTGCGGGAAAGGGCCGGCCGCTGCCTACTCGAAGTAGCCGTTCACATCCAGGATGAAGTGGACGGTGCCAGAGGCCTGCCCGCAGAACACGGCGAGCTGGCCCGCGGCGTTCAGTGGCAACACGGCGTTGTTCGACCGCGTCTGGCCCGCGGAGTAGTTGATCGACGACACCAGGGGCACCGGCATGCCTCCCGGCCGCAACCGCAGGTTCCCCGCGCCGGTCGACTGCGCCGCCGCGAGGTTGACCGAGATCGCCTTGGCGGTCGGCGGGATGCCACAAGCATTCGCAACCGTGAAGGTGCGGTCCGCTTGCGCGTTGAGCGCCGGCCCGCCCAGTGGGCCAACCGGGTTGCGCGTGTCGATGATGCGGCAGGGCGGCAATGTGAAGAAGTCCACGGGGCCCGAGCCCACGAACAGGACCGTCGGATCCGCTGCTCCGGGCTGACCGGGGTCGTCGCTCGGCGCGGTGGCCTCGTTGCTGTTGTTGTTGTCCGCGTCGTAGTTGACCGTGCCCTGGTTCGAGATCACGGCCCCCTGTGTGCCCGCGTTGATGGTGGCGTTGATGGTGATCGTCACGCTGGCGCCCACCGCAAGGCTGCCGTTCCAGGTCACGGTGTTGCCCACGGGCGCGGCTATCCCCGAAGTGGCGTTCGCGGACACGCCCGACAGCGTTGCGGGGAGCGTGTCGGTGAACTCGGCGCCCGAGTTGTTGCCCTGCGCAGCGGCGCCGCTGTTCGTCAGGACGACGCTATAGCTGATCGCTCCGCCGGCCTCGAAGGTTCCGCTGACGGTCTTGGCCGCCAAAACGAAGGCGCCAGGCGGCAGGACGGTGTCCACGTCGGTCGCGTTGTTGTTCCCAGGAACGGAATCCACGATCCCTCCGGGCGTCGCCACCGTCGCGGTGTTCGAGACGGTTCCGGTCGCCCCAGGGCTCAGCGTTGCGTCGGCATTGAAGATGACCGTGCCGCCGACCGCGAGGTTCACCAGTTGATTGATGTTCCCCGTCCCGCTCGGGGCGCCGCAGCTCGATCCCGCGGAGGCCGAGCAGGTCCAGCTCACGCCCGTGATGGCCGCCGGGAAGGTGTCGGTCACGGCCGCGCCGGTGACCGCAGCAGGCCCCGCGTTCGCGACCGTGATCGTATACGTGGTCACGGCGCCGGCGAAGACTGTCGTCTGGCCGTCGGTCTTGGTGATCGACAGGTCGATGGGGGTATCGTCGTTGAGGATCGTGCCCAGCCCCGAGCCGTCCTCGAGGACGGCGCCGGTCGGGTTCGCGAGGTTCACGGTGAACGTCTCGTCGGGCTCGGGGGCGGTCTCGCCGGTGACTTGGACCGTGATCGTCCTGGAGAGCGCCTGGGGGGGGAAGCTCAGGGTGCCCGACGCGCTCGCGTAGTCGCTCCCGGTGGCCGATCCGTTCGCGGTGGAGAAGTTCACGGTGTGGGACAGGCTGTCGCGGGCCGAGAGGAAGGTGGTGAAGGCCGCGCTCCTCGGGCCGGCGTTGCCCTCGAACAAGGCGACATCGCCGATCGAGAAGGAGCGTGACGTGGGCGCGCTGCAAGCGTCGATGGAGATATCGTCCACGAAGAAGTTCGAGAAGGTCCCCGGTCCCGTGCCCGCCGAGGTCGATTCGAAGCGCAGCACGTGGAGGCCGCCGTTCGCGAAGCCCGAGATGTCCACCGCCACGCGGGCGTAGCCCGACGTGTAGGCCGGGTCCCCTTCGAGGGCGGTGAAGACCGGCGTGGCGTCGACGAGCGCGCGCACGAAGTCGGTGCCGTTCCCGCTCGACGCAGGGATCGACAGGTAGAACACGAGCGTGGCGATCCCGGCCGGGATCGTAACGCTCTGCTGGACCGACCCCTGCTCCAGCGCCGAGGGGACGCCTCCGAACCAGCTCCACCAATTGCCGGTCCGGGCGCCGGCAATGCCGCAGCCCACGGGATCGCACACGGGCGTGCCGAAGGTCGTGGAGGTCTGCGTCCAGGCGGGGTTCGGCGCCCCGACCTCGAAGCCGCCGTCGGCAACCGGGTTGGGGAGGCACGCGAGCAGCGCCGTGGCCGAATCGCCCACCGACACGAAGCGGCTCGCGCCGAAGGCCACGGCGTGTTGGGAATCGGCGCTGGCGGGCGCGTCGGGGGCCCAGGTCACGCCGTCCGTCGAGCTGAGATGCGCACCGAGCCGCCCCACGGCGACGAACCGGCCCCCGCCAAACGACACGCCGAAGAAATGCGTGCCGCTGAAGTCGTGGCGCAGGGTCCACGCGGTGCCGTTGGCCGAGGTCCAGATGCGGTCCCCGACCGCGACGAAGAGGCCGTTGGCGAAGACCACGTCGCTGAAGGACTCGAAGGCGGCGAACGGCGCACTCTGCGACGTCCACGTGACCCCGGTTGGGGAGGTGAGCAGGATGCTCGCCCCGGTGTTCCACTCGGTCCCGAGCGCGACGAAGCTTCCGCTCCCGAAGCCGACCGCGGTCAGGGAGCGCTCGACGACGGTGGGCAGGCCGGAGCTACGCTGCGTCCAGCTCACGCCGTCCGATGAGGTCGCGATCAGGGGGATCCCTGGGGAGGGGTCGGGGAACTCCTCTCCCACGGCGACAAACGTCGCGTTGCCGAAAGCCACGTCGCGGAGGTCGCCGGCGATGCCAGTGGCGGGGTCCGCGGTGCGGCCGGCGTTCCGTTCCGTCCAGGTCACGCAATCGGGCGAGGACATGATCTCCGCGCCCGCCCCGGCCGCGACGAACAAGCCGGCGCCCCGCGCGATGGCCGCCCAGGGCCACGTGGGGATTACGGAGAGGCCGGCGCCCTGGGCCCAAGTCACGCCGTCGGTCGAGCGCGCGACGGCCCCGCTCGTCCCGACGGCGCAGTACTGGGCGCCATCGTGGGCGACCGCGAAGATCCCTCGGGAGCTGGGCACGCTCCGGCTCGCCCAGGGCGAGATGCCGTCGGCCGATGCGTAGAGGGCGCCTTGCGAGCCGCCGGCCAGGAACCCGGCGGGGCCGGAGACGACGGCCCTGAGAGCGCGCGAGACCCCCGGCCCGGGAGCGGCGAAGGTGCGTGCCGTCCAGGTGGTGCCGTTGGGTGAGCTGAGGATCGTGTCGTAGCCCACGGCCACCGCGAGGCTGCCCGTCGCCGCGACGCCGGTGAGCGAGGCCGTCGTCGGTACGCTGCGGACGGTCCAGGCCGAGCCGTTGGGCGATGTGATCAGGCCTCCGGCCGAGCCCGCCGCGATGAAGACGCTTCCATTGTGGGCGACCGAGCTCAGGGTGCTGCCGATCGTCTGGGGAACGCCCGGCTGCACCGTCCAGGCCGTTCCATTGGCGGACGTGATCACGGTGCGGTTCGCTCCGACGGCCACGAACAGCCCCCCGCCGAAGCCCACGCCCAAGAGATCGCTCGAGGTCCCGGACGCGCTCGAACTCCAATTGATGCCGTCGGTCGACCGGATCACGGTTCCTGCGCTTCCTACGGCGACCCAGACGCCGCCGCCGAAGGCGACCGCGAACAGGTCTCGGCCGCGCGCCGAGGAGCCGGGGAACCGCTGTGTCCACGTCACGCCGTCGGGCGACGTCAGCACCACGCCGGCGTCGTCCGCGGCGACCGACGAAGCGCAACAGAGCCCCACGGTGGCGAACTGGCCCCCGCCGAAGGCGACATCGCGGAGGGTGACCGGTGACGGGCTCGTGCGCCGTGTCCACTCGAGGCCGTCGGGCGAGGTGTGGATCTCGCCGAAGCTGCCCACGGCGACGTAGGTCGATCCGCTCGACGCGAGGCCGAGGACCTCGCGCATCCCTTCGCGCACGGGCCGCCAGGAGCCCGCGAGCGCGTCCTGCGCAGGGAGGAGGAGCCCGCTGGCCGCGAGCGCCAGTGCTAGCGCGATGCGGTCCCGCATCGCCGCGCGTCTCATCCGCCACCGCCCGCCGGTTGCTCACAGGCCCGTGTCCACTGTTGCAGCTTGGCCTCGATGCTCTCGCGGTAGTACGCGGACTCGATGTCACGGCTCGGCCGTTCGAGGGGAGGCGCGAAATCCACCCGGCGTGCGCCGTGGGTGTCGAAGGTCGCGATCTGCTGCGAGTGACAAGCCAGGCATTGGCCCCGCTTGGTGGTGAGCACGAGGCCCGGGCGCCACGGCTTCACGTCGATGAGGCCCTGTCGCGCCATCGCCTCTTGCTCGACCTTGCGATACCGGAGACCGTCCCCGCCCCCGAGGTCCCTCTCGAACTCGATGTTGACGAACGTGATTCGCCGAGCGGCCTCGGCGAAGGGGATCTCGGGCCCCACCGTTCCTGAGAAGGAGTACTGCTGCCACGCCGCCACCTGATCCGTGGGGAGGAGGCGGCCGTCCGGGCCGAGCACGTTGAAGTAGAGGACGAGGATCGCTTGAAAGCCGGCGAACGAGCTGGGCAGGTTCTTGAGGTCCTCGTAGCGCCTCGCCGGGTCGTCGAGGTAGGCGCCGAGGGCTTTCCGGCTCCCGGGGTCGGCCACCGTCAGGAAGACACGGGCCAGGAAGCGCCCGAAGAGGAGGTCCGCATGGAGGTCGGTGCCGGGCACGGCCTCGACGATGCCCTCCTGCTTCCCGAGGATCGCCTCCACGGTCGACGCGATCTCCGGAGCCGCCGCGAGCTTCGGCAGCTCGGCGAGCGTCGATGGCAACTGAGCCGCCTGCTCCGGCGTGAAGCGTGTGAGCTTCAGAAGCCGCAGGCTCTCGCACAGCGCGGGCTCGAATTCCGGCAGGGGGCGCCGGGCGTTCTGCTCGGTGCGCCTCAGCCCGTAGGCGATCTCCCAGGCGGTCGTATGGACCATGAGGCGCTGTTGGAGGGAGAGCCCACCGGCCGCGCGCTCCAGCTCCTGCAGCAGGGACACGAGACGCTGGCGCGTCTCGGCCGCCGCCAGCCGTTCCGCAAGCTGACCTTCCGATGCCGTGGTGACGAGGGCCGTCAAGCTCGGCGGATACGCCAGGCTGCAGCGACCCTCGGCGAAGTACCAAGCCTGGGAGCCGTGTTCGAACCGGTTGTCAGCGTCTCGGCACAGGGCGGGGCTGCCTTTCGCCGCCACCGGGTCCTCTCCCTGCAGCAGAAGCATCAGTTCGCGCTGCAAGGCGTCGGCGGACGGCGGGGCCGCTTCGACGAGAAGCCCGGCCGCCAGCGCAAGGCCGGCGAAGCTCGCCGCGGCCTTCACGGGTTGACGAGCGTGCAACCCGCGCCTCCGTTCTCCTCCGCGTAATCCGGATCGGCGCTGCACGGCTCCATGACCGTGCACACGAAGTTGCCGGTCCCCTGGCCCCAGACGACGAACGAGCCGCCGAAACAGCGGTTCGGACAGCACAGGTTCACGAAGCCCGGCCCGGACGGCAGCTTGTGATCCCAGTAACAGTAGTCGGTGCCGTTGATCATCGCGCGCCAGCAGTTTCCCGTGACGTCGTCGAAGGACGGATGCGGGTCACCGGTCAGGGCGCACGGCGTGCCGCACATCCCCTGGGCGATTTCCAGGCCGCACTGGGACGTGCACTCGGCTGCTGTCTTGCCCGAGCATCCGAGCTCGATGGCCACGGTATCGGTCACTCGCTGGCCGGTGTCCGCGGCTTCGAACGCCACCTCGACCTGCGCCGTGCCGCAGGCCTGCTGAGTCGTCATCTGGGATGTCAGCAGGTCCAGGCGGAGCTCCTTGGCGAACACGAAGTTGGTACAGCTCGACTGGTCCGGACAGCTGGGCTGGTCGGAGAACCCGACGATCGCGTCGAAGTTCTGCCCCTTGATGCTCCACTGCGGGTAGGTCGTTCCCGCCGAGGGGAACCCGCTCGCGGTCACCCTCGTGCTGGAGCCGTATTGGAGCTTGATCGGGCGGGGACTCAGGCGCACCCGCAGGCCTGTTTGGGCCAGCAGGGCGCCCCCGATTCCGGCCGCGCTCGCCACCTCGACCTCGCGCTCTGCGTGTTCGGCGGGGACGGCGTTGAACACGAAGCGCCCCTCGGCGTCGCTGATCGCGGTCAAGGAGGTGCCGCGGAGCCGAACGGCCACGCCGGACGCGGGCCTCTCGCGCTCGTCGACGATCACACCGCTGATCGGGATCGGCGCGCGGTTCTCGGTCCAGGCGACGCCACCGAGCGCCGTCCAGGCGAGCAGCGCCGTCAGGCACGTCGCGGCTCCTGGCCCAGTCCGGCCAACCGATCGCACCATGGACCCTCCTCGCTCCGCCAGACCGCGCAGCGAAGGTGACGAGCGTTCCCGAGACCCACCGGGAGGGACTGGGTGAACCTGGAGAGATTGGGCGGAGCCTAGCGCGGAGAAACGGCGCTCGTCAAGGAGGACGTGGTGTCCGCCTACTCGAAGTAACCGTTCACGTCCAGGATGAAGTGGACGGTCCCTGAGGCCTGCCCGCAGAACACGGCGATCTGCCCCGAGGCGTTCAGCGGCACCACCGCATTGTTCGACCGCGTCTGCCCGGCGATGTAGTTGATCGACGACACCAGTGGCACCGGCACGCCTCCCGGCCGCAACCGCAGGTTCCCCGCGGCGCTCGGCTGCGTCACCGCGAGGTTCACCGAGATGGCCTTGGCGGTCGCGGGGATGCCGCAGCCGCTCGCGACGACCGTGAAGGTGCGGTCCGCTTGCGCGTTGAGCGCCGGGCCGCCCAGCGGTCCCGCCGCGTTGCGCGTGTCGATGATGCGGCAGGGCGGCAGCGTGAAGAAGTCCGCGGCGCCCGAGCCCACGAACAGGACGGTCGGATTCGCGGTTCCGGGCTGCCCCGGGTCGTCGGTGAGCGCGCTGGCCTCGTTGGTGCCGTTGCCATCTGCGTCGTAGTGGACCGTGCCCTGGTTCGAGACTACCGCCCCTTCCGTGCCCGGGTTGATGGTGGCGTTGATGGTGATCGTCACGCTGGCGCTCACGGCGAGGCTGCCGTTCCAGGTCACGGTGTTGCCCACGGGTGTTGCGGTCCCCGAGCTGGCGTTGGCGGAAACCGCCGATAGCGTTCCGAGGAGCGTGTCGGTGAACTCGTCTCCCGGGTTGTTGGCCTGTGCGAGGGTGCCGTTGTTCGTCAGGACGACGCTGTAGCTGATCGCTCCGCCGGCCTCGAAGGTCCCGCTGACGGTCTTGGTCGCCGCGACGACTGCGCCAGGCGGGGGGGCGTTCGCGATCGTCACCGAGAGGTTGTAGAGCTGCACCTGGTTGTTCCCGCCGGCGAACACGCGCAGCGAATACGTCCCGGCGGCGCCGAGCACGAAGTCGTTCAAAGTCTCGGCTGCCCCCGCGGGCTGGGCGTTCGCCGTTGCCAGCACCGTCGTACCGTCCGTCCCGATGAGCTGAAAGCCGACGTCGTTCAGCGTGAGTGAATTGAAGCTCGTTCCGGCCGAGCAGCTCCCGCCCATGTTCTGCGGGCCTTCGAGGTAGCTGAACCCCACCGGCGTCACGGTCACGCTGACCTCCTTGCCCGCCGCAACCGTGAACTTGAAGCGGTCGACGTCGCTGTTGTCGTCAGCCGAGACGCCGTTCAGCGACACGCTGCCGTTGCCCAGGGAGCCGAGGTCCGTGGCCACGCCCAGGGTGTCGTTGGTCTCCTTGTCGTCTCCGTAGCCGCGCTGTCCCGCGAGCGTGTCGTCGTGCTGGGGCCCGTCGAAGTTCAACGTCAGGAATGGTTCCATCAGCTTCGTCTGGTTGATCGGACAGACGTGGCTGAAGCCCAGGCCGTGGCCGTGCTCGTGAGCCAGCACGTTTCGCAGCCTGAGCGAGTTGCCGCCCGTGAGGGTGTAGAAGCTGTCGGGGACGTCGAGGACCATGTCGCCGAAGTCCGGGAAGAAGTTGTAGCCCAGGACGCCGAAGTTCCCATCGATGGGGTGGCCGGCGATCCGGACGTCGCCGCGCAGGCCGATCGCGCCGGCACTGAACGGAAACGAGGCGCCGTCGTCATTGGGCTCGAAGACGTAGGTGTTCCCTGTGAGCTGCCCCCAGCGATCGAAGGACTGCTGGAAGAGGGCCAGCCAGGTCGCCTGGTTCCCGTAGATGGCGTTGAAGTTCGCGATCAAGACGCTGGCGCTCGCCGGCTCGCCGTTGGAACCGGGGATGAGGGTGCCGTCCGGCACGATGCTCCAGCGGATCGTGGTGGGATCCCCCTGTCCGAGCGGTCCGGGGTTCGTGGCCGTGCTGCTCCAGCGATTTCCGACCTGGAACTGGAAGAGCTGGATGTGTGGCGCCTCCTGAAGCCCGGCCATCCTCTGGTAAGCGCGCCGGACCACATCCTGGCTCGTGCCCGGAGCGAAGCACACCTCAGGGACCAGGAGACGCGAAGGCGTTCCAGGCCGCGCCGTCATCGCAAGAAGGCACGCCACGACCGCCGTGCACCGCGCCTTTCTCATCTGCCGAGGGTGGCGAATTCTATGACATTCGCTCAGGCGCGGAAACACTATCGAGAGCGGACGCTTTCAGTGACCCCGCCCGCCTACTCGAAGTAGCCGTTCACGTCCAGGATGAAGTGGACGGTCCCGGAAGCCTGCCCGCAGAACACCGTGATCTGCCCGGCGGAGTTGAGCGGCACGACGGCATTGTTCGACCGCGTCTGCCCCGCGATGTAGTTGATCGACGACACCAGGGGCACCGGCACGCCTCCCGGCCGCAGCCGCAGGTTCCCGGCGATGGTCGACTGTGTCACCGCGAGGTTCACCGAGATGGCCTTGGCGGTCGCCGGGATGCCGCAGGTGCCCGCGACCGGGAAGGTTCTGTCAGCTTGCGCGTTGAGCGCCGGTCCACCCAGCGGTCCCGCCGCGTTGCGGGTGTCGAGGATGCGGCAGGGCGGCAGCGTGAAGAAGTCCACGCCGCCCGAGCCCACGAAGACGACGGTCGGATCCGCTGCTCCGGGTTGCCCCGGATCGTCGGTGAGCGCGGTCGCCTCGTTGATGCCGTTTCCGTCCGCGTCGTATTGGGCCGTGCCCTGGTTCGAGATCACGGCCCCTTCCGTTCCCGCGTTGATGGTGGCGTCGATCGTGATCGCCACGCTGGCGCCCCCCGCGAGGCTGCCGTTCCAGGCCACGGTGTTGCCCATGGTGGCCACGGTCCCCGAGGTGGCGATGGCGGACACGGCCGACAGCGTTGCGGGGAGCGTGTCGGTGAACTCGTCGCCTGGGTTGTCGCCCTGGGTGGCGCCGTTGTTCGTCAGGATGACGCTGTAACTGATCGCTCCGCCGGCCTCGAAGCTCCCGCTGACGGTCTTGGTCGCCGAGACCACGGCGCCAGGCGGGGGGGCATCCGCGATGGTCATGGAGAAGTCGTAGAGCTGCACTTGGTTGGTCCCCCCCGCGAACACGCGCAGCGAATACGTCCCGGCCGCGCCGAGCACGAAGTCGTTCAGAGTCTCGGCCGCACCCGCGGGCTGGGCGCTCGCCGTCGCCAGCACCGTCGTACCATCCGTTCCGATGAGCTGAAAGCCGACGTCGTTCAGGGTGAGTGAATTGAAGCTCGTTCCGGCCGAGCAGCTCCCGTCCATGTTCTGCGGACCTTCCAAATAGGTGAACCCGACGGGCGTCACGGCCACGCTGACCGTCTTGCCCGCCGCGAGCGTGAACTTGAAGCGGTCGACGTCGCTGTTGTCGTCAGCCGAGACGCCGTTCACCGCCACGCTGCCGTTGCCCAGGGAGCCAAGGTCGGTCGCCGCGCCCAGGCTGTCGTTGGCCTCCTTGTCGTCGCCGTAGCCGCGCTGCCCGGCGAGGGTGTCGTCGTGTTGCGGCCCGTCGAGAAGGAACGAGAGGGAGGGCTCCATGAGCTTGGTGTCGTCGACGGGGCAGGCGTGGCTGAAACCCAGGCCGTGCCCGTGCTCGTGGGCGACGGTATTGCGCAGGGGGAGGTCCCCGAAGAAGAACGGATCGAATATCAGGTCCGGGGAGTCGATCACCATGTCGCCGATGTCTGGGAAGAAGTTGTAGGCGAGGATGCCGAGGGGTCCGTCGATGTCGTGGCCGGATATCCGCACGTCGCCGCGCACGCCGATCACGCCTGGAGCACCCGGCGACTGGGAAGGCTCGCTTGGGAAGGCGGCGCCGTCGTCGTTCGGCTCGTAGACGTAAGCGATCCCAGTGAGCTCGCCCCAGCGGTCGAAGACCTGCTGGAAGAGGGCCAGCCACGTGCCCTGGTCGCCGTAGAAGAAGTTGAAGTCTGCGATCAGGGTGCTGGCGCTGTCCGGCTCGCCGGCCGAGCCGGGGATCAAGGTGCCGTCCGGCACGATGCTCCAGCGGATCGTGGCCGGGTCCCCCTGGCTCAACGGACCGGGGTCCGTGGCCGTGCTGGACCAGCGATTGCCGTCTTGGAACTGGAACAACGGGATGCGAGGCGCCCGTCGCGCGGCGTACAACCTCTGGTAGACCCGCCGGACGACCTCCGGGGATGTGCCCCGAGCGAAACACACCTCCGGCGCGACCAACGCCGACGCAGCCCACCTCGGCCGGCTCGGAGACTGGACGATCGCCAGGAGGCACCCTATCGCTGCCAGCCGCCGCGCCCTGGTCATCTACCCCGTGCCTTGTCGCGTTCAAGGGCAATTCTACCGCTCAGGTGCAGAAAGCCAGGGGAGGAGAGCCGGGCTCAGCCCAGCAGCACCTCGAACATGGTGCCGCCCCCCTCCCGGGCGAGGCAGCGCGCATCGCCGCCGTGGGCGCGGGCGATCTGGCGCACCAGGGCCAGACCGAGGCCGTAGCCTTCGCCGCTCTCGGCGCTGCCGGGCGGGCGATAGAAGGGCTCGAAGATGCGCTCTCGCTCGGACTCGGGCACGCCGGGGCCGCGGTCCGCGACGCTCAGCCGGGCGCCCGGGCCGTCGCTCTCCACGCGAGCTTCCACGGCCGAGCCGGCCCCGTGGCGTCGGGCATTCTCGAGCAGGTTGCGGACCAGACGGCGCAGCAGGCGCGCGTCGCCACGCAGGACGACCGGCACGCCTTCCACGTCGGCGCCGCTGCGTGCCGCCTCTTCGGCGACGAGGGCGAGGAGATCGACGGCTTCGGCCCGCGCGCCCTGGGCCTCGAGGCGGCTGGCCTCCAGGAGCTCCCCGATGAGCCCGTCGAGCTCTGCGAGGTCGCGCCTCGCTCGAGCCTTGAGGGCCGGATCAGCGGCCATCATCTCGAGGGCCACGCTCAGGCGTGCGAGCGGTGAGCGCAGCTCGTGGGACGCGAAGGCCAGCATGCGCCTCTGTGCCATGACCAGCGCCTCGATCCGTTCGGCGGCGCTGTTGAAGCTGCGCGCCAGCGCGGCCACCTCGTCCCGGCCCTCGATCGGCGCCCGGGCCTCGAGCTTGCCGCCCCCCAAGTCCTCGACGCGCTGGCGCAGGCGTTCCAGGCGCCCCGTCAGGCGCCGCGACAGCGGCCATGCACCCAGGGCCACCGCCGCCGCCAGCAGCGCGAGGGACGTCAGGAAGAAGCGATGGGTACGCGCCGGCGCGTGGAGGCTGCGGGCTACGAAGAAGCGGCCGTCGGGCAGGCGAAGGGCCACCGCCAGCCCGTGGCCGCGCGGCCGGACCCAGTGGCTCTCGGCGAGCCCCTGGTGCGGTGCGGGCAGCCGCCGGCCGGCGGATGCCAGGCGCGTTCCATCGGCTGCGAACACGGCGATGTCGAGGCGCAGGCGGTCGGCGAGCCGCGCGACCGCCTCCTGCAGCTCGTGGACTGGCCGGTCCGCTGGCGGCAGCAGCTCGGCCACGGTCGCCGCGTAGCCCGCGGCGAGATCGCGCTCCTCACCGCGCGCCGGTGAGAGCATCCACGCCGCTGAGATGAGAACGGCGAAGAGCAACAGCGCGCCGACGACCGTCAGGTAGATCTGGTGGGACAGCCGGCGCATCAGTCTTCGTCCTGCCTCTTCGCGAATACGTATCCCGCGCCACGCACGGTGAGGATGCGCCGCGGGCGCTTGGGATCGTCCTCGAGGGCCGCGCGGAGGCGCGACACGTGGACGTCGATCGAGCGGTCGAAGGCCTCCAGGGCGTCGCCGCGGACGCGGGCCATGAGAGCTTCGCGGCTCAACACGCGCCCGGGAGACTCCGCCAGGGCCAGCAGCAGCTCGAACTGGTGCGCCGTGAGGGAGCGTTCTTCCCCGTCCACGCGGGCGACGCGCGCGTCCGCGTCGACTTCGAGGCGGCCGAAGCGGAGCGGCGCCCGGCGGCCCGCCACGGGTCGCCTTCGCCGGAGCACCGCCTTGAGCCGCGCCAGCAGCTCGCGGGGGTTGAAGGGCTTGGGCAGGTAGTCGTCGGCGCCCAGCTCCAAACCCACGATGCGGTCCTCGTCCTGGCCTCGCGCCGTCAGCATCAGCACCGGGACGTCCGAAGCCGAACGGATCCGGCGGCACACCTCGAAGCCGTCCTGGTCGGGGAGCATCACGTCGAGCAGCACGGCGTCGAAGGGGTGTGCCGCGAGGCGCTTCAAGCCCTCGGCAGCGTTGGCGGCGACGCTCAGCTCGAACCCGACCGGCTTCAAGTACTCGGTGAGGAGCGCCGCAAGGGCTGCGTCGTCGTCGACGAGCAGGATGCGGTCGGCCATCGCGGCGATCCTACTCTGCGACGACGGCCCGGGAACACGCGAGGACGGTTCCCGGGCCAGGGTTGCGACAGGTCACCGCCCGTGAAAGCGCGCCGCCCAGTCCATCAGCTCGGCGCGCTGCTCGGGCTTGAGCACCTCGGCGAAGTCGGCCAGCGCAGCGACCGCCGCACGGGACGCCTCGTCGGCCAGCTTCAGCTCCTCCTGGCGCAGCCGCTCCAGCTCCTGGCGATCGAGGCTCGGCTTCGCCAGCTCATGGGCGATCGCTTCGCGGTGGTCGCGGTGCTTCAGCGCCAGCGGCTGAAGGTCGTCCACCACGCGGTCCGTGATCCGACGCGCCTGCTGGCGCTGCTCCTCGCTGCCGTTCACCGTTTTCATCACCCAGTCGGCCGCCAGGCCGGCCCGCTCCTTGGCCGCGTCCGGGTCGCTGAAGAAACGGTGGCCGTGGTGACCGCCGAAACCGCCGAAGCCACGATGGAAAGCCCATGCCCGGGGCTGCAGCGTGAGAAACGCCGCGGCCGCCGCGAGGCTCCCGCCACCCAGCCAGAACGCCCGCCGTGTCCAGTTCGGTTCGCTCATCTCGATCCTCCAGTGGCGGTACCCCAGGCCCGCCCTTCGCCTGGATGATCGGGCGCGGCCTTTTCGGCGGCTTGTCGCGAACGTAAAGAAGTGTTTCCGAGACCCGTTCAGGCGCCCGCGACCGTCATCTTCGCGACGCGCAGGGTCGGCGCGGCCGCCGATCCGCGCCACACGAGGTCGCTCCCGACCGCGTCCACGTCCATCAGCATGTCCTTCAGGTTCCCAGCGATCGTGACTTCGTGGACGGGATGGACGAAGCGGCCGTCCTCGATCCAGAGACCGGCGGCTCCCTGGGAGTAGTCGCCCGACACCAGGTTCACGCCGAATCCGATCAGGTCGGTCACGTACAGGCCTCGCTCGACCTCCGCGATGATGGCCTCGGGCGTCTTGCCGCCGGGCGCGAAGCACAGGTTGCCCGCGCCCACCGACGGCGCGCCTGCAACGCCACGGCGCGCGCAGCCGTTCGGCTGCGCACCGATCTTGCGCGCCGCGTAGGCGTCGCACAGGAAGTAGCGGAGCACGCCGTTCTCCAGGGGCACGTTGCGCCGAGTGCGCAACCCCTCGCCGTCGAAGGGCCGCGACCCCAGCCCTCGGACACGTCGCCCCTCGTCCACCACCGTGACGAGCGGAGAGGCCACGGCCTCTCCCAGACGGCCCTTCAGGAACGTCGCGCCCCGGTACACCGCATAGCCCGACAGCGCTCCGAAGACTTGGCCGAGCAGGTCGACCGCGGTCTCGGGGTCGAACACGACCGGCACTTCGCCGGTCGCGACCTTGCGCGCCCCGAGCCGGCGCAACGTGCGCTCCGCGGCGATGCGTCCCACCTCCTCGGGGCTCAGCAGGTCGGCCAGGCCGCGGCCGCTCGTGTACCAGTAGTCGCGCTCCTTCTGGCCGTCGCGCTCCGCGACGGGCACGGCCGACATGCCGACCGTCGTGGTCCGGTAGGAGCCGAGGAAGCCCCGGGTGTTGGCGAGCACGACGCTGTCCTCGCCGCACGAGAACGAGCCGCCCTCGGAATTGTTGATCTCGGGACCTCCGGCCAGGGCCGCGGCCTCGGCGCGCCGCGCCCACTCGATGCGCTCGGCGGTTGGCAGCTGGAGCGGCGAGGGATCGTGGAGCTGCAGCTCGATCTCCTCGGCGGGCTCGCTCTCGTCGGGCAGCCCCGCGGCGTCGTCCTCGCCGGTGGCTCGAGCCATCGCCACGCTGTCGCGAACGAGCGCGTCCAGGGCTGGCTTCGAGAAGTCGGACGTGTAGCAGATCGCCGTGCGCTTGCCCGCGAAGACGCGCAGGCCGAGCGCCTTGCTCCCCGCGTCCGTCAGCTTCTCGACCTCGCCCCGGCGCACGGTCACCGAGAAGTCGGTGCCGGCGGCGATCACGAGATCCGCGTCGGTCGCCCCCTCCGCCCGCGCCGCGCGCAGGAGGTCCTCGGCCAGGTTGCGGTGGTCCAGGCTCAGGCCGTCTCCACGAACGGGCGCCACTTCTCCTCGGGGGACGGCGGCGTCAGCAGGCTCACCGCCACGAGGGACACGACCGAGGCGATCACGGCCGGATAGATCATGTACTCGGTGACGTCGACGCTGTGGCCCCACGCCCCCGTCAGCCATGCGGACAGCTCGGCCTGGAAGAGCGTGATCAGGGTCGTCACGGCCATCCCGGTCGCGATCGACGCCGTCCCGCCCTGAGGCGTCACCCGCTTCCACAGGAACGCCGCGAGCAGCGCCGGCGTCAGGCCGGCGCCCACCATCGTGTACGCCGTGAACGCCATCTGCAGGATCGAGGTGAAGCGCGTGGCGAGCAGGTACGCCGTCAGCCCGAGCACCACGATCATCGCGCGCTGGAAGAAGATCACCTGGGCCTCGCTGGCCTTCGGGTTCAGGAAGCGCTGGTAGATGTCGCGGGCCAGGTTCGTGGAGGGGATCATCAGGAACGTGTTGGCCGTCGAGAAGATGATGGCCATGCTCGCGCCCAGGAGCAGGCAGCCCGCGATGACCGGCAGGTCGTGGCGCGCGAGGTACAGGATGATCGTCTCGGTGGTCGGCACGTCGAGCGCACCGTCGGCGCCCCGGAAGGGCGGGAGGTTCCAGTACTTGCCCGCGCCGATCACCGCGAGCAGCGCCAGCGACGTCTCGATGATGATGACGCCCACCACCATGCCCAGCACCGCGCGTCTCGCGGCGTTCTCGTCCTTCGCCGCGAAGAATTTCTGGTACATGCTGCTCTCCCCGAGCAGCAGGAAGAAGGTAGGGAAGAACACGCCGAAGGCCCAGACCGGCCCGTGTGCGCCGAAGATCGCGAAGTGCGTCTCGGGCACGGTGGCGGTGACTTGGCCGATCCCCCCCACCGCGGCCAGGGTCAGCGGCAGGGCCAGCAGCACGCCGACGATCATCAGGATGCCGTTGAAGATGTCCACGGTCACGATGGAGACCATGCCGGCCAGGAGCGTGAAAACGACCACCGCGATGCAGGCGATGAGGCGCCCCGTCTCCACCGGTATGGGATCCATCCCGGGGATGTCCTGGGTCGCCAGGTTGAGGAGGCGAGCCGCCCCTCGGAACTGATAGCCGGTGATCGCCATGTAGGCGACGATCACGGTCAGCGTGCCGAGCACGCGCGCGGCGGGCGTATAGCGCTTCTCCAGGATGTCGGCCACCGTGTACTGCGCGATGCGACGCACGCGGTGGGCGAGGAAGTAGACGATGACGATGCCGGCCCACGCCCCCGCGCTCATCCACAGGTCGCCGATGCCCTCGCGGAAGGCGAGGCCCGCGCCCCCGAACAGGCTTCCCGAGCCGATCCAGGTGCAGATCAGCGTGCCCACCAGGTACCAGGTCGGCACGCTCCGGCCGGCCACCATGAAGTCGTCCTGCGTCTTCGTGGTGCGGCTCTTCCACACGCTCACGCCCATCAGGACCACGAAGTAGCCGACGATCGTCGCGAAGAAGAGCATGCGATGCCCCGCTGTGGTAAAAGCCCGGCCGATGCGCGGGGGAAGATACCACGCGGTCCTCTGGGTTCCGCTGGTCGCCGGCACCGCGCTCGGGGATGCGCGCTTCAGCACCGGCGATCCCGCGGTGGACGCGCTCCAGCAGCTGTTGGTGCCCGCCCTCGAGGCCAACCGCAAGTCCTTCGCGGGAGCCACGGGCCGCGTCGAGGGCTTCGGTGCCGGCGATGCGTATCCGCAGGTCTGGCTGCGCGACAGCGCGACGCTCGTGCCTCTGGCCCGCTGGCACTACCCGCGCGACGTGCTGGCGTCGTGGATCGAGGAGCACCTCGCCCATCAGCAGCCCGACGGCTCGCTCTACGACTGGATCGCCGCCGGCCCGGCCTCGGGGTTTCGACAGTGGGCGCCGCACGCGCAGGACGTGTTCAAGGCCGGAACCACGGTGATCTCGGCCGACAAGAACACCACCGAGGCCGACCAGGAGACGAGCGCGATCGATGCGGCCTGGCGCGTCTGGCGGCTGAGCGGCGACGCCGCCTGGCTGCGCAAGGACGTGCGCGGCCGGCGGCTGCTCGATCGACTCCACGATGCGGCGCAGTTCCTGGTGCGGCGGCGGCTCCATCGCGAAAGCGGCCTGGTCGAGAACGCATTGACCGCCGACTGGGGCGACGTGAGTCCGGTCTACGCGGACCAACGGGCCATCTACGCCGATCCACGCACGCCGATGGTCGTCGGTCTCTACACGAATACGCTGCTCGTTCGGGGCGCGGACCAGCTCGCCGAGCTCGCGGCGGCCGCAGACGATCGAGTGCGGGCCTCCTACTGGCGGACGCGGTCCGCCGCGCTCCGCGCTGCGGTTGCGAGCCAGCTCTGGCAAGAGGCGCGCGGCTACTTCCGGATGCACGTCGCGCTGCCGCCGCGCCCCGGCCCGGGCGGAGGCAGCTACACCTGGCCGCTCCCCGATGCTCTCCAGGACGACGGCGGTCGCTTCGCCCTGGGCGGCAACGCGATGGCCGTCCTGGCGGGCCTCGCCACCGAAACACAGGCACGTCGGATCTTCGCCGCGGCGGAAGCGAGCCGGCAGCAGGCGGGACTCACGAGCTTCGGGGCGGTTCTGCTGCCGCCTTTCCCGAGCGGTGCGTTCCTGCAACCCGCGATGCGCGAGCCCTGGGGCTACCAGAACGGCGGCGCGTGGGACTGGTTCGCCGGCCGCTTCGTCCTGGCCGAGTTCGTCGCCGGCCACTCACGCCTGGCGCGCGCGCACCTGGCCGGCCTCGCGCGCCGCGTGCAGTCGGCGGGCGGCCTCTTCGAGTGGTACACCCGGGACGGGATCGGCAGGGGCAGCGGCCGGTACGCCGGGAGCGCGGCGGCCCTGGGACAGGCAGTGATCGAGGGGCTCTTCGGCGTGGACCTGCGCGACGGTCGTCTGGAGCTGGAGCTGCGCCTCGACCGCTCCGGTGCGATCCGACTCCAAGAGCCCGCGACGAACCGCAATGTCGACCTGCGGTACAAGGTCGAACCGCAGCGCCTGGTCCTCGACGTCGATACGAACGCGACCGTGGGACGCATCGCCGTGCTTCTGCCGCGGGGGAAGCGCGTTGCCGAGGCGCGCATCGGTGAGGCGCCGACCGCCTTCACGACCGAGGCCGTGGGCGATGACGTCTTCGCCGTCGTGCCCACCGGCAAGAGCCCGCTGCGCGTCGAGCTGCTTCTCAGTCTCCCTTGACCTTCACGTACTCGCCACGGGCAGCCTGCAAGATCGGGATGTCGGCATCCGCCTCCTTCCAGAGTGCGAAGAAGTCCTGGTAGGCACGGCGGCTCGCCGCCGCGTCGCCGGCATTGGCATGCGCGCGCGCCAGGCCCAGGTGGGAGAGCGGCCACAGCGGCGAGAGTGGATCGACCGTGCGGTTGTCAAGGACCTTCTGGAACTCGCGTGCTGCATCTCTCCCCTGGCGCAGGTCCAAGAGGGCCTGGCCCCTCAGGTAGACGACCCAGTGGCCCGCCAATGCGCCCCTCTCGTAGGGCGACGCCTCCTTGAGCGCCTCGATCGCTCCCGCCGGGTTGGCGCGGGCGAGCTGCACCGCCGCTTGGGGACGCGCGAGGAGGACGGCCTGCCATAGTGTCGCTGCCGGAAAGCGCCGGGCCACGGCGTCGCCAAGGGGCTGCGCCTTCTCCGGACTTCCCGCGAGAGCGAGGGTCAAGCTGCACTCGATGGAGTTCGCGAAGCCGGGGTCGAGGGCGAGCGCGGTTTTCGCCCGCTCCTGGGCCCTTGCGCCATTGCCGACGAGAGCCTCCATCTGCGCTTCCCGCATGACGAACTGTGCGGATGCCTCCTTGGACTGCTCGGTCATTCGGAGAGCCTCGGCAGTCAGCTCGCGGCTGCGGGCGAGGCGGCCCTGCTGAACCGCCACAGCGGCCTCGCTGCCCTTGAAGAAGTACTCGCTGGGCCGGCCACGCGCCCATTCGACCTCGCGTCGCATGCCTTCGGCGTTCCCCTGCAGGAACGCGATCTGGAACAGCCCCTGGTGCAGGCTGTCGCGTTCGAGCTTCCGCTCGAAAGCCTGCTGGACGATCGCCTTGGCCTCGTCCAGCCGGTTGAGATTGATGTACAGGAAAGCGAGGTCCTGGTAGCCGAAGGCGCCCGAGGGCCCGACGCGGATCTCCTCGCGCGCCGCCTCCGCGGCCTTATCGTACTGGCCCAGATTGGCGTACGCCGCCGAGAGGTAGTTGTAGGGCGTCGAGTCGCGCGGGTACACGCGAGTCCACTGGTCGAGCGTCTCTTTCTCCTTGAAGATCTCCCCGGTCACGCTGCTGTAGTAGCGCACCGCGATGTAGAACTTCTCGCGCTCGCTCACGCGGTCGCGGCGCTCGAATGCCCGGGTCGTGTACTCGTTGGAGCGCTCGGCCGCCCCGAGGTTCCCATGGACGGTCCCGAGCTTCGCCAGACCCATCGCGAAGTTCGGGTCCAGCTCGACGGCCCGCTGCAGCAGCGGAAGGGCCTCGATGTCGCCCTGCGTCGAGCGGATGGCCTCCGCCGTCGTGAAGGCCTTGAGCGCGTCCAGGGACGATGTCGTGGCCTGCTCGATCGGGGTGTCGTACTTTTGGAGCGAGGCGAGCGACTCGCCCAGGCGCTTCCGCAGCCGGGAGCACGCCTGGCCCAGGGCCTTCAGAACCGTCTCTTTGCTCTCGGCCTGAGCCTGCTCTCGCGCGATCGAGTCGCCGCTGCGGGCGTTCAGGGCTTCGAGGGTCACGACGTACTGGCTGCCGAGCGCGGCGATCGACCCCGTGAGCAGCGCCTTGATCTGCTCGCGCTCGCAGATCTCCCGGGCCACCGTCGCCGTGATGCGTTCCGCAGGCGGGCGCCCCATGAAGCCCAGGGTCTGCCGGATGCGCTCGTCCGAGACGATGTTGAGGAAAGGCGACTGCCCGAGCTGGACCGCCAGGGCCTGGCGCAGCGTGCCGTCGAAGACGGCGTCCCCGGTCGTGTTCACGAAGTCGGCGATCAGCACTTCGTCGCGCTCGGTCAGGGCCTGGCTGCGCCCGACGCGAAGGAACGCACCCGCGACGATCGTCGCCACCACGAGGCCGGCCGCGACGAGCCGCGCGCGGCGCGTCGGCAACACCCGCGCGATGCTGGTGCTGATCGCGCTGCGGCTCGCAGGCGAGGACGGCGCTGAGGCGGCCACCGGCGCCGTGTCCGGCGCGGCCTCGGACTCGACCATCGCCCGCGCCGCGGAGCGTCCCGAGTCGCTGTCGCGCTTCAAGCGGCGCAGGTCGGATTGCATGTCGGCGGCGGTCTGGTACCGGAGCTTCGGGTCCTTTTCCAGGGCCTTCAGGACGATGCGCTCCAGCTCGGCCGGCACGTCGGGATGCAACCGCTGTGGCGGCACCGGCGCCCGGCTGAGGATGGCTTCGAACACCACCGCGGAGGTGGCCCCGGGAAACGGTTGGCGGCCCGTGGCCATCTCGTACAGCACGACGCCGAACGAGAACAGGTCGCTCCGCGCGTCCAGCTCCCTGCCGCGCGCCTGCTCGGGCGACATGTAGGCGACCGTTCCGACCGCAGCCCCGGGGCTCGTCAAGTGCTCTGGCTCGCCCACGCGCGTGGGCAGCGCCGAGTCGTCGCCCGTTTTGCCTGGCAGCAGCTTGGCGAGGCCGAAGTCCAGCACCTTGGCCTGGCCGCGCCGCGTCACGAAGATGTTGGCGGGCTTGATGTCGCGATGCAGGATCCCTTTGGCGTGTGCGGTGTCGAGCGCGTCGGCGATCTGGATCGCCTGCTCCAGGAGCACCTCGATCTCGACGGGCTGGCCGCCGATCAGGTGCTTCAGCGTCTTGCCCTCCAACATCTCCATCACGATGAAATGCTGGCCCTCGTGCGTGTCGATGTCGTGGATCACGCAGATGTTCGGATGGTCCAGGGCCGAGGCCGCCCGAGCTTCGCGCTGGAACCGCTCGATCGACGAGGGGTCCTGCGAGGTCTCCGGCGGCAGGAACTTGAGCGCGACGCTGCGCCCGAGGCGCATGTCCTCGGCGCGGTACACCACGCCCATACCGCCGCCGCCCAGCTTCTCGATGATGCGATAGTGCGAGACGGTCTGGCCGACCATGCCCGAC
>DATFEN010000047.1:0-3560 GCA_035251085.1 Vicinamibacteria bacterium | reverse complement strand
CGTCGTGATCGGGACCTTGCCCGCCGCATCCTTCGCTTGCGCGACAGCGTCCGCGCAGACGCTCAGGCCCAGCAGGAGCGCGCCAGCTCGAGCCCAGCGGAATTCAAGGATCTGCATCATAGCCTCCGTCCCCCGTTCGAGAGACTACCACTGCGCGAGAGTCGCGCCGCGGCGCTGGATACGGAGACCCCCCGTCCCACCGCGAGGCGCGCTGCAGCTCCACGCGGCACCTCCCGGCCGGAGCATCCAGCCCGCCTGTGCCATCATCTCGCGCCAGTGAGACGGCCCTGGGCGCGGCGTCGCTGCTCTCGGCCCTGCGGCTGCGGCTCGCGGTGATCGCCACCCTTGTGCTCGCCATCGTACTGCCGCTCGAGCACTGGAGCTGGCCGCGGCCTGCGGTCCTGGTGCCGGCGGGGGTGATCCTGCCGGACGCATTCGCGTTCGTGGCGCAACAGCCGACGCAGCCGCTCGTGTACTGCCGCTGCGATGGTCCTGCGCTTCGAGACGCGCCGCGCGCGAGGGGTGCGGGTCGCGCTCGCCTATCGCGCCGCCGATCCGGCCTGGCCACGCTGGTCGATCGCGGAGTTGCGCCTGTTTCGCGCCTGTCGATAGGCCAACACGGACACCGCGGACTGAGCGCGCTCCCGAAGTAGTATGGCCACGGCGGCGTGGAAATGAGACTCGGGCATTGCCTCTATGGCGCCTCCATCGGCGTACTGGTTTCGTCCCTCGGGTTCGCCTCCGACCGCGGCGGCGGGGAGACCAGGATCGCGCGATGGCCACTCGGCAAGTCGGGCGCCGTCTCCCTGACGTACGACGACGGGAGCATCAACCAGTTCCGGGTGGCCGTCCCGATCATGAACGGACTGGGCTTCCCCGCCACGTTCTTCATCATCACGGGGGACCTCCCCGGCTCCCGGTATCGCGGTCTGTTCATCGGACGGAGCGCCGAGGCGATCATCCAGGAGACGGCCGAACGACCAACCGACAAGGACAACTTCTTCGAGCGCGCATCCGCCATCGGTCATCTCGGGTACGACGGGACGCTCGCGTATCACGTCCGTGCGGGCGAGCTCTACGAGGATGGAAAGCTCGACGAGGCGAACCGCGCGCTCGACGAGGCGTACGCGAAGGTGCGTGCCGGAGACTTCAAGCCAGCAGCCGGCTCAAGCGGCTTCGAAGGCGCTCGCGATTCCGTCACGTGGGATGAGTTGAAGATGCTGGCGGCACAGGGCCACGAGATCGCCAGCCATTCGGTCACGCATCCACGCCTCGCCGTTCTCGACGAGCCGAACCTCGCCTACGAGCTCGAAGGCAGCCGCGACGAGATCCTCGAGCATCTGGGCCCGAAACACACCTTCTCGGTGGAATGCCCCTACGGTACCGAGGACCCGCGCGCCGTCGAGCGCGCCCTCGCACGCTATCCAGCGTCTCGCAACCGAATGCCAGAGGCTTTCCTCGAGGAGCTCAACCGCTCGAGCGATTCCGATCCCAGAGCCTCGCGCAAGGAGTACGTCCAATGGCAGCGCGGGCCGCTGACGAAGACGCCGATGGCGTTGATGAAATCCTGGATCGACACCGTCGCAGCAGACGACAACATCTGGTTGGTGCTGGTCTTCCACGGAATCGACGGCATCGGATGGGAGCCGAGGACGGGCGCCGAGCTGAGGGAGTATCTCCAGTACGTGAAGGGCAAGGAGGACAGGCTCTGGGTCGCCACGTTCCAGGACGTCACCAAGTACATGCGCGAGCGTGAGCACGCCGACGTGCGCGCCTCGCGGAGGGGGAACGCGATCGAGGTCACGCTGAGCCACGATCTCGACGGTCGGCTCTATGACCTTCCCTTGACCCTGGAGACCACGCTGCCGGCGGACTGGTCTTCGATCGAAGTGCGGCAGGGGACCCGGTCGTTGCCCTCGGAGGTCTCTCGCGATCAGGGAAGCAGGCGCGTGATCTACCAGGCGCTGCCCAACGCCGAGCCCGTGACCCTGGCGCCGAAGTGGAAGGGCACACCAACCCAAGGAGCGAGTGGACGATGAGTCGCCATTCAGCGACATCCGGGACTCTCGCCGCCGGCCTGGCCGCTTGCAGCCTGATCTTCGGCGAAGTCGGCGCGGCGAGGGCGCAGGCGCCCGTGGAGTTCGAGGGCGAGACGGACGTGGGCGACGTCGCACAGAAGGGCTCGCGCCGCTTCGACGCCGCCCGCAACGAGTACCACGTGGTCGGCGGCGGCTCGAACATGTGGGACGATCGGGACGCATTCCATTTCGTTTGGCGGCGCCTCTCCGGCGACCTGATCCTCTCGACCGAGGTCCGCTTCGCGGACACCTCGGGCGACGCACACCGCAAGGGTGGCTGGATCGTCCGCCAGGGCCTGGAAGCCGACGCGCCCTATGCGGACGCCATCGTTCACGCCGACGGCCTGATCTCACTGCAGTACCGGCTCGCGAAGGGCGGAGAGACCCTCGAGGTCCAGTCGCCGTTCAAGGCCCCGGCCGCCGTTCGGCTCGAGAGAACGGGTGACCTCTTCACGCTGTTCGTGGCCCCGGCCGGGGGACCCTTTCGGCCCGTCGGAAGCGTCGTCGTCCCGATGAATGACCCCGTGTACGCGGGCCTCGGGATGTGCTCGCACGATGCCGCACGCACGGCGACCGGCGTGTTCTCGAACCTGGGCTTCGCCAATCCCGGTGTCGTGCCGCTCGACCAGCGCGTGCTGGAAAGCAGCCTCGAGGTCGTGAACGTCGAGAGCGCCGAGCGCGAAGCGGTCTACGTGACGCGGGACCACATCGAGGCGCCGAACTGGTCGCGCGACGGCCGTTCATTCCTGTTCAACAGTGAAGGCCGGCTGTACGAGCTGCCGCGGAGCGGCGGGAAGCCACGTCTCTTCGACACCGGCTTCGCGAACCGACTGAACAACGACCACGGCCTGTCCTTCGATGGTCGCTCGCTCGCCATCAGCCACGAGCCGGAAGAGGATTCGCTCGTCTACGTCGTGCCCGCGACCGGGGGCACACCGCGCCAGGTGACCGCGCTCGGGCCCTCCTACTGGCACGGCTGGTCTCCCGACGGCAAGACGCTCGTGTACTGCGCCGAGCGCAACGACGAGTACGACGTCTACGCCATCGCTGCGGACGCGCAGAGATCCACCGATGAGCGGCGCCTCACGACCGCGCCGGGCCTGGACGACGGGCCCGACTTCTCCCCCGACGGGAACACCATCTATTTCAACTCGGTGCGCACGGGCCACATGCGGATCTGGCGGATGAACCCAGACGGCTCGGACCAGCGCCAGCTGACGTTCGACGAAGCCTACGGCGACTGGTTCCCCCACCCCTCGCCGGATGGCAAATGGATCGTGTTCCTGTCCTTCGACAAAAGCGTGGAAGGACATCCCCCCAACAAGGAGGTCGCCCTCCGCATCATGCCCGCTTCGGGCGGCGAGCCACGTTTGCTGGCCCGGCTCTTTGGAGGCCAGGGGACGATCAACGTCCCGTCGTGGTCGCCGGACAGCAAGTACGTCGCGTTCGTGAGCTATCGCCTCGTCAAGCCCTGAGGTTGGC
>DATFEN010000188.1:0-11191 GCA_035251085.1 Vicinamibacteria bacterium | reverse complement strand
CCGGACGGCGAACGCGTGGCCTTCCGCTCCGAGTGCGAAGGCGGCGGGATCTTCGCCATGGGCGCCACCGGTGAATCGAGGAGGCGCGTCACCGATTTCGGGCACGACCCCGCCTGGTCGCCGGACGGCGCAAGACTCGTGGTGGCGACCGAGCAGAGCCTCGATCCCCTGAACCGGAACACGACGAGCGGTCTTTGGCTCGTCGATGTGACCACCGGTGAGAAACGTGCGCTGACGTCAGGCGACGCCATGCAGCCCGCTTGGTCCCCACACGGACGGGGCATCGCGTACTGGGGCCTACGCAAGGGAGGGCAGCGCGACCTTTGGACGATCTCGGCCGAACCTGGAGGGGCGCCCGTCGAGGTGACGAACGACGGAGCCGTCGACTGGAGTCCCGTCTGGTCGCCGGACGGGAGCTTCCTCTACTTCGCGAGCGGCCGCGGCGGCGCCATGAGCCTCTGGCGCGTGGCGATCGACGAGGCCTCCGGACACCTCCGGGGGGAACCCCAGCCGATGACGGCGCCGGCTCTCTGGAGTGGAGACGCCAGCATCGCCAGGGACGGCCGCCACCTCGTGTATGCCACAGCAGAGCCACGGTCGAGCATCCTCCGGGTTGCGTTCGATCCTGTCCAGGGCGCGCTCGTGGGCGAGCCGACAACGGTGGTCGGTGGATCTCGGCGTATCAACTTCCACGCGCTCTCTCCCGACGGGCAGTGGATCGCGTTCACGAGCGGCGGCCTGCGAGAGAACCTGTTCCTCATCCGCATGGACGGTACGGGTTATCGCCAGCTCACCGACGACGAGTTTCGAAACCGGGGACCAGACTGGTCCCCCGACGGCCAGCTCATCGCCTTCTATTCGGACCGCAGCGGTAACTACGAGGTTTGGGCCATCCACCCCGACGGCAGCGGCCTCGAGCAACTCACGCACACCGGGGAGTCGCCGGTTCTCGTGCCTCATTGGTCCCCGGATGGAGGGCGACTGGTGGCCAATCGCACCGACCTCCCGCCCCGGCTTTTCGATCTCAGCCGCCCGCTCAAGGACCGCGAGACTCGGTCCCTGCCTCCCATCTCCGAAGGAATCACGCTCAGTTCGGGGTCCTGGTGGCCGGACGGTTCGCGTTTGGCGGGGTTCGGCCTCCGGAAAGACGGCTCCTCTGCGGGCCTCTTCGTCTATGTGTTCGCTACGGACTCGTACCAGAGGGTGGCCGACTCAGGCCTCGGGCCGGTCGTGCTGAACGATGGCCGCCGCCTCCTCTACCCGACCTTGGAGGGAGCACTCTCGCTGCTCGATCTCCGTTCGGGGAAATCGAAGGAGTTGCTCCCTCGGGGGACGCTGGCGACGGCCTTCTTCTGGTCCTGCAAGCTCACGCCAGACAACCGTATCCTCACCTTCCAGCACGACACCGCCGAAGGCGACGTCTGGCTGATGAACCTCGAATAGCTCTCTGGCGCGAGCTAATGCCCGCCGTGCCATGCGCTGTGGGTGCGCTCGGCTTCGACCTCTGCGCGGCGATCCGGGAGCGTCTTCCCGGTCAGCTCGTTGTAGGCCTTGGCGACCTGCGCAGGGAAGTCCTTCCCCACGTAGCGGGCGATCCGCGCGTTCTTGACGAGCTCGCCGCGCATCGCCTCGATGGCCGCCTGCACATCGACCGGGCTCTTGCCGGCGCTCAGGCTCTGAACGACACGGCGCAGCTCCCTGAAGAAGGTCTGCTGATCCTCGATCGTGGAGGCGTCCCCGAGCGGCCCATGTCCCGGCCCGACTAGCAGCGGGCCTAGCCCGCGGGTGCGCTCGAGCGTCTCGATCCAGGCGCCCATGTCGCCGTCGCCGACGTAGTTGTAGGCCCCGTTCACGGTGGCGTCTCCTGTGAACAGGATCCTCTCCTTCGGAAGCCAGGCGAAGCCGTCTCCGTGGGTGTGGGCGACGCCGAAGTGATGCAACTCCACGCGGTGCCTGCCGTCGTCGAAGATCAAAGTGTCCGGGAACAGCACGCTGGGCGGCTTGAGCCGGGAGCCTCGAACGTCTTCGCGGTCCTTCGCCTCGTCCTCCCAGCGGCCAGGCACGCCGCCGTAGTGCCCGGTCTCGTACCTCTTCATCTCCTCGATCACGCCCGTATGCGCGACCGGCGTCGCCCCCTCGTCCACCCACACCTGGTTCCCGTAGGCGTGATCGCCGTGATGGTGGGTGTCGAACGCGAACCGGATCGGCTTGTCCGTCAGCTCGCGGATCCTCGGGATCACCTCGCGCGCTCCGGACGGGAAGTTGGCGTCGATCACCAGGACGTAGTCTTCGAACACCACCCAGCCGTTGTTGCAGTGACCCTTGTCGATGTCGCCCTCGTAGAAGTAGACGTCCGGCGCCAGCTTCTGGACCTTGCCGACCTGGGATTCCGATAAGACCAGGCCGCTCGCGACCACGCACAAGACGGTTCCGGAGGATTGTCGCAGCATCTCTCGCCTCACATCGGGGAAGGATCGAGCGAAGACGCAGAGCGCGCCGGGAGGGCCCGGCGCGTCCCGCGGGTGAAACCAGTTAAGGCTTCTTGGCCGGCTTCACCGCCGGCTTCGGCATCCAGAACGCTGGGTCCTTCTGCCGCGTCTCCATCGGTACGTAGCTCTGGACTGGATCCAGCCGGAAGCGGTTGGACCAAGATGTCACGGTTCCATCGGCGAGGAGCTTTTGCATAACGCTGCGCTCGTCGTTGTTGAGGCCCTTCCAAGTGGCGTCGCCCTCTTCCTTCGCTCTGTCGAACTCGCCGTAGGACGCCACCGACGAGAAGAACAAGTAGGTTCCGTCCGGAGCGCCCGCCACCACCTCGTAAGTGCGCCAGGCGGCATTCGGCGCCGAGCGCTTCGCAGAGGCGGCATAGGCCTTCACCGCGGCCTCGAACTCCTCGCCGTGACCGGGCCTCACCTGGAAAGTCCCGATCTCCCAGAAGCGCATCATCGCGAGATCCGGGTAGGCCCCGTGGCTCAGCTCTGGCCGCGCGACGGCCTGCAGGGCATTCAGTCCGCTCACGAACTCGGCGTCTCCCCGCGACAAGCGATCGAGCTCTGCGGTCAGGACCGCGTCGGCGTCGTCGCGGGCGGCGCCTTCGCCGAAGGCGGCCTGCGACGCGTACGGGCTGACGTACCACGCCTGCGTCGGGCCCGTGACCGAGACGAGGGCGATGTACGTATTGGGGGATTTGGACTTCTCGAAAGCCGCCGGCCAGCCCGCCTCCCACTTCGAGTGCTCGGCCGCGCGGCCAATCTTCACCTCTTCGCGGACGATGTGAAGGAACTTCGGTTGCGACGTCGGCAGGCTCTGGGCGAGAGCGATCGTGGCGTTGCCAATGACGAGCGCCAACAGGGTCGTGATCAGAGAGATTCTGCGCATGTCAGCCCACCTCCAGAGAGGGCGGTCGCGCTGCGTCGTTGTCGCAGGGCGCGGCCGGCCCGAACGACACGCAGCTCGGGCTCGCGGCGACGCTCCGCAATGTGTGTTGGGACAGTGCCAGATGGTGCGCGCCCGGGGTCGGTGTGTCAAGACGAAACGCGCGCCCGGCGGACGGCTGTCGACCGTGCGGCCCTCCGGCTACGTCTGCGTGCTGCACGACCCCCTCGCCCGTTTCCGCCGTGAGACACGGATGCTGCGCGGGCAGTCGCCCTCGAGAGCGTCGTGTTATCCTTGCCGGTCGCCCGTGACGTCGCGGGGCCGGCAAGGGGTCCGGCCCCGTCTTCATTTAGTAGAGGGAAGCCTTGAAGGTCGATTACATCGAGGAAACCGCCGTCCGGAAGGCGCTCTCGTTCGAGATCGAGAACGAGGTCGTCGAGAAGGAGATCGAGGACAAGGCCCGCGTCCTGGCTCGCAAGGCACGCATCCCGGGCTTTCGCCCCGGAAAGATCCCCGCGGACGTCATCAAGAAGCGCTTCCGCGGCCAGGTCCTCGAGGACGTGGCCGAGGCGATCGTGAACCGCGTCGTCTTCCAGGAGCTGGAAGGCCGCGGCCTGCGGCCGATCGCGATGCCAAAGGTCGAGGACCTCAAGATCGAAGAGAACCAGCCGATGACGTTCCGGGCCGTCTTCGAGACCCTCCCGCTCTTCGAAGCCCCCGCGTGGCGCGGGCTGCGTGCCGAGGCGAAGCGCCAGGCGGTGACCGACGAGGCCGTCGAGCGCGAGGTCGAGCAGCTGCGCGAGGCGGCCGCGCGCTACGAGCCGATCGAGGGCCGTGCGGCGCAGGAGGGCGACTACGCGGTTCTCGACCTCGTCTGGAAGCCCGAGGAAGGTGGCAAGGGCGGCCGCGACGAGAACGCGCTGATCGAGGTCGGCTCGAAGGACAACCATCCCGACTTCAACGCCGGCCTGCTCGGCATTGCGGTGGGCGAGACCCGCCACGTCAAGGCGACCTATGGAACGGACCACCCCTCCCCGACGCTGGCCGGGCGCACCGTCGTCTACACGGTCACGCTCAAGGCGCTGAAGTCCAAGGCGCTGCCCGCCGAGGACGACGAGTTCGCGAAGGACGTCGACTTCGACAGCCTCCAGGCGCTGCGCGACGACCTGCGGGCCAAGCTGGCCGCGAACGAGGAAAGGCGCCTCGACCGCGAGCTCAAGGGTCAGCTGGTCGCGGCGCTCGTGGAGAAGGCGAGCTTCGAAGTGCCGCAGGCCCTGATCGAGCGCCACATGAGCGCCCGTACCGAGAGCGCAGCGCGCGGCCTCGCCCTGCAGGGCATCGACCCCACGAAGATCAACATGGATTGGAAGGGCTACCGCGAATCGCAGCGGGAGGACGCGCTCAAAGCGGCGAAGGCCGATCTCATCCTCCACGAGATCGCGCGGCGCGAGGGCGTGGAGGCGAGCGACGCCGAGCTGGACGTCGAGCTCGAGCGCCTCGCGGCGCGCATGCGCA
This sequence comes from Vicinamibacteria bacterium, assembly GCA_035251085.1. Lineage (GTDB taxonomy): Bacteria > Acidobacteriota > Vicinamibacteria > Fen-336 > Fen-336 > DATFEN01. Next base: position 6,301 of record DATFEN010000188.1, on the reverse strand, counting down.
AGTCGAAGGAGGCGCTGCGCGCCCAGATGCAGAAAGAGGACGAGCTCGACGCGCTGCGCGCGCGCATCCGCGAGGAGAAGGTCCTTGACTTGATCAAGGCCAGTGCTACGCTGGAGGTCGAATGATCTCGCCGCAGGCGGGAACGCTGGTCCCGATGGTCGTCGAGCAGACGGCCCGCGGCGAGCGCGCCTACGACATCTATTCCCGCCTCCTCAAGGACAACATCGTCTTCATCGGGACCGGCGTCGACGACATGCTGGCGAACCTGATCATCGCCCAGCTGCTGTTCCTCGAGGCCGAAGACCCCGAGAAGGACATCCACCTGTACATCAACAGCCCCGGCGGCGTAGTGACGGCCGGGCTCGCGATCTACGACACCATGCAGCTGATCAGGCCCGACGTGCAGACGATCTGCGTGGGCCAGGCGGCCTCGATCGCCGCGGTGCTGCTGGCCGCCGGCACGCATGGCAAGCGCTTCGCGCTGCCGAACTCCCGCATCCTGATCCACCAACCCTGGGGCGGCGCCCAGGGGCAGGCCTCCGACATCGCCATCCAGGCCAAGGAGATCCTGCGGATGAAGGACCGCATCAACGAGATCCTGGCGGTTCACACAAAGCAGCAGGTCCAGAAGCTGGTCTCCGACACCGACCGCGATTTCATCATGGATGCCGCGCAGGCGAAGGAATATGGTATCGTGGACCAGGTGATCAGCAGACGCCAGTGAAGAAGAACGGCGACAGCGAAACGCTCCGCTGCTCCTTCTGCAACAAGGACCAGAACGACGTCCGCAAGCTGATCGCCGGGCCGACCGTCTTCATCTGCGACGAGTGCGTCGACGTCTGCAACGACATCATCGCCGACGACCGCCGCGTCGAGGGCCGCTCCTACAAGTCGAGCCTGCCCACCCCCCACGAGATCAAGAAGTTCCTGGACGAGTACGTGATCGGCCAGGAGCAGGCCAAGAAGAAGCTGGCGGTCGCGGTCTACAACCACTACAAGCGCATCGAGATCAGCAAGCAGCGCGGCAAGAACGAAGTCGAGCTGACGAAGTCCAACATCCTGCTGATCGGACCCACGGGCACCGGCAAGACGCTGCTGGCGCAGACCCTGGCGCGGCTTCTGTCGGTGCCGTTCACGATCGTGGACGCCACGACCCTGACCGAGGCCGGCTACGTCGGCGAGGACGTCGAAAACATCATCCTGAAGCTGCTGCAGGCCGCCGGGGGAGACATCGAGAAGTGCCAGGAGGGGATCATCTACATCGACGAGATCGACAAGATCTCGCGCAAGGACGAGAACCCCTCGATCACCCGCGACGTCTCGGGCGAGGGCGTCCAGCAGGCGCTCCTGAAGATCCTCGAGGGCACGGTGGCCAACGTGCCGCCGCAGGGCGGGCGCAAGCACCCGCACCAGGAGTTCTACCAGATCGACACCACCAACATCCTCTTCATGTGCGGCGGCGCCTTCGTGGGCCTCGACAAGGTCATCGAGCGCCGCACGGGCAAGAAGACCCTGGGCTTCGCGACGGACGCCAAGATCGTGCCGACCCCGGCGGCCGCCAAGGCCGCCTCCCTCGCCCACGTGCAGCCCCAGGACCTGATCCGCTACGGCCTCATCCCCGAGTTCGTCGGCCGCCTGCCGGTGGTGGCGACCCTGCACGACCTCGACCGCGCTGCTCTCGTCGAGATCCTCACCCAGCCGAAGAACGCGATCACGCGCCAGTACCAGCGCATGTTCGACTACGAGGGCGTGAAGCTGCGCTTCAGCGAGGACGCCCTCGAAGCGATCGCCGAGCAGGCGATCCAGCGCAGGATCGGCGCCCGCGGGCTGCGGATGATCATCGAGGACCTGATGCTGGACCTCATGTACAACCTGCCCTCGATGAAGAAGGTCAAGGAGTGCGTGGTCACCCGGGAGGTCGTTCTCGACCGGGAGAAGCCCATCACACTGGTCGAGAAGGTCGGCTAGTTCGCGCTTCGCGGCGGGCGTGGGTCGGGTTAGGCTAGGGGGAGCATGTTTGGGCGGGAGAAGGACCGCATCGACGTGATCGAAACGCTGCCGATGGTCCCGCTGCGGGACGTGGTCGTCTTCCCGCACATGATGATCCCGTTCGTGATCGGGCGGCCCAGCTCGATCCGGGCGCTCGACTACGCCCTCGTGAAGGGCAAGCGGATCTTCCTCTCCGCCCAGCACGACGCCACCCGGGACAACCCCTCTCCCGAGGAGATCTTCACCCTCGGCACGATCTGCAACATCGTCCAGAGCCTCAAGCTGCCCGACGGCAACGTGAAGGTCCTGGTCGAGGGGCTCGACCGAGGCCGCGCGCTGGAGTTCAAGGAGGAAGGCGGCTTCCTCAAGGTGGTGGTCAAGCTGATCCCGCGGCAGCCCGAGTCGGGCAGCGGCGTCGAGGCCGTGATGTCCAAGGTGATCGGGCTGTTCGAGCAGTACGTGAAGCTCTCGAACAACCTGCACTACGACGCGATGCTGGCGGCGGTGCGCGTCGAGGACCCGGGCAAGCTGGCCGACACGATCGCCTCGCACCTGATCCTTCCCGTCGAGGAGAAGCAGAACCTGCTGGAGATCTTCTCCCCCCTCGAGCGGCTCAACCGCATCGCGGCCATGCTCGAGGCCGAGGTGGAGAAGCTCCAGGTGGACAAGCGCATCCAGGGCCGCGTCAAGAAGCAGATGGAGCGCGCCCAGAAGGAGTACTACCTCAACGAGAAGATGAAGGCGATCCAGAAGGAGCTGGGTCGCAAGGACGACCGGGTCAACGAGATCGAGGAGCTGCGCAAGAAGATCGAGCTGTCGCGCATGAGCAAGGAGGCCGAGGAGAAGGCGCTCCAGGAGCTGAAGCGCCTCGAGGCCATGCCGCCGATGTCGGCAGAGGCCACGGTCTCGCGCAACTACCTCGATTGGCTGATCGCGGTCCCCTGGCAGAAGAAGACGCGCGAGCGCAAGGACCTGCTCGCGGCCGAGAAGATCCTCAACGACGACCACTACGGCCTAGAGAAGGTCAAGGAACGCATCGTCGAGTTCCTGGCGGTCCGGCAGCTCGTCAACAACCCGAAGGGCCCGATCCTGTGCTTCGTGGGTCCTCCCGGCGTGGGCAAGACCTCGCTGGCCAAGTCCATCGCCCGCGCCACGAACCGCAAGTTCGTGCGGCTGTCGCTGGGCGGTGTGCGCGACGAGGCCGAGGTCCGCGGCCATCGCCGCACCTACATCGGGGCGTTCCCGGGCCAGATCGTTCAGATGATGAAGAAGGCCGGGACGAGGAACCCGGTCTTCCTGCTGGACGAAGTCGACAAGATGTCCATGGACTTCCGGGGCGACCCCTCGGCCGCGCTGCTCGAGGTCCTGGACCCGGAGCAGAACCACAGCTTCACCGATCACTACCTCGACGTGGAGTTCGACCTGTCATCGGTCTTCTTCATCGCGACGGCGAACGTGCTCCACACCATCCCCCAGGCGCTTCAGGATCGCCTCGAGGTGATCCGCCTCCCCGGCTACACCGAGCCCGAGAAGGTCGAGATCGCGATCCGCCATCTGATTGCGAAACAGATCGAATCGAACGGCCTGAAGCAGGACAACCTGGAGTTCGACAGCGAGGCGTTGCAAGGCATCATCCGCCGCTACACCCGTGAGGCAGGCGTCCGCAACCTCGAGCGCGAGATCTCCACGGTTTGCCGCAAGGTGGCGCGCCAGGTGGTCCTCGAGGGCAAGGATTTCCGCGCCGAGGTGACCGGCGGCGACGGCCTCCAGAGCTATCTGGGAGTCCCCCGCTTCCGCGCCTCGCAGCAGGAGGTGCGCAACGAGGTGGGCGTCGCGACCGGGCTGGCCTGGACCGAGGTGGGCGGCGAGATCCTGCCCATCGAGGTCACGCCGATGCCGGGCAAAGGCCATGTCAAGCTCACCGGCAAGCTGGGCGACGTGATGCAGGAGTCGGCCCACGCCGCGCTCTCCTTCGTGCGCTCGCGCGCCGAGGAACTCGGCATCCCGAAGGACTTCAACCGCAAGATCGACATCCACATCCACGTCCCGGAGGGGGCGATACCCAAGGACGGACCCTCGGCCGGCATCACGATGGCGACTGCGCTCGTCTCCGCCCTCGCGCGCGTGCCCGTGCGACGCGACGTGGCGATGACCGGCGAGATCACGCTGCGCGGCAAGGTGCTGCCGATCGGCGGGGTGAAGGAGAAGCTGCTCGCGGCCCACCGCATCGGCATCACGACTGTGGTCCTGCCGCGGGAGAACGAGAAGGACCTGGCCGACGTCCCGAAGGGCGTCGTCGACGCAATGCATGTGGAGCTCGTCGACCATGTCGACGAGGTGCTGAAGATCGCCCTGGCTCGGCCCGAGCCCCCCGCGCAGCCGGAGCTGCCGGCGGCGCCGGCCGACGCCCTGGGCAGCGTTCAGGACGGCTTGACGCACTGAGGTGCGCGCCGCAAGGGCGCGCCCCTGCTGATATTTCGTGCGGCCCGAGGCCGCGCATTCTTTTTGGGCTTGAAGACGACGATACGCTTCGCGGGGAGCGCTGCATCCCCGGCACAGTTTCCTAAGGACGGCCTGCCCGAGGTGGCGTTCCTCGGCCGCTCGAACGTGGGGAAGAGCCGCCTGCTCAACGCGCTGGCCGGCGTGCGCAACCTCGCCCGCGTGTCCGGGACGCCGGGCCGCACGCGGCTCGTGAACTTCTTCCGCGCCGGGGACGAGCTCTACCTCGTCGATCTGCCGGGATACGGCTATGCCCGCGTGTCGGAGGCCGAGCGGCTGGGCTGGGAGCGTCTCGCCGCTTCGTATCTCCTCGAGCGCCCGCCTCTGGCGCTATGCGTCTTCCTCGTCGACGCGCGCCACGAGCCGAACCAGGGCGACGAGCTGCTCAGGGCGTACCTCGACCATCACGCGCTGCCGTACGTCGTGGTGGCGACGAAGGCCGACAAGCTGGGCCGCGGCGAGCTGGGGCGACGGATGCGCTCCCTGGCCGAGGGCATCGCACACAAGGCACGCGCCGTGATCGCCGCCAGCGCCGTGACGGGCGCCGGCGTCCCCGAGCTGTGGCGTGCCATCCGCGAGGCGGCCGCGCAGAGCCGCAAGGGAGCCGCATGATGCAGACCCAACAGGAAGACGTCGAGCACGAGATCACGGGCGCCGACTCGAGCGGCCCGGGCGACACGCCGCCGCTCACGCTGAAGTCCCTCAAGGAACTCAGCGTCCAGCGGCTCTTCGCCCTCGCCGAGCAGCACGGGCTCAGCGACGCGGCCGGCAGCCGGCGCCACGAGCTGATCTTCCGGCTGCTGCGCCACGAGACCGAGAAGCGGGGCATGACGCGCGCCGAGGGCGTGCTCGAGGTGATGCCCGAGGGCTACGGCTTCCTGCGCGCGCCGGAGTCCAACTACCTGGCCGGGCCCGACGACATCTACGTCTCGCCGTCGCAGATCCGCCGCTTCGACCTGCGCACCGGCGACACCCTGTCGGGTCACGTGCGCGGCCCGCGCGAGGGCGAGCGCTACTTCGCCCTGGTGCGCGTCGACTCGGTCAACTTCGATCCGCCCGAGGCGAGCAAGGACAAGGTCCTCTTCGACAACCTGACGCCGCTCTACCCACACCGCCGGATCCGGCTGGAGACGCACCACGACAACCTGCTGGCGCGCATCCTCGACCTGATGACGCCGATCGGCATGGGCCAGCGCGGGCTCATCGTCGCCGCTCCGCGCACCGGCAAGACCATCATCCTGCAGAACATGGCCAACTCGATCGTGGAGAACCACCCGGAGATCCACCTGATCGTGCTGCTGATCGACGAGCGGCCCGAGGAGGTGACGGATTTCCAGCGCTCCGTGAACGCCGAGGTGATCAGCTCCACGTTCGACGAGCCCGCCACGCGCCACGTGCAGGTCGCCGACATGGTGATCGAGAAGGCCAAGCGCCTGGTCGAGCACAAGAAGGACGTGGTGATCCTGCTGGACTCGATCACGCGTCTGGCCCGCGCACACAACGCCGTCATCCCGTCCTCCGGCAAGGTGTTGTCGGGCGGCGTGGACTCCCAGGCGCTGCAGCGCCCCAAGCGCTTCTTCGGCGCCGCGCGGAACATCGAGGGCGGCGGCTCGCTGACGATCATCGCGACCGCCCTCGTCGAGACCGGCTCGCGGATGGACGACGTGATCTTCGAGGAGTTCAAGGGCACCGGGAACATGGAGATCGTCCTCGACCGCAAGATGGCCGATCGCCGCATCTTCCCCGCCATGGACATCAACAAGAGCGGTACGCGCAAGGAGGAGCTGCTGCTCACCCGGGACGAGCTGAACCG
>DATFEN010000033.1:0-6072 GCA_035251085.1 Vicinamibacteria bacterium | reverse complement strand
AGCCGGAGAACAACCGGGCGCCGAGGTGCTGATCGGGCCGCTCGTGCTGTGGGCGCTGGCCCGTGCAGGCGACGACCCCGACTTCACCGCCGCGGCCGCGGCCTCGCTCGCCCGGCTTGTGCATCCGGAGGCGAATCGTCGCACGCGCACCGTGCTGTCGGCGCTCGTCCTCCACGAGGCCGTCGTCGGCGGCTCCGAGCCCGGCGTTTCCGCCCGAGCCCGTCGGCTCGCCGAGCGGTGGGGCGGGAGCTCAGGCGCAGAGTGGCGTCAAGCCGACCTCGAGAGCGTCAGGGGGATGCTGATTCCTCGCGTAGCGAACGAAGAGTTCCGCGCGATCGTCGCGGGCGTGATCGCCGCGGCACGGCCGTGAGGCTTCGACCGTCCCTCCGCACTGCGCTTTCCTTCACGGCTCGCCTGGCGCTCGTGTGTCTCGTCGCCGAAGGTGTGGCGAGCGCGCTGCACGTCTCCGCCTCGATCGTCACCCTGCTCCGGGACGCGCCACGGCTGCACACACGCTACGACCCGGACCTGGGCTGGGTCAGCATGCCCAACCTGTCCCTGGAGCATCTCTGGGGCGAGGGCGCATCTCTCCATACGAACGCCCAAGGCTTTCGGGGACGCCGCGACGTCCCCAGGGCGTCGGCGGGCCGACGGCGGATCGTCTGCACCGGCGATTCCTTCACGCTGGGGGTTGGAGTCGGCGACGACGACACGTGGTGCGCCCGGCTCGCTGCCGGCTCGCCGGAGCTCGAGGCCGTCAACATGGGCCAGGGCGGCTATGGTGTCGATCAGGCCTTCCTCTGGTACCGGCGCGATGGCGCCGGCCTCGAGCAGCGCGTGCACGTCTTCGCCTTCGTCTCAGTCGACCTGGACCGGATGCTGTCGGACCGCTTCGTCGGTTTTCCCAAGCCCTACCTCGACCTGGACAAGGGCGCCCTCGTGACGCGCAACGTGCCCGTTCCCAGGGCCGCCTATCGGGCGCCGTGGCTGACCCTCACCCTGCCGCGCCTCGACGAGGCGCGGCTGGTTGCGCTGGCCCGGGGCGTCACCGCGTACCTGGCGCCGCCCCGTGCTCGGCCAGCGCCGCACCAGCCCCTCGCGTTGCTGTTCCCCGCCATGCTCGAAGAGCTCCGGTCGATGCACTCGGCCAGGGGAAGCCGGCTCGTCGTCGTCTATCTGCCCACGGTCGCGGACCTCACGCCGAGCCCCGGGATGGACGGCTTTCGCGCCGCCCTCGCCGCCGACCTGGTGCGCCGCGGGTTCGAATACCACGACCTCACGCCCGTGTTCCGCGAACAGCCGCAGGGCGCGGAAGATCGCCTCTTCCTCCCGGCGACGGTGCTCGGCCGCCACTACACGACGCAGGGTCACCGTCTGGTCGCCGAGACCCTGGGACGCGTTCTCGGCCCGATCTGAGCGGGCTCAGCGGTCGGCCGCGGGACCGACCCGCTCCTCCACGAAGGAATTCCACGCGTGGCAGTGCGGGCAGCGCCAGAGCATGTCGTCGGCCCGGTAGCGGCACGAGGTGCAGACGTGCGGGTCGATGTAGAAGGCGGCCTGCTCGCCCGTGGCGTGGTACCGGGCGACCCGCTCGTCGGCCACACCCGCGGCCTGTAGCGTGCGCCACATCTCGAGGTGAACGAGGAGCACGTGCGGGTTCGCCGCGACGGCGCGCAGCAGCAGGCCGTGGGCTTCGTCGAGCCTGCCCGAGGCGCGCAGCTGGCGGGCCAGCGCCAGCCGCGCGCGCCAGTCGCGTGGATCGCGGCGCACGATGTCCTCGCACAGCTCGACGAAGCGCGAAGGCTCGCCGATCGCGGAGAAGGCCCGCGCCAGACGGTCGAAGGCGAGGTAGGCGCGCTCCGGAGCCGCAGCGATCGCGTCGAAGAGCAGAGAGGCTGCGCGGCGCGGCTCGGCGTCGAGGGCGAGGTCCGCGAGACCGAGTTGCGCCGGGAAGACTCTTGGATCCAGGCGCAGGGCGGTCCGGAACGCGCGCTCAGCCTCGTCTCGGCGCTGCCCGGTCAGCGCCTCGCGGCCGATCTCGGCCTGCAGGTAGCCGAGCACCAGTGAGTCGTCGCTCTTGCGCAGGCGCTGCAGGCGGAGCCGCGTGTCGTAGGCCGCGTGCCAGCGCCGCTGGTCCTCGTGGATGCGCGCGAGCCCCTCGAGGGCATCGAGGTTCCTCGGGTCGGCCTCGAGCACCTGCTCGAACGTACGCGTCGCCCGGTCGATGAAGCCGGCGCTGCGCTGGTCCTGGCCCAGGCCCACGAGGGCCTGGGTGCGCTGGGCTCGAGAGAGGCTGTCCCTGGCCAGCAGCGCCTGGTGCGTCTGCATCGAACGCTCGACGTGCCCCGTCTCGCGCATCAGGTGGCCGAGCACGAGCTGGACCTCGAAGGCCTCGGGCTGCTCGCGGGCGACCTTCTCGAGCTCGCTCAGCGCCAGGTCGACGTGGCCGGCGGCGAGAGAGTTGAGGGCCTGGGTATAGTGGGCCGAAGACCGGAACGCGCCGGGGGCGGCTTCGTCCCGCATCCGTGCCGATCGCCACGCGCGGCCGGCGAGGAGTCCCGCCGCGGCCGCGAGGACGACGGCGGTGATCGCGGTGTCGATCATGGCGGCCCCTAGGGCGGGAGCGAGGCAACCGCGGCGGCCGCTCGCTCGAAATCGCCGCGTGCCCTGAGGATCGCGTCGACGAACTCACGCAGGCAGCCGCGCCCGCCGGGAGCGCTGAGCACCATGAACGCCTGGGCGCGCACCTCGAATGCGGAGTCCGCCGGGGCGGCCGACAGCCCCACCGCCTCGATCACCGGAAGGTCGTTCAGGTCGTCGCCGACGTAAGCGACCTCGTGCGCCTGGAGTCCGAGCTCGCCGAGGATCTCCCGCAGCGCGGCGGCCTTGTCGCGCACCCCCTGACGCACGACGGCCATGCCCAGCTCGGAAGCGCGACGCTCGACGGACTCGGAGCGGCGGCCCGACAGCAGGCCGGTGCGAAGGCCGGCGGCATGTGCCATGACGACCCCGAGCCCGTCGCGAACGTGGAAGGCCTTGGCGTCCTGGCCGTCCGGGAGGAGCAGCACGCTTCCGTCCGTCATCACCCCGTCCACGTCGGTGAGGATGAGCTTGAGCGCCCGGCAGCGCTCCGCCAGCGCGTCCTTCATCCCTAGATCAGCTCGGTCCGCCACAGGTCGTGAAGGTGCACGACGCCCTTCACGACGCGGTCGTCGTCCACGATGACGAGGGACGTGATGCGGCGCTCCTCCATCAGGTTGAGGGCATGGGTGGCGAGCTCGCGAGCGCCCACTGTCACCGGCTCGCGCGTCATGCACTCCGCGGCGCTGCGGCCCAGCATCCCGTCGCCGTGTTTCTCCATCTGGCGGCGCAGGTCGCCGTCGGAGATCACGCCGAGCAGGCGGTCAGCCTCGTCCACGACCGTCGTCATCCCGAAGCGCTTCCGCGTCATCTCGAAGAGCACGTCGCGCATTGGGGCGCCCGGGCCCACCCGAGGCACGTGATCGCCGGTGTGCATGGTGTCTTCCACTCGCAGCAGCTTCTTCCCGAGGCGGCCTCCGGGATGAAGCACTGCGAAGTCGTCGACCGTGAACCCGCGGCGCTCGATGAGCGCCATCGCCAGCGCGTCGCCCATCGCGAGGGCGGCGGTGGTCGAGGCGGTCGGGGCGAGGCCTAGCGGGCAGGCCTCCCGCGCGATCGAGACGTCGAGGTGTACGTCGGCGGCCTGGGCGATGGTGGAGCGCGGATTGCCCGTGAGGGAGACGATCGGTGCGCCCAAGCGCTTGACCGACGGCAGGAGCGCCAGGATCTCCTCGGTCTCGCCGCTGTTGGAGATCGCGAGCACGCTGTCGCCCTGGACGATGCGGCCCAGATCGCCGTGGATGGCCTCTGCTGGATGCAGGAAGAGCGAGGGCGTGCCCGTGGAGGAGAAGGTCGCCGAGAGCTTCTGGCCCACGATCCCGCTCTTGCCCATCCCGGTGACGACCACCCGCCCCGGCGTGCGCAGCAACAGCTCCACGGCTCGGTCGAAGTGCTCGTCGAGGCGGTCGCGCAGCGCCAGGATCGCCGAGGACTCGATCTCGAGCACGCGGCGCGCGGTCTCGCGGGACATCGCGCAATCCTAGGGTCGCGGGCCCGCGCCATGCAAACGCGCCGCGATTGCCTGCGGTATCGTTCTCTGCTCGAATAGCCGCCTTGAGCATCCCGCCAAGCGTCACCCGCCACGCGTGCGCTGCGCTGTTCCTGCTGGCCGTGGTGTTATCTCAGGCCAGGCTCGTCGAGGCCACGAACTTCTTCGGTTTCGACGAGTGGACGGTGCTCTCGCTGCTCTCGCGCGGCGTCATCGACATCCCGTATGCGAATCGGCCGCTCGGCCTGCTCTGGGCACTTCCGGTCACGTGGATCGCTCCCCACAGCTTTCTGGGCTTCGCGATCCTGTATTGGTTCTACTTGTGGCTGACGGGGCTGCTCGTGTACTGGCTCGCCCTTCGCGTCGCTCCCCGGCGTCCGCTGCTTGCCGTGCTGGCCGGCGTCTTCGCCGTCGTCTGGGCTCCGAGCGACCTCGCGCGCCTGAGCACGGTCGAGCGTGCGCTCTACATCGGCATCACGTTCGGGATGTTGTTGGCGATGGTCTGCTACGTGGAGTCCTGGCTGCGACGGAGCGTGCCGCTCTTGGCTCTCTCCCTGCTGCTCTGCGTGGTGTCCGGCCGCTGCTACGAGGCCACGCTGCCGGTGCTCATGGTCACGCCGCTGCTCCTGTTCGCGGTCCCGGGCGAGTCGACGCGCGCCCTGCGGCAGTGGATCCTCGTCTTCGAATGCTTCGTCCTGCTCTCGATGCTCCTGGCGCTCCAGTCGTTCCTGGCTCCAACCGGCGACTTCACGTACCAGGCTGCCATCAAGCTGGACCCGCGCCCTGCGGCAGTGCTCACGCGCCTGGCCCTGCAGTACCGCCTCCATTTCGCGCCGCTGTTCAACGTAGTGCCGACGGAGCTGCTGACGAGCGGTGTGGCGGTGGCAGTGGTCGTCTTCCTGGGTGTGTGTGTCTTGTGGTTGTGGAGGGCGCCCACGGAAAGCGCGGAAAAGCAAGACCTTCGGATCCTGGGGTTGAGCGGAGTCCTCCTGGTTGGCGCCGGCTACGGGGCCCTTCTCCTGACCGCCCGTGGGCCGGACGCGTGGAGGATGCAGTTCCTCTCGTCTCCCGGTGCGGCGCTGCTGCTCGCTGGCGTGGCAGTCGGGATAGGCGGGCGGATGCGCCGATTCGCGCCCGCCGTGGCCGTGGCTCTGGGCGCGTGGGTCGTGGCGGTGGGGACGGGCCGGACGCAGGCGATGCAGCAGCGCTGGGAGACGCTCAGCTTCTATCCACGGCAGATGCGGATGCTATCGGCGCTCGTCGCCGAGGTGCCGGACGTGGAGCCGGGCACGCTTCTGTTGCTGATCGACAACGGAAAGGCCTGGCGCGCGAATTTCGGATTTCATCATGCGGTCGAGTACCTGTATCGCGGCCACGCCGTCGGCCTCGCCTGGGGCGTCTGGACCGGGATGTTCCCGGCCTTCTTCGGCCCAGAGGGCATGGCTTCGGAGCCGTGGCCTACGGTCCGTCGCGCCTGGGGAGCCCGCGCTACGTTCCATCGCTACGACCAGATCATCGTGCTTCGTCATACGCAGAGCGGCGCGGTCCAGGTTCTCGACGACTGGCCTGCGGCTCTGCCGCCCCTGCCGCCCGGCACGGTCTACCGGCCCCGGGCGCAGCTGGTGCCGATCCGGGAGGAGTTGTCGGAGCGCGAGATCCTCGCGCAGGCTGCAGGCCGACCGAGCCGCAAAGCTCGGCTCGATCAGTCGGAGCGGCGCTGACCGCGTGACTTCGAAGCCGCCGCCAGCGCTGCGCGGACGGGCTCCAAGAGCGCCTCGGCCATGAGCCGGTGACCCTCTGAGTTGGGATGAGCGTCCGTGCGGCTCAACGCCACGTCGTCGAAAACCCGACCCGTCCGTCGATAGTAACCCTCGAAGGCTGCATAGAGGTCGACACACACGAAGCCGCTCTCCTCGGCTATGCGCCGCGGAACCTCGGGGTCC
>DATFEN010000024.1:0-6061 GCA_035251085.1 Vicinamibacteria bacterium | reverse complement strand
GAGACAGCCCGCGCCTCGCGCTCGAAGCGCTGGCGCAGGTCCGGGTTCGCAGCCAGGTGGGGCGGGAGGACCTTGATCGCGACCGTGCGTTCGAGACGAGTGTCTCGGCCGCGATAGACCTCTCCCATCCCGCCGGCGCCGACCGCGGCGAGGACCTCGTAGGGGCCGAGCCTGATGCCGGCCTGGAGGGTCATGGCTTTCAGGTTGAGGCGATTCTAGCTCAGGGGCGTCGAGCGCAGTTCCGACCCCCTGGCTAGCCTCGTCCGAGCGCGCGCAGCACGCCCACCGACAGCGCCGGCACGTAGGTGATGATCAGCACCGCGGCCGCCATGATCAGCAGGAACGGGAACGCGTGGCGGGCCACCTCGGTCAACGGCTTGCCGAACCTCGACGAGGACAGGTAGAGGTTCAGGCCGACGGGCGGCGTCAGGAAGCCCAGTTCGAGATTGGCCAGGAAGATCACGCCCTGGTGGACTGGATCGACGCCGAAGGCTGCGCCCATCGGCGCGATGAGGGGGGCGAGCACGACGATCGCGGAGAAGATGTCGACCAGGCAGCCGACCACGATCAAGAGCGCGTTGAGCGCCAGCAGGAAGACGATCGGCGAATGGATGTGCGCCTTGACCCACGCCACGAGCTGCTCGGGGATCTGCGCGTCGACGATGTAGCTCGTGATGCCCATCGCGGCGCTCAGCAGGATCAGCACCGATCCCGTGAGGACGCACGACTTGACGAGCGCAGCCGGCAGCGTCCGCACCGGGTGCAGGTCGCGCGTGAGGATGCACTCCACGACGATCGCGTACGCGAGGGCGGCGGCCGCGGTCTCCACCATCGACAGCCAGCCGCTCGCGAACAGCCCGATCACCAGCGGCGGCAGGCTCAGCTCCCAGCGGGCCGCCCAGAAGGCCCGCCCTAGCTCCGGCCAAGCGAAGGGCTGGCGGCGCGTCTGCACGTGCGATCCGACGCGGATCGCGTAGGCCGCGACCATGGCGACCATCAGCGCACCGGGCAGGAGTCCCGCGAGGTAGAGGCCGTCGGCCGGTACGTTGTGGTCGCGGGTTCCGGCCACCACGCTGTACAGGATCACGGGCAGGCTGGGCGGGAACAGCAGGCCCAGGCTGCCGGCCGCGGTGACGAGGCCGAGAGAGAAGCCCTCCGGATAGCCGTCCTCGCGCAGCATCGGATAGACCAGGCCGCCGAGCGCGATGATCGTCACGCCCGAGCCGCCGGTGAAGGTCGTGAACAGGGCGCAGACCGCGATCACGATCACGGCGAGCCCGCCGGGCACGAAGCCCAACAGTGCGCGGAAGAAGCGCAGCAGCCGCTGGCTTGCGCCGCTCTCGGCGAGGACGTAGCCACAGCCCGTGAGCAGCGGGATCGCGGGCAGCGTGGGCGAGGACACCAATCGGTACACGTCGGCAAGGACCGCGCTGATGCTCGTGCCCGGGTCGGTCCCCGTCTCCAAGCCGTCGCGAAGGAAGAAGAGCAGCGCCAGCGACCCCATCGCGACGAAGACCGGCGCGCCGAGCACGAGCGCGGCGAGGATCATCAGCGACACGACCCCGCTGGCCCGGCCCAGAACCTCCGGCGCGGCGGCGCCGAGGGCGAAGACCACCGGGATGGCCGCGAAGGCCAGGAGCCTCGGCCGCCACGCGGTGGACGCGCCCCAGGCGAAGCGCAGCGCCATCAGGCCCAGGGCGACCGGCATCACCAGCTCGCTGAGCCACTCCGGGATGCCGCCCGGCAGCAGCCGGCCTTCGGCGCGGTTGACCTGCAGCACCCTGACGCTGGCGTAGGTGAGGACGGCGACCGTGGCGGCCGACACCGCCGCCGCGAGCACGTGCCCGGCGGGGCGCAGGCGCTCGCCGAACAACTCCGCCGTCGACAGCATGAGATGCTTGCCCTCTCCGGCCGCCGCCAGCCCGCCGACGAACGCCAGCCACAGCGTGAGCTGTTGGACCCAGGCCGCGCCGCCCGGCACGAAGAAGCCGGTCAGGGGCCGGCCCAGCGCGTCGATCAGCGGCAGCACGGTGAGCGTGAGCAAGGCTGCGACCAGCACGGCGTGCTCGACGCGGCGGAGCGCCGCCGCGGGGTTCAAGGCGCGCTCTGGCCCGTCGCGGCGCCGTGGTCCTTGCGGTACTCGTCGCGCAACCGCTGGGCCTCGTCGAAGGCCTCGGCCGGCACGATTGGGCCCCGCACCTGCGGGTAGAGGCCCTCCGCGGTCTTCTGCCAGAGCGCCCGCGTCTTCGCGTCGACCGCGACGACGTTGAGGCCGCGTTTCCTCATCGCCTCGACGTCGCGTGCGCCGCTGTTGCGGATCTCGGCCTGGAGGCGCACTCCTGCGTTGCGCGTCGCCTCGGCCAGCGCCGGCCGGACGTCGGCGGGGATCTTCTCCCAGGTCGCCTTGTTGATGAGCGTCGCGCCCAGCAACAGCTGCCAGGGCAGGTCGGTCATGTTCCGCGCGTGGTTGTAGTACTGCGAGATGACCGCCACCTGAGGCGGGCAGCCGAGGGCATTCACGAGGCCGGTCTGGAGGGCCGTCGAGAGCTCGGTCGACGGCAGCGGCACGGGGTTGAAGCCGGCCGAGCGCCACACCTCGATCGACTTCGCGTCTCCCGCCCACGAGAACAGCTTCAGGGCGCGCAGGTCGTCGGGCGTCGCCACCGGCTTCTGCGCGAAGAAATGGACCCAGCCGCCGTCGGCCCAGTTGAGGACCACGAAGCCCTTGGCCTCGAGGGCCGCCTCGAGGCGCGGCCGCATCTTGTCGAGCACGTGGTAGACCTCGTCGTACGAGCGGTACATGAGGGGCACGCTGAGCGCGTACACGGACTTGTCGATCTCGCCGACGCCCACCGACGTGAGCAGGCCGGCCTGCAGGGTGCCCAGGCGCATCTTGCGCACGACGTCGGGATCGTCACCGGCGACGCCGCCGGGGAACAGACGCACGATGACGCGGCCGCCCGAGAGCTTGCTCCACTGGTGCGCGGTCTCTTTGAGGATCAGGTGCCACGAGGAGCCGTCGGGAACGAGCGTCGCCATCTTGACGACCACGTTCTGCGCCTGCACCGGCGCGGCGGCGACGAGCACGGAGAGGAGCAGGGCGAGGCTACGGGCGAGCATCCCGACTCTTCATTCCACGAAGAGCTCGTCGGCGCGGTCCAGCAGCCAGCGGGCCCGTCTCTGATAGATGCGGTTGCTCAAGCGCAGCTCCCTCACGCCGTCGGGGTCCACGGCGAGCGCCCTGTTCAACATGACCTCGAACTCGCCCCGATCCTGGCTCGCGACCGAGACCGTCTCGGCGAAGGCGACGTAGGGCGCGGCGCGCTGCCCCTTCGACAGGGCGACGGACTGCTCGAGGTGCTCGCGGGCCTTGACCACGGACCCGCCGACCGAGGAGCGCCCGCCCTCGTAGACGATGAAGAAATCGTGGCCCGAGCCGTACTCGTAGCCCTCGTCGAGCTCGAGGGCTCGTCGCATCAGGGCCTCCGCGGCGGCCTGGTCCGCGGTCAGCTCGGCGTCGTCCTTCGCCAGGGCGATCGCGGCGCCCCAGGCGTTCGCCGTCCAGAACAGCAGCGGCACGTGCTTTTTCTGCGTCCTCGTCACGGCGCCTCGCGCATCGGTACGCAGCCGATCGCGAAGGCCCGGGAAGTCCAGCTCCAGGCCGCGCAGCCCGTAGTCCATAGCGCGAAGGTACAACCGGCGCGCGCGGCCGCGCAGATGGGTCGCCCGCGCCAGGTCCTGCGCCTCGACGAAGTCCCCCTCCTGCTGGACGAACGCGTAGCCGTACTTGGTGAATCCCGAAGCCGTCGCGTAGAGCAGTCCGCGGTGCCGGGGCGATTCGTCGAGCAGCGCCTCCATCGTCTTGAGCGCGAACGGCGAGGCCTCGGCCACGAGCTCGGGGTCGTCGTCCGAGGCGTATGCCGAGCCGCCCTGGGCGAGCGCGTTGCCCAGGGAGTTCACCGCCATTCGCCGGACGGAGCAGGCGGGCAGCGCCATGGCGAGCACGGTGAGGGGCACGAGCCGCGGTTGCAACATGGGCGGGTGGAGGCCCGCATCTTATCAGCCCCCTGTCGCCTCCCGGGCGGCGCGCCGGCCGCGCTCGACGTCCACGCGAGACAGGATCGCGGCGCCGACGAGGAAGAAGAGCAGGAGCGTCGCGATGGCCGGCCGCCCGGAACCGGTCCAGCGCAACATCAGCGCGTAGAGGGCCGTGCCCATCACTCCGCCGAACTTGTCGAAGACCCCGAAGAAGCCGAACAGCTCGGCCGACTTCTCCTTGGGGACCATCGAAGCGTAGAGGGAGCGGGAGAGGGCCTGGGCCCCGCCCATGACGCAGGCGAGCAGGAATGCCAGCACGAAGAACTCGCGGGTGGTGGTCATCCGGGACGCGAACAGGATGATGCCGACGTAGCATGCAAGCGCCGCGAAGATGGCTCGCTTCGTGCCGACAACACGGGCGATCTGCCCGAACACGAACGTGGCGGGGATGCCGACGAACTGCACCACCAGGATCGCCGCGATCAGCGCGGCCGCCGGCACGCCGATCTCGCCGCCGAAGGTCGCCGCCAGCCGGATGATCGTGACGATCGCGTCGTTGTAGATCAGGAAGGCGACGAGGACCAGCACGGCGTCCCGGTGCCGGCGGGCTTCGAGCGCCGTCGTCCTGAGGCGCGCGAGGGCCCGCGCGAGCGTGCCCTGCGTGGCATCCTCGCCGGGCAGCGCCATGCGCGGTGGCTCCGGCACGCGGACCAGGACCGGGATCGTGAACACGGCCCACCAGAGAGCGGCGCTCAGGAACGAGAGCTGGAAGGCCGCCTCCCTCGAAGCGATGCCGAAACGCTCGGGCCATTGGATCCAGAGCGCGTTGATGGCGAGCAGCACGCCGCCGCTGACATAGCCGAGGGCGAAGCCGGCGGTCGAGACGCGGTCGACCTCGTCCGGCCGTGCGATGTGGGGCAGCAGCGCGTTGTAGAAGACGATGCTGGCGACGACGCCGACGTTGCCGAGCGCGAACAAGATCAACGCCTGCAGCCACTCGCCGCGGCCGGCGCCGTACAACGAGGCAGTCGCGAGCACGCCCAGCCCCGCGAAGAGCGCGAGGAGCGCCTTCTTGCGGCCGGCGACGTCGGCGAGCGCGCCGAGGACCGGCGAGATGAGCGCCACGGCCGCGATCGAAAGGCTCGTGGCCATGGCCAGCCGCGCGCCTGCCTCGGCCCGCGGCAGCTCGGCGGCCGCCACGGCGGGGAAGTAGATCTGGAACACCTGCAGGACCGTTGTCATGAAGACCGAGTTGGCCCAGTCGTACATGGCCCAGGCGCGCAGCTCGGGCCGGTGGAGTCCGAGGCGCTCCAGGAAGGGCATGCGGGCCGGATCATAATGGCGCTTCGGGAGGCCCTGCATGCCACTGCTGCTGTTGTCCCTCGCGCTCGCGGCCGCGCCTCCGGTCGTCGACCTCGCGCGCGTCCGCCTCGTGGATCTCACCCACGCCTTCGGCGCCGAGACGCTCTACTGGCCGACGTCGCCTTCGGGGTTCGAGCTGAAGACGCTTCACCGCGGACCGGCAGAGGGCGGGTATTTCTATTCTGCCTATTCGTTCTGCGCACCGGAGCACGGGGGAACGCACCTCGACGCCCCGGTGCACTTCGCGGAGGGCCGGCACGCCGCCGAGGCGGTGCCGCTCGAGCAGCTCATAGCGCCGGCCGTCGTCGTCGACGTCTCGGCCAAGGCGGCGACGGACCCGGTCTATCGGCTCACGCGCGCGGACGTCGAGGCCTGGGAGAAGCGGAACGGCCGGATCGAGGCCGGCACGATCGTGCTGTTGCGGACGGGCTGGGGGAAGCGTTGGCCGGATCGCAAGGCCTACTTCGGAGGCGAAGCCTCCAGCGAATCCAAGCTCCGTTTTCCGTCCTACGGGGTCGAGGCCGCGCGGCTGCTGCTCGAGCGAAAGATCGCGGCCCTCGGCGTCGACACGGCCAGCATCGACCACGGGCCCTCCACGGACTTCGCGGTGCACGTCCTCGTCAACGGCGCCGACGTCCCGGCCTTCGAGAACGTGGCCAAC
>DATFEN010000005.1:0-17486 GCA_035251085.1 Vicinamibacteria bacterium | reverse complement strand
CCATCAGCTTCCGATAGTTGCCCAGGCCCGTGAGCGGGTCGCTCACGGACAGCTCGCGGAGCCGTGCCTCGACACGGCGTCGCTGCAGCACGACCGACGCCACGCTGAGGCTCATCACCGAGGCCACGCCCAGGAAGGCCTGGAGCAGCAGCAGGGACTCGTTCAGCGAGTCGCGCGCGAAGGGGCCGAAGCCGCGCAGCGTGCCGTGCACGGCGATCCAGGACAGCAGCAGCACCGCGATCGAGGACTCGCGCGGCCCGAAGCGGAACGGCGCCCATAGCAGCATCGGGATGCACAGGAACTCGAGGGGCAGGTTGCCAACGGCCAGTGGAGATACGACTCCGAAGACGACGTGGCTCACCAGGACCAGCCCGCCGAACAGAGCCGCGGCATCGAGGGCGCCCTTGGCTCGCCGCTTGATCCGGGGATTCGCGCTCCACAGCAGGATCACCGGAGCGAAGACGAGGTCCCCGGTCGCGTCTCCGAGCCACCACGTGAGCCAGATCGAAGCGTATTCCTCGGCGCGAGCGAGCCCGCCCAGATGGAGGCTCGCAACCCCGAAGGTCGCGCTCAGCGTCGTGCTGAGGCCGGCCGCCAGCACCGCGAACTTCAGGACGTCCCGCGGGCGCTCGAACGCCTGGCGGCCGCCGGCCCAGCGGTTGACCAGGTAGGCTCCGGCCAGCCCCTCGAGGGTGTTCCCGGCGGCGATGCCGACGGACGTGGCGACGGTTCCGAGGGTCGTCACGTTCACGAGGAACGCCCCCGCGAAGATCGCCGGCCACACCTTCGAGCCGAGGATCAGGAACGCCGCCAGGCTGATGCCGGTCGGTGGCCAGACCGGTGTCGCGCTGGGATGGAAAAAGGCCAGTCGTAGACCGAGCTTGCCGGCGATGAAATAGACGGTGACCAGCCCCGCCAGCAGCGCCAGGCGGCGAGCCACGGGCGCCAGGCCCGGGTCCAGCGCGACGCTGGAGCGCGCGTCGTCGGTCACGGTCGACATCAGGTTACACCAGCGGCTGCGGGCCCGCCCGTTGAGTTATGATCCCCCGGCGATGGGGCTCCTCGACCTCTTCCGCGGGAAATTCGTCGACCCCACCTGGGCGAGCGTGCACGCGGGCGGCGACATCATCACGACCCGCCTCGACGCGGTCGTGAAATGGGGGCGCAAGTCCTCGGTTTGGCCGATGCCCTTCGGAACGGCCTGCTGCGCGATCGAGTTCATGGCGTTCACGGCGTCCCATTACGACGTCGCGCGCTTCGGCTCCGAGGTGCTGCGCTTCTCGCCGCGCCAGGCGGATCTCATGTTCGTGGCGGGGACGATCCCCGACAAGCTGGCGCCCGTGTTGAAGACGATCTACGACCAGATGCCCGAGCCGAAATGGGTCGTCTCGATGGGCGTGTGCGCGTCTTCGGGTGGCTTCTACCGCTCCTACCACGTGATGCAGGGCATCGACGAGATCGTGCCGGTGGACGTCTACGTCCCCGGCTGTCCGCCCTCCCCCGAGAGCCTGCTCATGGCGATCATGAAGATCCAGGAGAGGATCCAGCGAGGCCAGCAGGCGAAAGAGCCGCAGGGCAAGGATCGCGTGGGCGCTCCCGGCGACGGCGCCATCGATCGGCGCGCCCGCCGCAACGCGTGGCGGAAGGATGATGCCGAGCGCACGAGCCAGGGGCTTCCGCCGCGCGGCGTGCTGACGCTGCGCGTGCTCCCCGAAGAGGCGAAGGACACCGAGCCGCACCATGGCTAGCGTGGTGGACACCCCCGCGGCGCCGGCCGGCGCCACGAGCGCGGCCGTCCGCGTGCTGAGGGAACGCTTAGGCGACCGCGTGCGAGCAGTCGCCGAGTTCCGCGGCGACCTGGCGATCACCGTCGATCGGAGCGCCTGGGTCGAGGCCGCGCGCGTCCTCCGCGAGGATCCCGAGCTGGACTTCAAGCTGTTCCTCGACCTGTGCGCCATCGACTACCTCGACAAGGAGGACCGCGCGGAGCGCTTCGAGGTCGCGCTGCACGCATACTCGGTCTCGGGGAAGCACCACGTCCGTCTCAAGGTCGCCATCCCCGAGAGCGACCCCACGCTCGACACGCTGTGCGGCGTCTACAAGGGCGCGAACTGGTTCGAGCGCGAGGCCTGGGACCTGTACGGCATCGTCTTCCGCGGCCACCCCAACCTGACCCGCATCCTGACCCACGACGACTTCGTGGGCCATCCGATGCGCAAGGATTACCCGACGGCGAAACGCCACGTGCTGAAGAAGTCCAAGGAGTGGTTGCTGAAGGTGCCCGAGGGCTCCGAGAACCTGATCGTGAACATCGGCCCCTCCCACCCGGCCATGCACGGCACCTTCCGCATCCAGGCGCTGATGGACGGCGAGACGATCCAGGACGCGGAGGCCGAGATCGGCTACATGCACCGGAACTTCGAGAAGATGGCGGAGATCCGGACCTACTGGCAGGTCATCCCCTACACGGACCGGCTCAACTACTGCTCGTCGTTCATGAACGGCCACGGCTGGGCGCTGGCGGTCGAGAAGCTGCTCGGGGTGCCGGCTCCGCCGCGCGCCGAGGCGATCCGCGTGATCCTGTCGGAGTTCTCGCGGATCATGGACCACCTCGTCGCGGTCAGCACCAACGTCGTGGACCTCGGCGCGATCACGCCGTTCTTCGTGGTCTTCCGCGCCCGCGAGGACATCTACGCGCTGCTCGACGCCTGCTGCGGCGCTCGCCTCACGGTGTCCTACGTGCGCATCGGCGGGCTCGCCGCCGACGTGCCCGACGCTTTCGAGGCGCTGTGCCGGAAGGCGATCGCCAGCATCCGCGACGTCACGAAGCAGGCCGAGAAGCTGCTGACGCGGAACCCGATCTTCGCGAACCGCTTCCGCGACATCGGCGTGCTCGGCGCCGACGACGCGCTCGCCTACGGCTGGGTCGGGCCGTGCCTGCGCGGCTCCGGCGTCGCCTACGACGTAAGGAAGGACCATCCCTATTCGGGGTACGAGCAGTACGACTTCGACATCCCGATCGGCACGGTCGGCGACTGCTACGACCGCTACCTGGTGCGGATCGAGGAGATCTACCAGAGCCTGCGCATCATCGAGCAGGCGCTCGGGAAGCTGCCGAAGGGGCCCATCATCACCGATGACAAGAAGGTGGCGCTGCCGCCCAAGAGCGAGGTGTACTCGAACATCGAGGCCCTCATGAACCACTTCAAGCTGGTGTACGAGGGCATCCTGCCGCCGCCCGGCGAGGTCTACGGCTACACCGAGGCGGCCAACGGCGAGCTGGGCTTCTACATCGTCAGCGACGGGGGAAAGCACCCGTGGCGGGTCAAGGTGCGCCCGCCGTGCTTCAACATCTACCAGGCGTATCCGCAGATGATCAGGGGCGGCTTCCTGGCCGACGCCGTCGCGATCATCGGCGGGCTGAACGTGGTCGCCGGAGAGCTCGACCGATGAATCCGCGGTGATCTGAATGCCCAAGTGCACGATCGACGGGAAGGAGGTCGAGGTCGCGGCCGGGACGACCGTGATCCAGGCCGCGCTCCAGGCCGGGATCCACATCCCTCACTTCTGCTGGCATCCCGACCTGCCCGTGGATGGCAACTGCCGCATGTGCCTGGTCGAGGTCGAGAAGATGCCGAAGCTCCAGATCGCCTGCAACACGGCGGTCACGGACGCCATGGTGGTGCGGACGAACAGCGACAAGGCCGTCCAGGCGCATCGCACCACCCTCGAGTTCCTGCTGGTCAACCACCCGATCGACTGCCCGGTGTGCGACCAGGCCGGCGAGTGCTACCTGCAGGACCAGTACATGGACCACGGCCTCCACGACTCGAAGATCGAGGTCGAGGAGAAGGTTCGCAAGCGCAAGGTCGTCGATCTCGGCGCGATCATGCTCGACGCCGAGCGCTGCGTGCTGTGCTCCCGCTGCATCCGTTTCGAGCGCGAGGTGACCGGCACCAACAGCTTCGCGTTCGTGAACCGCGGCGACAACACCCAGATCGCCACCTTCGAGAACCGCCCCATCGAACACGACTACGCGGGCAACCTCGCCGACGTGTGCCCGGTCGGCGCCCTGCTCTCCCACGACTTCCGTTTCAAGATGCGCGTCTGGTTCCTGTCCGAGACGGAGTCGGTCTGTCCCGGCTGCTCCACCGGCTGCAACATCTTCATCGATCACCGCGACGCCGAGGCGCAGCGCCTGCGCCCACGCCGCAACGTCGAGGTGAACCGGTCCTGGATGTGCGATCCCGGCCGCGCGCTCTACAAGGAGATCGCCGTCAGCGAGCGGCTCACCGGGGCGCGGATCAAGCGCGAGGGCGGCTGGGACGGCATCACGGTCGCGGCCGCCCTCGACGAGGTGGCTGCGAGGCTCAAGGCCGCGGGCCCGGCGGCGGCGTTCGTGGCGTCCCCGCAGGCGACCAACGAAGACCTGTTCGCGTTCAAGGCCCTTGCCGAGTCGCTCGGCGGGCTGCTGGACTTCCGCGTCGGCGGCCCGCAGCGTCTGCTGCGCGAACGCCTCGACCACGTGTTGCAGCGCAAGGACCGCAACCCGAACACCCAGGGCGCGCTCGATCTGGGCCTGGCGCGGGACGGCGTCGATGCGATCATGAAACGCTGCGCCGGCGGCGAGGTCAAGGCCCTTCTGCTCCAGGGCGTCGAGCTGCTGCGCGACCCGAGCCACGTGGATGCCATCGCGGACGTCCCCTTCGTGGCGGTGATGGCGACCCACGAGGGGCCCGAGCTGGATCGGCCCGACGTCGTCCTGCCCGCGGCGATGTGGGCGGAGGTCGACGGCACGTTCACGAACTTCCAGCGCCGCGTGCAGCGCATCCGGCCGGCGTTCCCCGCTCCGGGCGACGCACGTCCGCGTTGGGAGCTGGCCGCCGAGCTGCTGCGCCGCTGCGGCGGGACCCTGGCTGCGACCTCGGCCCGGGACGTGTTCGCGCGGCTCGCCGCCGCGGTGCCAGACTACGCTGGCCTCGACTATCGCGTCATGGGCTCGACCGGCCGCGCGCTGCTCCTCCAGGGCCTGGCCGCCGCCGAGGCGAGGACATAGGGCGGAGATGGGCGTCACGAGCGTCGTCAGCGTCGACCGCAACACACGGCCGGGCATCTACCCGATCCTGATCGGCCTGCGCACGACGCTGGCCAACATGCTCAAGACCGTGTTCCTCAAGGGCGCTTCCACGGTGGAGTTCCCCGAACAGAAGCGTCCGACGTCGGGCCGCTACCGCGGCATCCACCTGCTCACGGTGCGCGAGGACGGGACGCCCAAGTGCGTGGCCTGCTACATGTGCGCCACGGTCTGCCCTGCCGAGTGCATCTACATCGAGTCCGGCGAGCGGCCGGAGAAGACGATCGAGAAGTATCCGACGCGCTTCGAGATCGATCTGCTGCGCTGCGTGTACTGCGGCTTCTGCGTGGACGCCTGCCCCGAGGAAGCCATCATGATGAGCCGCGAGAACGACCTCGTCGGCACCACTCGCGAAGAGCTGATCATCGACCGCGAGCGGCTGATGGAGCGCGCCAAGCTCGCCGAATACGGGCCCGGCTATCGGCCGAGCGACAACGACGTGCGGCGTCCCGTGCGCATCGCCGCGCTCGAGCGGCTCAAGCGTGAGCACGGCATCGTGCCCGGTCCCCCCGCGCGAGGGTAGCTCGATCGCGTCCGCCGGCTCGCGGGCCGCGCTCCTGGCCTGCGCCCTGCTCGCGCCGCTGGCGTCCTGCGCGCCACGCCCGAGCGTGCTGGCCAGCGAGGCGCACCTGCTCGAGACCGGGATCGTGGGCGCTGCCGGCGTGGTCGAGCGCCAGGCGATCCACGGCGACGACCGTCGCAGCCTGAAGCTGGTGCCGCCGGCCACGGCGCGCTTCCGAGCCCGCGTTCCCCCTGGAGCGCTGCTCTCGTTCGGGATCGCGGCGCGACCCGTGGACGTCGCGCTCTCGCTGAGGATCGAGGATGCATCCGGAAGGCGCCTTCACGACGAGAGCCTCCGCACCGGCGCGGCGTGGAGCGAGCGGCGGGTCGACCTCGCGCCGCTGGCCGGCCGAGAGGCCGAGATCCGGATCCGCGTCGAGGGGCGCGCGGACATGGTCGCGCTGGGCGAGCCGAAGATCATCGCGCCGCGCGCGGCGCCGGACAACGTGCTCGTCTACGTCGTCGACTGCCTGCGGGCCGATCGCGTCGGAGCCATGGGCTACGCCAGGCCCACGACTCCGGCGCTCGACCGCTTCGCCGCCGGCGCCTTCGTCTTCGAGCGCGCGTACGCTTGCGCCGCATGGACCAAGCCTTCGGTCGGCTGCCTGTTCACCGGGCTGTACCCGGTCCGGCACGGCGCGCGCAACGTGGACCACGCGCTCGATCCGGAGCGGGCCACCCTCGCCGAGAGGCTCCGCCGCGAAGGCTACGCGACCGCCGCCGTCGTCGCGAACCCGGTGCTGGACGGCCGGGGCTTCGGCTTCGCGCGGGGGTTCGACCGCTACTTGGAGCTGGCCCGCGAATGGAAGAACCGCAACGTGAACAGCACGCCTGCGGACGCGGCGCTCGTGACCGACACCGCACTGCACTGGATCGGCGAACACACGGACCGGCCCTTCTTCCTCTACGTCCACTCCATCGATCTCCATTACCCGTACCTGGCGCGCGCGGGCTTCGAGGGCCTGGTGCGCGCCGGGCGCTCGGGCCTCGAGCGCGACAGCGATCTCTACGATTCCGAGCTGGCCTACACGGACCGGGAGCTCGGCCGGCTCCTGGACGGTCTGCGCCGCCTGCAGCTCGACCAGCGGACCACGATCCTCGTGACGGCCGACCATGGCGAGGAGTTCGGGGAGCACGGTTCCGCACGGCATGGGCACACGCTCTTCGACACGCTGCTGCACGTCCCCATGATCCTGAAGCTCGCGGGTGGGACCGACGGTCGGCGCATCGAGGACAGCGTCGCGCAGGTCGACGTGATGCCGACGCTCCTGGAACTCGCGCGCGCTCCCGCACCACCGGGGCTCGACGGCGTCTCACTCGTGCCCGCGGTCCGGGGACGCTCCCTGCCTCCCCGTGCTCTCTTCGCGGAGCAGCTCTCGCCGCGCGAGGTGCTCTACGCCGTGCGGCACGGCAGGCACAAGCTCGTCCGGCAGCTGCTTCCGATCCCGGGCGAGTGGCTGTTCGACCTCGGCCAGGATGCCGACGAGATGCGCAGTCTGGTGGACAGCGAGCCTGGGCAGGCCTCCCAACTGGCCTCGTTGCTTCTTCCCTTCCTGCTCCAGGGACAGGAGGGGCTCCATATCGTCATGAAGGACCCTGCGCCCGGCAACGCCGTGCGGGTTGGGCTCACCTCCGGGGCCCGGATCGCGGATGTGGCCCGCCTCAACTTCCGGACCGGGGACACGCTCGAGATCGACGCGGGCGGGCGTTCGGCGAGCCTCCACTTCGTCTCGGGGGGCGCCCGGCGTCACGTGATCGTGCGTACGGAGCCTCCCGGCGCCGACGTCACGCTGGAGCTGGGTCCGGACTTCGCGCCCTTCGACCTCCGGCTGGGCTCGAAAGGAGAGCCCGCGACACGCCTTCCCATGCCGCTCTCGCCGGCCGCGCTTCGCGTTGCCGTTCCGCCCGCCGACATGGAGGGCGCGCGGGCCTGGGCCTTCGCCGTCCTGAGCGAGCGGCGCCCCGAAGTCGTGAGCCCCGAGCTTCAGGAGCAGATGCGCGCCCTGGGCTATCTCCAGTAGACTGCCCCCACTTTGCTCCACCTCATCGTCGCCGGCCTCCAGGCACTGTCGCCGGTCGTTGCCGCGCCCCCCGCTGACGGCACCGTGCCGGAGGCGGTGCGACTCGAGATCGTGCGCAGCCTCGAGGCTCTCGAAGCGGAGTGGTTCCGGGTCTACGAGACCCACGACCTCGCCCCCCTCGAGCGTCTGATCGCCGACGACTTCGTCGCGACCCTCGGGGACGGCGCAATGCGAAGCAAACGGGAGCACATCGAAGCGTATCGCGCCGACTTCGAGGCCCTGGACCGCGTCGAGAGCAACGAGCTGCGCGTTCGCGTCCACACGCATGAGCTGGCGGTGGTCACTGGCTCGTACACCGCGAGCCTGCGTGGCACGCCAGGGGCCACCAAGTACCGCTACACGGACACATGGCTGCGGCGGAACGGGACGTGGCGGTGCGTCGCGACCCACGAGAGCCGCATCGAGTGACGCCGGCCCTCGTCCTGGCCGATGGATGGCGGGGACCATTCCAGCGTTACGATTGACGGATGCACCGCGACACTCGCGAGACCCTGAAGCTGCTCGACGGGATCAAGCGCAGGCGCGTGCCCAGTGGACCGGTCCGCCTGAGCCGGAGCTACCTGGCGGCGGTCGAGGCCTGGGAGGGTCGGACATCGCAACAGTCGGGGGCGGACAAGACCTGGGTCGAACAGGCGATCATGGCGTACCGTAGACACTACGCTGCAGCGCGACGCTCCGGCTGACGGGTGGTGGACGCGTTTCACGGGCTCGTCCGGGAGCTCCGACGCCAACGCGTCCGCTTCGTCGTCATAGGGGTTTCCGGCGCCAACTACTACGCGGAATCCGCGGGGCTGATCTTCGTCACGCAGGACCGGGACATCTTTCTCCCGCCCGACGCCTCCAACGCACGCCGCGCCTGGAGGGCTTGCGAGGCATCCGGGCTCGAGCTCTTCTGCGGCGACGAGCCCCTCGACCGCCCGCGCGACTCACTCCTCGCTCGCGAGATCGTCAAGCGTCGCGCCCTGGTCCGGGCTACTGGACGCGGCCTCGACGTGGATCTCACCTTCGTGATGGCTGGCTTCGAGTTTGAAGTCGTCTGGAACGGCCGTCGCGCTTTCCTGCTCAAGGGCGTCCGAATCCCGGTCGCGCGCCTGTCCCACATCGTCGCCTCCAAGGCGCGAGCGGGACGCCCCAAGGACCGGCTCTTCCTCGCGACCCACGAGGAGGCCTTGCGCGCGTTCCTGGAAAGCCGGCGACGTTCGCGCTAAGCTGCCGCCCTCCATGCGGTTGAGACTCACCGTCCTCCTGGCTGCGGCGGCTGTCGCCCCCCGGCAGCAAGCCGCTCCCGTGCCCCCGGCCGACCTCGTTCTCGACGGGGCGGCCGTCTACACCATGGACGCCCCGCGCTCGTGGGCGGAGGCCGTGGCGGTCCGCGACGGCCGGGTGGTGTTCGTGGGCACGAGCGCCGGCGCCCGCGCCTTCGTCGGCCCGAGGACGCGCGTGCTGAAGCTCCAGGGACGCATGCTGTTGCCTGCCTTCCAAGACGCGCATGCCCACCCGATCAGCGGCGGGATCGAGCTGGGGCTGTGCGACCTCAACGACATCCCGACGGCCGCAGGTGTCCTCGCAAGAGTCCGCGAGTGCGCGACGCAGATGGGATCCAAGCCGTGGATCTCCGGCGGCGGCTGGCTGCTGCCGGTGTTCCCCGGCGGCAACCCGAAGAAGGAAGATCTCGACGCGATCGTGCCGGACAAGCCGGCGTACTTCAGCGCCGCGGACGGCCACTCGAGCTGGGTGAACTCGAAGGCGCTGGCCCTCGCCGGCATCACGAAGGACACGGCGGATCCGAAGGACGGACGCATCGAGCGCGATCCGACCAGCGGCGAGCCGACCGGCACGCTGCGCGAGAGCGCCTCGGACCTCGTGTCGAGACACATGCCCGAGCCGACCCTCGAGGAGCGCGTCGCCGGCTTGGGGCGTGCTCAGGCGCTCTTCGCAGCCGCGGGCGTCACGGCCGTGCAGGAGGCGAGCGCGGGCAGCGGCGCCGAAGGAGCCGGCGCCAAGCCGACCCTCGAGGCCTACCGCGAAGCCGAGCGCCGCGGCCAGCTCACGCTGCGCGTCGTGGCCAACCTCACGGCCGATCCGGCGCGTGGCCCGGAGCAGGTCGCCGACATGGCGAAGCTCAGGTCCGCCTATACGAGCGGCCGGCTGCGGCCCACCAACGCCAAGATCTTCGCCGACGGCGTGATCGAGCCGCGCACCGCCGCGATGCTCGAGCCCTACACGGACCGGCCTGGCGATCGCGGCGAGCCGATCTTCGCTCCCGAAGCGCTGAACGCGCTGGTTGGGCGCCTGGCCGCCGAGCGCTTCGGCGTCCACGTCCATGCGATCGGTGACCGCGCGGTCCGCATCACCCTCGACGCCTTCGAGGCGGCGCGACGGAGGCCCGAGAACGCCGACCTGCGCTTTCAGATCACCCACCTCGAAGTCATCGATCCCGCCGACATCCCGCGCTTCCGCCGCCACAATGTCGTCGCGAACTTCCAGGCGTTGTGGGCCTACGCCGACGACTACATCGTGGACATGACGTGGGGCGGCCTCGGGCCCGAGCGCTCGCGCTGGATCTACCCGATCGGAAGCGTCGTCCATGCGGGCGGGCCCCTTGCTCTCGGCAGCGACTGGTCCGTCTCCTCCCTCAAGCCCCTCGACGCGATTCAAGTCGCGCTCACCCGCCAGGGCCTCACGGAGCCGCGACGGCCGGCCATGGTTCCCGAGGAGGCGATCGACCTTCCGACGGCCTTGGCCGGCTACACGATCGGCTCGGCCTACGCCAACGGCCTCGAGAAGGAGACGGGCTCGATCGAGGTGGGCAAGGCGGCGGACTTGGTCGTGCTCGAGCGGAACCTCTTCGAGGTGTCGGCCTTCGAAATTGCGAAGCAGCGCGTGATGCTCACGCTCCTGGAGGGCACGCCCGTGTACCGCGCCCCGGAGATCGAGTGGTAGACAAGCTCCCCGATCGGGCCGACGCGCTGCCGGGGCCGGCGCTCGGCTTCATCGAGACGGCCTCGATCGCGAGGGGCATCGAGGCGCTCGACGCGCTGCTCAAGCGCGCCCGCGTCGAGGTCCTGCTCACGACCATCGTGCCGCGCGGCAAGTACCTGATCCTCTTCGGCGGCGGCGTGGCCGACGTCGAGGAAGCGCTGAAGGCGGGCCTCGAGACCGCCGGCAAGAACGTCGTCGATCACTTCCTGATCCCCAGCGTGCACCCGCAACTCCCCGGCGCGATCAAGGGCCGGGTGAAAGTGCCCGGCCTCGAGGCGCTGGGCCTGATCGAGACGAGGGACGTGGCCTCCGCGGTCTACGCGGGTGACGCGGCCGCCAAGGCCGCGAAGGTCACGCTCGTGGAGGCGCGGAACCAGCCCGGAGGCAAGGGCCTGGTTGTGATGACGGGGGCCGTCGGCGACGTGCGCGCCGCCGTGTCCGCGGGCGTGGCGACGGTCAAGCAGGACGGCATGCTCGTCGCCGACGTGGTCATCGCCCTGGCGCACGCCGACATGCTCCCGCATGTGGTCTGAGCCGGCCGCTCGCCGGCGTTTCCTCCGATTCCTGGTCGCGAGCCCGCTGCTGGGCGGGCTGGGCAGCCGGTTCGAGGCTCTCGGGCAAGATGCCGACGAGCCCATCACGGCACCCGACCTCGCGCTCGACGTCATGGACTTCGAGGCCGCGGCTCGCCAGGCGCTGCCGCCGGCGCATTTCGGCTACCTCCAGACGGGCGTGGACGACGACGCGACGCTGCGGGCGAATCGCGAGGGCTTCGCCCACTTCAGCCTCCGCGTGCGGCGCCTCGTCGACGTGAGCCGGGTGGACATGTCGGTGTCCCTGTTCGGTGCCACGTGGGATTCGCCCATCATCCTGTCCCCGGTCTCGACCCAGCGGGCGTTCCATCCGGAGGGCGAGATCGCGACGGCGCGGGCCGCGCGGACCAGGAAGCACCTGATGATCCTCTCGACCGTCTCGACGACCAGCGTCGAAGACGTCCAGGCGGCCCGCGGCGAACCGATCTGGTACCAGCTCTACCCGACGGACCAGTGGCCGATCGCGAAGGCCCTCGTGAAGCGCGCCGAGGCCTGCGGCTGTCCGGCGCTGGTGCTCACCGTCGACCTGCAGGGCGGCACCAATCGTGTCACCCTGGAGCGCAGCAAGCGCCGGGATCGGCGCGCCTGCGCCGCGTGCCACGGGGAGTCGCTCGAGAACCTGAAGGCCTACCTGGCGCGCAAGCCGATGTTCGCCGGGCTCGACGTCTCCCAGGCCACGGACTTCACGCCCCTCGGGATGAGCTGGGACTATGTCAAGCAGCTCCGCGACCTGTGGCCGCGGAAGCTCCTGATCAAGGGCATCGTCACCCGCGAGGATGCGGAGCTCGCGGTCCGCAGCGGCGTCGACGGACTCGTCGTGTCCAACCACGGCGGGCGCGCGGAGGAGAGTGGCCGAGCGACGATCGAGAGCCTCGTCGAGGTGGTGGACGGGGTCAAGGGCCGGATGCCCGTCCTCGTGGACGGCGGGTTCCGCCGAGGCACGGACGTCTTCAAGGCGCTCGCCTTGGGCGCCAGCGCCGTGTGCATCGGCCGGCCGTACGTCTGGGGGCTGGCCGCATTCGGGCAGGCGGGCGTCGAGAGCGTGCTCGAGATCCTGCGGCGGGAGCTGGTGATGGTCATGCGCCAGGCGGGCACGCGGCGGATCGCGGAGATCGACGGCTCCTACGTGGTTAGGACGGGGTCCTGAGCCGGACTCAGAGCTCCTTCGCGAGCACGCGACGCAGCGTGGCCGCGTCGATGTTGCCTCCCGAGATCACGATGCCCACCTCGCGGCCCGCCAGGCCCTCGCGCAGGCGCATCAGGCCGGCCAGGCCGGCCGCGCCGGCGCCCTCGACGAGGTTGTGGGTGATGCGCAAGAGCACCCGCACCGCCTCGGCCAGCTCGGCCTCGCTCACGGCCACGAAGCCCGCGAGACCCTCGCGCAGGGTGTCGAAGGTCAGCTCGTAGGGACTGCGCGTGGCGATGCCCTCGGCGAACGTCCTCACGGAGTCGGTCTTCACGGTCTCGCCGCGCCGCCAGGACTCGTAGATCGCCGGCGCGCCCTCCGACTGGACGCCGAACACCTCGACGGGCCGGCCGAGCCCGCGGGCCGCTGTCATCGCCCCCACCGCCTGGGAGCCGCCCCCGACGGCCATCACCAGGGCCTCGAGGGAGGGTCGTTCTTCGAGCGTCTCGAGGGCCAGCGTCGCGGCGCCCGCGATCACGCCTTTGTCGTTGGTCGAGTGCAGCATGGCCAGGCCGCGCTCGCGGCACAGACGTAGCGCGCCTTCCAGGGCCTCGTCGTAGTCACGCCCGCTCTCCACGACGGACGCGCCGAGCGCGCGCATCGCGGCGTTCTTCTCGGGGTTGTTCCCCAGCGGCACGCAGATCGTCACCGGCACGCCCAGCAGCCGGCCAGCCCACGCCACGCCCTGGCCGTGGTTGCCCGTCGAGGCCGAGACCACCCCGCGACGGCGCTCGGCCTCGCCGAGCAGCGACAGCGCGGCCAGGCCGTTGCGCACCTTGAAGGCGTTGGTGGGCTGATGGTTCTCGTGCTTGACGAACACGCGGATGCCGTGACCCACCTCGGCGTCGAGCGCGGGGTACGAGCGCAGCGGCGTTGGGACGAGGTGCGGGCGCAAGCGCTCCCGAGCCGCCAGCACCTCCTCGAACGAGATCGGCCAGGCCGCCACGCTCAGGAGGCCACGTTCTTGGCGACCACCTTCATCTTCGGGGCGTAGGGGTCGATGGGACGCGCGAACAGGTAGCCCTGGCCGTAGCGGACGCCGAGGCCCGCGAGGGCATCGGCCTCCTCGACGCTCTGGATTCCCTCGGCGATCACGGTGGCCCCCGTCCCCGCCGCCATGTCGAGGATCGCCTTCACGACCTGCTGGCTGACGCGCTTCTGGTGCACGTCGCGGACGAGGGCCATGTCGATCTTGAGGTAGCTCGCGCCGAGGCTAGCGATCGTCTCGAGGCCGGAGTAGCCGGCCCCGACGTCGTCGATCGCGAAGCTGAAGCCCAGCTCGATGAAGGAGTGCATCGCCTCGCGGTACAGGTTGAGGTTCTGGATCACCTGGCCCTCGGTGATCTCGAGGGTGACGAAGCGAGGCGACTGCCCCTCGCCCAGGTAGTCGAGGACGCCACGGCCCAGGAAGCTCGGGTCGCGCACCGTGGCGGGCACCGTGTTGAGGAAGAGCCGGCTCGGCGAGCCGAACACGGTCCAGTCGCGAAACGCCTGCCGGCGGCATGCGCGCTCCAGCTCCTCGACCACCCCGCAGCGCGCAGCCAGCCCGAAGAGGGCCCCGGGCGACTCGAGCTCCGTGCCGCGCGGGCCGCGGGAGAGGCCCTCGTGCCCCACGATCTGGCGCGTGCCGATGTCCACGATGGGCTGGAAGGCGGTCCAGACGTCGTGGTTGTGGATGATCTCGAGCAGCGCCTCGCGCTGCTCGCGCTCGCGGTCTTGGTTGCGCAGGTCGGCGCACTGGCGCGCATCCTCGATCAGGCGCAGGATCTGCCGCTCCGGGCTCTCGAGGGGCGAGTACAGCACGAAGCCGTAGCCCACGTCGATGGCGGAGCGCTCGCGCAGGTAGGGCAGCGTGAGCCGGGCCACGCGCGGCGCCACGAACTCCTCGATGCGCTGCGTGAGGCGGCGCAGGTCGGCCAGGCGGAACGGTCCGCCCTCGCGCTTGGGTCCGAGCAGGAGCAGGAAGCGGTCGCCCTCGCGCTCGTCGCGCGTCAGGATGTCCCCGTCACGGACGCGGTCCTTCATCTCGTGCATCAGGGGGTCGACCTGCTCCCGCAGGCCCTTGTACGCTGAGCCGCCGAAGCTGCGCTCGACGCGTGCCAGGGGCTCGAGGTCCACGAGGATCGCCGCCAGCGCTCCCTGCGCGCGCAGCACCTCTCCGGCCTCGTCCTCGACCTCGCGGAAGGTGGGGATGCGCGCCACGGACGCTCATTCTGCTCCGCCACTCCTCGGCGGACAAGGGCCGCGCCTTGAGGCGAAGCGACGAGGCCCGCATAATTACCGGCGCCCAGAGACCGTGAGCCTCTCCTCCCCCGTCGAAAGGAGCCCCGTGAAGCGCTACGCGAACTACGTGGACGGCGAGTGGCGCGACTCGACGGCCGAGCGGACCGTGCCCAACGTGAACCCGGCGGAGAACCACGAGGTGCTCGGGAATGTGCCTCAGTCGACGACGGACGAAGCCAGAGCGGCCGTGGATGCGGCTCAGCGCGCCTTCGGGCCGTGGCGCGACACGCCGGCTCCGGTGCGCGGTGCGGCGCTGTTCCGTGCCCTGGCCATTCTCGACAAGGAAAAGGAGGACCTCTGCCGCCTCCTGAGCCGCGAGGAGGGCAAGACCTTCAAGGAGGCGATGGGCGAGGTCCAGCGCAGTCTCAACATCCTCGAGTACACCGCCGCCGAAGGGCGGCGCAGCGGCGGGCAGACCGTGCCCTCGGAGCTGCCCAGCAACTTCTGCTACACGGTCCGCCACCCGCTCGGCGTCGTCGCCTGCATCACGCCGTGGAACTTTCCGGTCGCGATCCCGGTGTGGAAGATCGCGCCGGCCCTGGTGGCGGGCAACACCGTCGTGTTCAAGCCCGCCACGTTGACCCCCGCCACGGCCTCGCACCTGGTTTCGGTCTTCGAGCGGGCGGGGCTGCCGAAGGGCGTGCTGAACATGGTGCTGGGTTCGGGCGCCACGGTCGGCAACGCCATCCTCGGCCACGACGCGGTGCGCGCGGTCTCGTTCACCGGGAGCAACGAGGTGGGCGCCGAGATCTACGCTCGCGGCGCGGCGCGAATGATCCGCGTGCAGTGCGAGATGGGCGGCAAGAACCCGGTGGTGGTGCTGCCCGACGCGGAACTGGAGCTGGCCGTGGAGTGCAGCGCCCAGGGCGCCTTCGGGTCCACCGGGCAGCGCTGCACGGCCACCTCCCGGGTGATCGTGGACGAACGCGTCGCGGATCGCTTCGTCGAGGCGCTCGCGGCCCGCGCGGCGAGGATCCGCGTCGGCAACGGCCTCGAGGGGGCCGAGATGGGGCCGGCGGTCGACGAGAGCCAGCTCCGCACCGACCTGAAGTACATCGAGATCGGCAAGGGCGAGGGAGCGCGCCTCGTCCGGGGCGGGAGCCGCCTCACGAGCGACGGGCTCGATCACGGCTACTTCGTGGAGCCGACGGTGTTCGACCACGTGACGACGTCGATGCGCATCGCGCAGGAGGAGATCTTCGGCCCGGTCGTGTCGGTGATCCGCGTGAAGGGCTTCGACGCGGCGATCGAGGCCGCAAACTCCGTGCGCTACGGGCTGGCGGCGTCCGTCTTCACGAGCGACGCCTCGGACATCTTCCGTTTCGCGGACCGCATCGAGGCCGGCATCGTCCACATCAACAGCGGCACGCCGGGCGGCGAGGCGCAGCTTCCTTTCGGGGGGACCAAGGCCACTGGAGTGGGGCCGCGCGAGCAGGGCCCCGGGGCGCTCGAGTTCTTCACCGAGATCAAGACGGTCTACGTCGACTACACGGGCCAGTCGAGAAAGTCGAGCTTCTACTGATGCGGGGCGCCCCGTTGGTCCTGCTCCTCGCTGCGGCGATGGCCGTCGCCCAGGAGTCCAGCAGCGTCGCGCTGGTTCGGCTCGCCGACGGCAGCGAGCTGCCCCTCGCCTCGTGGAGGCTCGTCTACGAGCACCAGACGTGGAAGGAGGGCTCGTCCCCCGCGTTCGCGGAGATCCAGCGCCGCGAGGGCCGCGAGCTGATCGTCGACAAGAAGCTGCTGCCGGTGGCCGGCGGCAAGCTCGAGCTGCAGCACCGGGTCTACGAAAAGACCGACGAGCAGGGGCAGAAGGTGCCCGGCGCCGCCGTGACCGGCCTCGTGCTGAGCGTGGGCGGCAAGAAGACCACGCTCAAGCCGGAGGCTCCGTCCAAGGAGGTCCTCGCCGGCGACGTGAAGAAGGTGTACTACCAGGCGCGCGTTCTGGACCTGGTCGGCGAGACGCTCACCGGCACGAAGCGCGAGCTGTGCCTGGTCAGCTTCTCAACTCTCGTGGAGTGCAGCGCTCTGCCCGCGGACCGCGTGGTGAGCATCGAGTTCCGCTAGTGCCGTACCTTCACGGCGTAGGCGCGCGTACGCGCCGGCTCATCGCGTTCCTCAAGAGGCGGGCGCGCGCCGACGGCGACGCGCGCTCCTCCCTCGACTCTCGCAGCTTCCCGTCCCTGTTTCGGAAGCGGGCGGTCGTCTTCACGGACACCGATGACTTCACGCTGCTCGTGGCGCGCCACGGCGTGCTTCACTTCCTGATGCTGTTCGACCGCGCCGTGCGCTCGCTCGAACCGATCGTGCGGAAGGGTGGAGGCCGCCTTCTCAAGGCCGAGGGTGACAGCTTGCTGCTCTCGTATCCGGATCCTGCCTCCGCCTGCCGCAGCGTCATCGCGATCCAGGCCGCGCTCAGGCGGTTGAATGCGAGGAGCCCCCGGAACGAACGGCTAGCCTTCAGCTACGGGATCGGCTTCGGCGACGTGCTCGAGATCGAGAAGGACGTGTTCGGCCTGGAGGTCAACCTTGCTTCCAAGCTGGGCGAGGATCGCGCGTCGCGGAACGAGGCGCTGCTCACGCCGGCCGCCGCCGCGGAGCTGCCCCCGGCCCTCAAGAGGCGGCTGGTGCGCTACAACGTCACGAGCTTCGAAGGGCGCGCGATACCG
>DATFEN010000002.1:0-4678 GCA_035251085.1 Vicinamibacteria bacterium | reverse complement strand
CATTCGGCTGGGAGGATGCGGGCACACTGGAGCCCGGCAAGCGCGCCGACTTCGTCGTGCTCGAGGCCGATCCCCTGGACGACATCCGCAACACCCGGCGCATCGAGGCCGTGTACGTCGCGGGTCGCCGGCTCGTCCCCTAGAGGATCGTCCTTCGCTCGAACGACCACGCGCCCAGGAGCGTGAACAGCGCGGTGAATGCGAGCAGTCCGCCGAGCAGGAGCGGCGTGGGCATGTGGGGCACGTCGGGGGTCACTGCCATCCGCATCGCCTCGCTCATGAACACGAGCGGGTTTGCGAGGAACACGTACTGGAACGCCCCCAGGACGTGAAGCCCGACCCACGGATAGTAGGCGCAGCCGAAGAGCATCAGCGGCCCCAGCACGACCGCGAAGAGCAGGCCGCTATAACGCGGCTGCACCTGGGTGCCGAGCGTGAGCCCGAAAGCCGCCGACAGCAGTCCGGCCAGCACGACGAGGGGGAGCAGCAGCTCCCAGCGCGGATGGACGTCGACGCCGGTGACCCGGTGCATGAGCAGCATCATCGCGGGCAGCGCCACCATGCCGGCGCCGGCCGCGTGGATCGCGCCGGAGACGACCTTCTCGAAGGCCACCCCGAGCACCGAGATCGGCGCGAGCAGGCGCTCGTCGACCTCGCGGCTGCCCGAGAGGTCGGTGGCGAGCGGCATCAGCACGCCCTGCACGCCGGCCATCAGCATCGTGATGGACATCAGGCCCGGCACCATGACCGTCCGGAACTCGTCGGCGACGAGGTGCAGGCGCGGCAGGATGTTGCCGAAGACGAGGACCACGAGCACGGGCTGCGTGAGCGTGGCGAGGAGCAAGGGGCCCGCGTGGCGCCCGGACACGATCAGGTCGCGGCGCAGCAGGGCGAGGAAAGCGGTCATTCGCGAAGCTCCTTCCCGGTGAGGTGGATGTACACGTCCTCGAGGCTGGGCTGCGTCAGGCTCACGTGGCGCACCTCGCCTCCGGCCTCGCGCACCCCGTGGAGCACCTGGTCGAGCAGCCCGTCCCGGGCGTCGACGAACAGCCGCAGCCGCGCGATCCCGTCCTCGGAATCGCTCGCAACGGTCTCGGTCCTCACCACTCCCGGAACGCGCTCGAGGAGCGGCAGGAGCGGCACGCTCGCGCGCGCCCAAAGGTCGAGGATGTGGCCCCCGGGGAGCGACTTCTTGAGGCTCGCGGGCGTGTCCAGGTTGAGGATGCGGCCGTGGTCCACGATGGCCAGGCGGTCGCAGAGCCGGTCCGCCTCCTCCATGTAGTGGGTCGTGAGGATGATGGTCAGGCCGCGTCCGTGAAGCTCCTCGAGCGTCCCCCACAGGAGACGCCGCGCCTGGGGATCGAGCCCGGTCGTGGGCTCGTCGAGGAGCAGGACCTTGGGGTCGTGCATGAGCGCCCGGGCGATGAGCACGCGCTGCTGCACACCTCCCGAGAGCGCTACCGGCCGGACATCGGCCTTGTCGGCGATCTGCAGCTCGGCCAGCAGCCGATCGGCGCGTTGCTCGCGCTCCGCCGCGGCGATGCCGAAGTAGCGGCCGTGGTAGACGAGGATCTCGCGCACCGAGAGGTCGCGATCGAGGTTTCGGACCTGGGGCACCACGGCGATCCGGCGGCGCGCCTCGATCGGCCGCCGCGCGACATCGACGCCGTCCACCAGGATGCGTCCGCCGGTCGGGCGGATCAGTGTCGTGACGCAGCCAAGGGTGGTGCTCTTGCCGGCGCCGTTCGGGCCCAGGAGACCGAAGAGCTCGCCCGGCTCGACGCTGAAGCTGATCCCCCGCACGGCTTCGACCGGCGGCGTCTTGCGGGTTCCCTGATAGGTCTTCACGAGGTTCTCGACGGCGAGCACCGGGGAGACCGTCACGAGGTCCTCCGGCCGCCCGGCTCGATGTGCGCTGCGTCGCGGACGACGAGCCGGCCGTCCTTCACGACGGCGCGGAAGACGGGCACGCCGACGCGCACGAGATCGAGCAGGCGTGGGCTGCGCAGCACGACCAAGTCGGCGCGCTTGCCCGGCTCCAGGCTGCCCACGTCGGCGTGGACGTCGAGGGAGAACGCAGCGTTGATGGTGGCGGCCGAGAGCGCCTCCTCCAGGCTCAGGCCCATGCCGAAGCAGCCGGCGGTCATGGCGAAGCCCAGGGAGGGCGAGAGCCCACCGCCTGGGTTCGCATCGGTGGCGAGGGCGACGGCCACGCCCGCGTCGATCATCGCCCGTGCCGGCGCGTAGCGTCCGAGCCGCAGGTAGAACGCGGCCGAGGGCAGAAGCGTTGCGGCACACTGCGCCTCGGCGAGCGCGCGGATGCCGCTCTCCGACGCGAAGATCAGGTGGTCAGCCGAGCGAGCGTGAAGCTCCCCCGCCAGCTCGGCGCCTCCCGTCTCGCCCAGCTCATCCGCATGCAGGCGCAGCTTCAGGCCGTGATCTCTTGCCGCGACCAGGATCCGCCGGCTCTCCTCCACGGTGAAGACGCCTTCCTCGCAGAAGACGTCCGCGAAGGCGGCCAGGCCCCGGCGCGCCACCTCGGGGATCATCTCCCCGACCAGGATCTCGAGGTAGCGCTCGCGCTGGCCCCGGTGCTCCACCGGTACCTCGTGGGCGCCGAGAAACGTGGCGACGACGCCCACCGGGTGCGCCGCGGCTGCGTCCGCGATGGCTTCGAGTGAGCGCAGCTCCGCTCCGGTCTCCAACCCGTAACCGCTCTTGATCTCGACCGTCGTCGTTCCCTGGAGCAGCATCTCGTCGAGCCGCGTCCTGATCGATGTGGCGAGCTCCTCACGCGAGGCTGCACGCGTCGCGGCGACCGTGCGCACGATGCCGCCGCCCTGGGCCGCGACCTCCTTGTAGCTGACGCCCGAGAGGCGTCGCTGGATCTCGTCGTCGCGGTTGCCTGCGTAGGCCAGGTGGGTATGCGCATCCACCAGCCCGGGGACGACCGCTCCGCCCCCGGCATCGAGCACCGCGGCGCCGGGTGCGATCGCGACCGCCGCACCGAGCTCCGATTCTGGCCCCGTCCACGCCACGCTGCCGTCCTTCGCGGCGACGGCAGCGTGCTCCACTACGCCCAGATCTCGCAGCGCGGCGCCCAGCCGCGGCACGGGGCCGCGCAGCGTGGCGAGGACGCCAATGTTGCGGACGACGAAGTCGGCGGGAATCAAGTGTGCTCGCGGCTCCGTGGGCTCGTATTCGGTGTCCGTGTTCAGCGCGCGAGGCGCTCGCGCAGGGCTTTCGCGCTGAGTCCCTCGAACCGCAGCAGTTTCTCGCGGCCCGTCGCGCCGCGCAGGATCTTAACCGACGAGGGCCGAACGCCGGCGACCCCGGCCAGAAGGCGCGTGAGGGCGGCGTTTGCCTCGCCCTCGACCGGCGGTGCCTGCAGGCGGACGACGAGTGCTCCGTCGCGCTCGCCCTCGATCGCGTCGCGCGAAGCGCGCGGCTTCACGCGGACGCGGAGCGTCGCACCGGTCGGATGGTCGTGGAGGTCGATTCAGGCCTCTTCGCGGCGCTTCAGGAAGCGGAGGTTGTCCTCGACCTCGGCCTCCTCCTGCAGGTCCAGGATGCTGGTGAGGCGTGTGATGAGGGCGCGGATGTCGGTGCGCAGGCCAGTGCGGTGGGCGCGCAGCTCGAGGATGCCGCGCTCCACCTCGTGGGCGCGGGTCTGGGCCAGCTCGAGCAGGCGGTCGGCCTGCAGCTCGGCCTCCTTGACGACGCTCTCGCTCTGCTTGCGCGCGTTCTCCTTGATCTCCTCGGAGACGCGCTGCGCCGTGAGCAGGGTGTTCTTGAGGATCTGCTCACGCTGCCGGTGCTCATCGATCAGCGAGCGCAGCGACTGCACTTCGTGCTCGAGCACATCCCGCTCGCGCTGCAGGGCGGCGACTTCCTCGGCGACCAGCGTGAGATAGGAGCGGACCTCCTCCGGGTCGATCCCGCGAAACTTCGGGCCGAAGGTCTGCTTCTGGATGTCCATGGGAGAGATCTTCATCGCGCGCCTCTCGAGGCCAACGTCCAGCTTCGTCAATTGTACGGCCTGGCGCAACGCCCAGGCTGCCAGCTCAGTCACCTTCGTGTGCCGTCCGGCGACTCGTATCATGAGTCCTGAGTCTTGAAGGCCGTGAGAGGAGGTCATGGCGACCGACGCGGAGCTCGTGCAGGCGTGCAAGGGCGGAGATCCAAGCGCCTTCGGCCAGATCGTGGACCGTTACCAGTCCTTGGTCTGCGCGATCGCCTACTGCGGAACCGGCGACCTGGCGCTCTCCCAGGATCTCGCCCAGGAGACGTTCCTGGCGGCTTGGAAGGGCCTCGGCGGCCTCCGTGAGCCGGGCAAGCTGAAAGCCTGGCTTGCAGGAATCGTGCGCCATCTCGCCGTCAGCGCGCGGCGGCGACGCCAGCCGGTCGGCCTGGAAGCCGCGGCCGACGCGGCCTCGAAGCTGCCCTCTCCGCTGGAAGAGGTCATAAGCCGCGAGCAGCAAGCCGTGCTCTGGCGCTCGCTCGAGGCGATTCCTGAGACCTACCGGGAGCCCCTCGTCCTTTTCTATCGGGAGAGTCGCTCGGTCGCGCGCGTCGCCGAGGCGCTGGAGCTATCCGAGGACGCCGTGAAGCAGCGCTTGTCCCGCGGCCGTCAGATGCTCAAGGAGCAGGTGGCGGCGTTCGTGGAATCGGCGCTGGA
>DATFEN010000300.1:0-30003 GCA_035251085.1 Vicinamibacteria bacterium | reverse complement strand
AGCGCCGACTGGGACACCGTGACGCGTTTGTGCGCGGGACCTACGCCATGACTATGCACAGGGCCCTGGCACGTAGGGGTTGTGGTCAACCGACATGGCCGTATCCGAGTTGCCCGTGCAGCGATGAGAAGCCGGGCGTGACGTGGCGCCAACCGGCACCCGAACACGCTTGCAGCGACAGCGGCCGGCGCGATCGTGAGCCGCCGCGGCTGAAGCGTATACGTTGGGCAGACGCACCGAGGCCGGGAGCGGTACCATTCCCGTTCACCGCACTCCCAGCATGGCGCCCATCGCATGAAGCAGTGAAGGATCTCATTGGGTCGATCAGACCATCGCAGTAGCAAGGCGCTGCCCACCCGACATTTGGCGTGAAAGCGATGAAATGCCTGACGCTGGCGGCTTCGTGCACCATCGCTGCGTCTGAACTGCGAGCAGATGAACTCAAGCCCTGGGTGCTGCTCGTCGAGGGAGGCACTGCCGAGATTCACAGATCATCGAGCGACGGCGGTGCTGCAGGGCTTTGGGTCGCACGGGCATTGCGGGAAGACCACGTGCGGGTGCTGGGTGGCTTCTGGGCCAGCTCAGCAGATGAGTCCTTCGTGTTGCTTGAGGTGGCGGGGGAGCTCAGGCTCTGTGGCGTGCGTTGCCTGGTGGCGCCGTACATTGAGGCTGGCGTGGGGTATCTTGCCGAACCTGAGTTCAACGGAGCGAGCTTTCAGGTTGGTGGAGGCATAGACTTCAGGATCGGCGCCAGTAACCTATTGCGCGCTAGCGTCCGGCGAGGTACGCACGGCGGCAGCTCTGGTCCGCATGCGCTCATGGTTGCCTTTGGTCATCGCTTCGGAAGTCCCCGGGGGGCGGTCCAGCAACGCCCTGAAGCTGAAGGCGCCTCGCGGCGCTCAACCGGTTTTGATCTCTAGTTCACGTATCCGAGTGCCTTCAGCGCCTCGCGGTCCTCGTCCGTGATCTCGACGCGTTCGGCGTCGGTCCCCTGGCGTCGGCGGGCTGTGAGGAGCGTGGTGAGCCTTCGCTTCATCCATTCGGTGGCCACGCGCCGGCGCGGGGCCAGGTTCTCGGTCTCGCCCGGGTCCTGCGCCACGTCGTAGAGCTCGGCTGGTCCGCCGCCGCTGCCGTAGCGGCGTGGATCGTGGTTCACGATCAGCTTCAGCTCCCCCACTCGGAGCGCCTGCTTCTCGGACTTGCCGAAGCGCGTCTCGCTCATCAGCTCGGGTCCCGCAGCCGATCGCTCCCGCCCGAGCCAGAGCCCCGAGAGATCGCGGCCCTCGCTTGCGGGGGCCGCGATGCCCGCGAGCGATGACAGCGTCGGGAGCACGTCGACTTGCGCCACGGCCGCAGTCTCCCGCGTCCCCCCGCGGCGGCCTCCCGGAAGGCGGACGAGAAACGGCACGCGAATCAGCTCGCTGTAGAGCGAATGGCCGTGGCCCTTTCCGCCGTGGTCCAGGAACTCCTCGCCATGGTCCGCGGTGAACAGCACCAGCGTGGAGTCCAGCAGGCCGCGCTGACGCAGCCCGTCGGTCAGGGCGCCGAAGGCTCGGTCGTTGTCCCACACCTCGCCCTGGTACAGCGCGTCGAGGTAGGCCGCGATGCTCTTGCTGATCTTCGCGCGCATCAACAACGGCCGGCTCGGACGCCGATCCTGGCCGGCCGGGGCGAACAGCCGGTAGGCCTCGTCGCTGGGCTCGTAGGTAGCGTGCGGCTCCATGGTGTGGAGATAGAGCAGGAACGGCCGCGGGGCCTTGTCCACGAAGCGCAGCCCCCGCTCGACGACCTCGCCGGCCGCGATCCCGTAGAGTTTCGTCACCCCGTCGTTCCACTCGTCGAAGCCCTGCGCGAAGCCGAAGCGGTGATGGACCACGTGGTTCGAGACGATCGCCCCCGTGCGATAGCCCGCCGTCTTGAAGGCTTCGGCGAGCGAGGTGAAGCGCTCCGCCAGCGGCCGGTCGAAGCCGACCGCTCGATGCGTGGCCGGATGCACGCCGGTGAAGATCGAGGCGACGGTGGGACGCGTCCACGACGACTGCGCCCAGGCGTCGTCGAACCGGATCGCCTCGCGCGCGAAGGCATCGAGGTTCGGCGACGTCGGCTTGGCGTAGCCGTAAATCGACAGCCGATCGGCGCGGAGCGTGTCGGTGAGGAAGACCACGATGGAGGGAGGCGCCGCGAGGCGAGCCGGGTGCGGCTGCGGCGGCGGCGCTTCGTCGACGCCGGCCAGCACGGCATCGTCCAGGCGCAGAGCGCCCGCGCCGACGTTGCGGAGCTCGATGCGGGCGTAGCCGGGCGGCATCGAGAGGGGCCAGTCGACGCGGCGCGGAGGACCGGCCGCCACGCTCCGCGAACCCAGGCTCGCCAGGGCGGCCTCCGTCTCGAGCCATGCTTCGAGTTGACCCGGGCCACCCGAGGCGCGCGTCGCGAGCTGGCCGCCGCGGCCGAGGCGAGCGAAGAACGCGACGCTGGAGGCGGGCGGCAGGACGAGCGTCCGGCCTTCCAGGGTCGGCAGCGAGCGCGCCGCGACCGCGCCCACGCGCGAGACCTGGAGGGCGGTGATCCCGACGGCGGCGGGATGCTCGTCCCGCTCCTTCTTGGGCGGCACGTAACGACGCGGGACGCTGAACACGAGACGCACGGCGCCCGGCGGCGACTGCGCTCCCATCGGAAGCGTGATGCGAAGATCGGCTTCGTTCGGCGTCAGCTCGACCTCGCCCAGCAGCACTTCGCCGAGTCGAATGCGCAGCGGCAGGCTCGGGCCGAGGCGGGGATGGCAGCGGGCTCGCAGCGTCAGGAGCTTGGGCCCTGCGGTTGCCACCGGAAGGTCGAGTCCCGCGCTCTCGGTCTGGCTCCAGACCGTCGTGGCTCCGTTCGCGCTCGCCGGGTCCTGCCAGTCGGGCCAATGGAAGGCGCCCGACTTGACGAGGAACGCCAGGTCGAAGCCGTCGCTCCTGATCTCGGCCTCGGAGAAGCGGGAGGCGAGGACGACGACCGATCCGGGAGGCAGGGGACGCTGGCGACACGCGACCGGCACAGCGGCGAGCGCCACTGCGAAGGCCGCGCCGCCGAGCCTCCGGATCACTGCCAGGAGTCTAATGTAGGATCTTCGGACCGTGCACACGCGGCGCCACTTCCTGAAGACGGTCATCCTCGGTGCGACCGCTGGGCCGGGCCTCGCGGGCTGCCAGCGCGACGTGCCGGCAGCATCCCCCGCTCCACGCGCAGGGCGGGCCAAGCAGCTGCGGGGCGACGCGTTCGAGACGTGTCACGCGGTCCGCGACGGCATGACACTGCCGACGGGGGATGCCGCCCAGAGCCACGACATCGTGATCGTCGGTGGCGGTCCGAGCGGCCTCTCGACTGCCCATCTCCTGCGCGATCGTGACGTGCTGCTTCTCGAGAAGGAGGAGGCCTTCGGGGGAAGCTGCCTTCTCGACGAATGGGAAGGCGTCAAGTTCTCAACGGGCGGCGCGTTCTATACCGGGAGCGAGACGGAGGTGATCGCGCTGTTCGCGGAGGTCGGGGCCCGAGGCATGAGGGTCGAGGGAGGCGACTCCATCGTGATCGACGGCCGGCCCGTCACCCGCTTCTTCGAGGACGGCGCCGACGCGCTGCCGTTTCCGCAGAAGGCCAGGGACGACTTCAAGCGGTCCCGAGATGACATGCTTGCCCTTTTGAGGAAGCGCAAGCCGCAGGAGTTGGACAGAGTCTCCTTCGCGGAGCTGCTCAAGGGCTACGACCCGCTCGTGACGCAGTTCTGGGATCGCTTCGGGC
Organism: Vicinamibacteria bacterium; assembly: GCA_035251085.1. Lineage (GTDB taxonomy): Bacteria > Acidobacteriota > Vicinamibacteria > Fen-336 > Fen-336 > DATFEN01. The sequence goes on along the minus strand of DATFEN010000300.1, from coordinate 26,223 downwards.
CTTCGAACTGGGGTGGCGTCGCCGCGGACACGTCCGGCTATGTGGGCGCCGAGGCGTACACGTGGGCCGGCGGAGCCGACGATCCGCGCTGGACCTTCCCCGGCGGAATGGGCGGAGGCGCAAAGGCGCTGGCCGACTGGCTGAAGCCCAAACTCGGGGACCGGATGGTGACGGGAGCGGCGGTCTACCGAGTCCAGCGCGAGCGGAAGGGCGCGCTCGTCCGTTACCTGAAGGACGGGGAGCCGCGAACGGTCCGGGCGCGCGTCGTGGTCGTGGCGCTGGGCAAGTTCTACGCCACGCACCTCGTCCCGGACCTGCCGGCCCCACAGAGCGAGGCGATGAGGCAGTACCGCTACATCCCCTTCCCCACCTTCAACATCTGCCTCACCAGCGCGGGGCCCGAGCCGGCGTACGACAACTGGTTCCTCGACGCGCCCTTCACGGACTTCATCCCCGCGGACTGGGTGATCCACTCCGGCCGCGGCCCGAAGCAGCGCAAGACGGCGCTCACCGTCTACCACCCGCTCCCCGAGGTCCGGCGCAAGGAGCTGCTGGCGGACGATCTCGTGCTCGCGATGGCAGACGCCGTCGTGGACGCGCTCGAGCGCCACTTCCCCGGAACGCTCCCGAAGATAGCCGAGATCCGAGCCTTCCGCCGCGGCCACCCGATGCTCGTCGCGGCGCCCGGCCGGATGTCGCTCGTCGAGCGGGCGGCGGCACCCTTCGGCCCTATCCTCTTCGCCAACACGGACAGCGAGGCGACGGTGCCGAGCTTCGACGGGGCGCTGCGAGCTGCGACGCGGGCTGCAGGCCAGGCGCGCAAGCTCCTGCAGGCGTGAGCGCGACGTCCACGCTCGCGGGCTCGTTTCGGGCCCTGCGCGGGCTGCGGCTCCGCTTTCGACCGCGCATCGACCGCTTCAGGGGACGGAGCGCCGCAGGCGTCCGTGCCGAGCTCATCGACGACCCACAGGTGAAGGAGGCGGTAGGCGCCCACGTCTCGTCGACCGGCGAGAGCGAGGCGCAGGCCTGGGCACGGGTGCACGCCTACGCGAAGGAGATCGTGCCCTCCTTCAGCCTGGTGGCCTACTACCGACTCGGATATTTCGTCGCGCGCGCGCTGATCCCGCTGTTCTACCGAGTCACGGTGGGCTACGAGGCCCGCGAGGCGCTGAGCGCGATCCCCCGCTCGAGCACGGTCGTGTGCCTCATGAACCATCGCTCGAACGCGGATTACGTGGTCGTGGCTTTCGTGCTGTCGGGCGAGGTGGCTGTGTCCTATGCCGTCGGCGAGTGGGCGCGGGTCTGGCCTCTCGAGACGCTCTTCAAGAGCTTCGGATCGTACTTCGTGAGACGCGGCTATCCGGAGCCGCTGTACCACAAGGTCCTCGAGCGCTACGTCCGGCTCATCACGCGCCACGGCGTCACCCAGGGCATCTTCCTCGAGGGGGGTCTGTCGCGGGACGGCCGCTTCCGGGTAGCGAAGCTCGGCCTGCTCGGACTGTTGCGGCTGACCCTGAAGGGATCGGCCGCACGCGTCGTCGGTGAGGAGCGCTCGAACGCCGAGATCCTCGACCGGGCCCTGGTGATGCTGACCATGCGGCACGTCGTGGAGGCCGACGGCCTGGCCTTCCGGATCGATCGCTCTCAGGAGCCGCTGCTGCGCTATTACGCGAACTCCATCGAGCACCTTCTCGAACCGCTCGCGGGCCCGGCGTGAACGGCGAGTCGCTCCGGACCCGCGACGGCGTCTCGCTGCGTCTGAGCCGCATCGGCTCCGGGCAGCGCGATGCGATCCTGGTGGTGCCGGGCATCTTCATGCACCGCGACGGCCCGGAGCATCGGCTGCTGGCGGCTCGGCTCTCGCCGCTCGCGGACGTGGTGACGATGGACGTCCGCGGCCACGGCGACTCGGGCGGCGCGTTCAGCTTCGGGGCGCGCGAGCCCGAGGACGTGGCGGAGGTCGAGGCGTTCCTGCGCCGCGACCACGACCGGGTGCTCGGCCTCGGCTTCTCCTTCGGCGGCTTCCACACCTGCGTCGCGGCGGCGCTCCACGGCTCCTTCGACGCGATCGCGCTGGTCGGCACGCCGCACCGCCTGTTCATCCTCGACCACAACTTCGTGGGACGCGGGCTGCTGCGAAGCCTCGGCCCCATGGCCCGTCGCCGACGGCGTCGCACGCGCGTGCTTCCGGGCCTGCCGTTGCGACGTGCCGTACCTTCGCGCCTGATCGGGCGCGTCGCACCTCGGGCGGTGCTGATCGTCCACGGCTCGGACGACTGGCTCATCCCGCCCAAGCACGCCGAGCGCCTCTTCGCCTCGGCGGCGGAGCCCAAGCACCTGGTGATGATCGAGCGCGGGCTGCACGCGGAGAACATGCTGGTCGTCGAGCCCACGCCGCTCCTTCTGGCCCTCGAGTCGTTCTTTGCGCAGCGCCTGGGTCGGGCCCGCGTACAATCGGAGGAGGAGTCGGGATGAGCGAGGACGATGCACCGAAGTCCGCCTACGAGCTGGCCATGGAGCGACTGCGCAAGCGCGACCGCGAGCAGGGCGTCGAGGAGCGGCCGCTGAGGGAGGACCAGCGCGCACGCATCGCCGATGTCCGGCGCGTCCTCGACGCGCGGCTCGTGGAGCGCGAGATCCTCTACCAGTCCAACCGCAGGAAGGCCGACACGCCCGAGGAGCTGGAGAAGCTCGAGCAGGAGTATCAGCGGGACCGCGAGCGCATCGCCTCGGAGCGCGACGCGAAGATCGAGAAGATCCGCGCGGAGTAGCGCGCCCAGCTCAGATCACCGTGCCGTCCTTGATCACGCCGTTCTTGGGCACGATCACGATTCCCTCGCGGATGAAGTAGCCGTCGCCGTCCGCCTCCTGGACGCCGGCCTCGTTGAGGATGCTGACCCCCGCGCCGATGCGCGCGTTCTTGTCGATGATCGCGCGCTCGACCACGGTGTCTGAGCCGATCCCGATCGGCGGCGTGGCGCGACCCGCCTGGCGCTGGATCTCGTCCAGGGTCTCGTAGAAGTCGGCGCCAAGCACCAGGCTCTCGCGGATGCGCGCGCCCCGCGCGATGCGGCTGCGGATGCCGAGCACGGCGCGCTCCACCTCCGCGCCGACGAGGATGCAGCCCTCGGAGACGAGGGCGTTCTTCACCGAGCAGGACTCGACCTTGGTGGCCGGAAGCAGGCGCGGGTTGGTGTAGACGGGGCGCGCCGCGTCGTAGAAGTCGAAGGGCGGCACGGGCTGACACAGCGCCAGGTTCGCGAGGAAGTAGGACTTGATCGTGCCCACGTCCTCCCAGTAGCCGCGCTGGACGTGGGCGTGCACGCGCAGGCGTGGCACCGCCTCGGGGATGACGTTCTTGCCGAAGTCGTTGAGCGTCGCGTCGCCCAGCGAGCGCTCGAGGGCCTCGCGGTTGAACACGTAGATGCCCATCGAGGCCAGGTACGACGGCGGTCCGGCTCCCGCCATCTCCGAGACGAGCTCTGGCAGGCGTTCCGGCTTCGGCTTCTCCTCGAAGTGCGTGATCCGACCCTGGCGGTTCACCTTGAGGATGCCCAGCGCCGGCGCCTGCTCGGCCGTCACCGGCGTCACGGCGACGGTCACGTCGGCCACGTGGCGCCGGTGGGTGTCCAGCATCTTCCGGTAGTCCATCTGGTAGAGCTGGTCCCCCGAGAGGATCAGCGCCTCTCGGAAGCGGTGCTCGGCCAGGTGGCGCAAGCTGCGGCGCACCGCGTCGGCGGTGCCCTGGAACCAGTCGGAGTGCTCCTCGGTCTGCTCGGCGGCCAGCAGCGCGACGAAGCCCGACGAGAAGTAGTCGAATTTGTAGGTGTGGTTCAGGTGCTTGTTCAAGCTCTCGGACTGGTACTGCGTCAGCACGAAGATGCGCCGGCAGTTCGAGTTCAGGCAGTTGCTGATCGGGATGTCGATGAGACGGTACTTCCCGGCGATGGGCACCGCGGGCTTGGAGCGGTGGAGGGTGAGCGGGAACAGCCGCGTGCCCCGCCCACCGCCGAGGATCATTGCGATGACGTCCTGCATGCGCGCCGGGCATTCTGCCACGAGTCTGGTAGGCTTCCGTCTCCATGGTCGTCACGGCCGTGCGCTCGCTCCCGGGCACGCTGCGCCGCGCGGCCGCAGGCGCATGGCACGTGCCGGGCGGTTTCATCTATCTCGTGCGGCGGCCGCGGCTTGTGCCCCTGGCTGTCCTTCCGGCCCTGCTCGCGTTCGTCTGCGTCGGCGGCAGCCTGGCCGTGGGCCTCTATGCGGGGCCCAGCATCGAGGCCGCGCTGACGCCCGCCCCGGAGCGCGTTCCGACCCCGATCGCTGCGCTCCTGACGGTCAGCGTCTGGCTCGCGACGCTGATCACGGCGCTGGCGCTGGGCCTGGCCGTGGCGCTGCTGCTGGCCGCCCCCGTCCTCGACCGGCTCGCTAAGGAGAGCGAGCGCTCCGCCGCGGCAGCCTCCGCGGATGTGGGACGCGGGCTGACATGGGAGGTGAGGGAGTCGCTGCGCTCGGCGCTCTACTTCCTGGCAGCGGCGCCGCTCGTGTTCGTGATCGGCCTGGTGCCGCTCGCGGGCCCGCCGCTGGCGGCGTTGTGGGCGGCCCGCGCGCTGTCCTTCCAGCTCACCGAGCCGAGCCTGATGCGTCGCGGCCTCGGCTTCGCCGAGCGCCGCGCCTGGCATCGCGAGTGGTGGCCCGAGAGCATGGGATTCGGGCTGCTCGCCCTGGCCGTCCTGATCGTGCCGTGCGCGAACCTCGCGCTCGTGCCGGCGCTCGTCGTGGGAGCGACGCGGCTGGTCGTGGAACTGACGGGCGGACCGGCGCCTGTGCTCCCCGTAGGCGAGGTCGCCGGTCCGCAAGCACTCTAGGTCGTCTCTTCGGGCCGCGTCTTCTGCTTGTCGCCGCCCAGCGTCACCTTCAGGTCGAGCGCTCGTCCGTCTCGCAGAACCTGGATGGGAACCTCGACGCCGGACTCGGCTCCGTCGAGCGCGCGGCGGAGATCACCCGCGTCCTCGATCGCCTTGCCGTCGAGCTTGAGGATCACATCGCCGGCCTTGAGGCCGGCCTTGCCCGAGGGACCGCCTTCGTCCACCGACGTCACGAGGACCCCTTGCTCGCTCGGCACCTTGAAGTACTTCGCGAGCTGACCCTCGATCGGCTGATACTCGATTCCCAGCTTGCGGGGGCCGCCGCGGAAGAGGAACGAGCTGGGGAAGTCGTCCTCGTTCCACCGGAAGTCGAACCGGGGCGGCCGTGGGGCTCTGGGCGCTCGGGGTGCGCGGGGCGCCTCCGGGGGGTCCGGAGGTTCGGGCGGCTCCACTGCCAGCGTGTCGTCGTCCAGTCCGAAGTGGCGCAGCAGGCCGCCGCGGCCCTCGTCGCTCAGCGTCGCGTCGAGCTTCTGCGTGGCGCCCCCGCGGCGCACCTCGATCGTGACGGCGCGGCCGGAGGGCGTCTCCGATACGAGCCGGGCGAGCTGGGAGGCGCTCCGCACGGCCTCGCCGTCGAATCGGACGATCACGTCGCCTTCCTTCAAGCCCGCTTCTTCCGCGGGAGAATCCTTCACGACCTCTCTCACCACGGCGCCGCGTTCGTCACCCTCAATGTTGTCCAGGCGCACGCCCAGATGGGACCCGCCGGACGTGCGCACGATCTCGATGCGCTTGCTGACCTCACCCGCCGTGACGAACGGAACGGCGGCGGTCAGCGCGAGCCCGAGCGTCACCCCGCCCGCAATTGCGGCGATCCGCGACTGCTTCATGCGATCCTCCCTCCAAGGAATTGACTGGAGGGCCGCCTGCGGCGCCTCCTGGGCTTAGAGACGCGCGCGAGCTCCAAAAAGTCGGCGGGAGCGCCAGAGGGCCCCGTAGAGTACCGCGTTCAGCGCCAGCACGGCCGCGCCGATGATGACCTGCAGCGTTCGAGTGAGCGCCTCCGGGTAGACGACCGGGATGACATAGTTCTCGATGAAGCCCCCGCTGTAGCCTTCGAGCCCCGCGGTGCGGCGCAGCTCGATCTCGAGGGGCGTCAGCGGGCAGATCCAGCCGGCCAGCTCCACCCAGGCGCCCCAGGCCGCACACGGCAGGTGCAGCCAGACGATCCGCGGCCACCGAAACGCCAGCGCGGCGCCGAGCAGGACGAAGAGGATGAAGGCCAGATGGAGCGCGACGACCGCATCCGCGAGCACGCGGTAGCCCACGCTACCAGCTCGCGTGGACGAGAGGCCTGATCCGCTGGTCGTAGACGGCGCGAACCGCAGCCATCGTCTCTTCGCTCAGCGGCGGCAGCCGGGCCGCGGCGGCATTGTCGCGCGCCTGTGTCTCGGTCTTCGCGCCCGGGATCGCGCAGCTCACGGCCTCGAACATCAGGATCCAGCGTAGGGCGAACTGCGCGAGGGATGTGCCGGCCGGCACGAGAGGACGCAGCGCCTCGACCGCGTCGAGGCCGATCTCGTACGGCACCCCGGAGAACGTCTCGCCCCTGTCAAAGGCCTGGCCCTCGCGGTTGAAACGGCGGTGGTCGCTTTCGGCGAACGTGGATTCGCGCGTCAGCTTTCCGGTCAAGAGCCCGCTGGCCAGGGGCACGCGCGCGAGGATCCCGATGCCGTGCTCCTTCGCCGCGCCGAAGAAGCTATCCGCGGGCTTCTGGCGGAAGACATTGAAGATGATCTGGACGCTCGCGACGCGGGGGTGGCGGATGGCGCGGAACGCCTCGTCGACGGTCTCGACGCTCACGCCATAGTGGCGCAGCTTGCCGGCGGACACCAGCTCGTCGAGGATCCCGAACACCTCGGGCATCTCGTAGAGCTTGGGGTGCGGGCAGTGAAGCTGCAGGAGATCCAGCGCGTCCATCTCGAGGTTCCTCAGGCTCCGTTCCACCCATGCCGCCAGGTTCTCGCGGTTGTATCCGTCCGGCGTCTGGGTCGGCAACCGGCGACCAGCCTTCGTCGCGACCCAGATGGCGTCGCGCGGCCGCTCCCGCTTCAACCGCGCCACGAGGCGCTCGCTGCGCCCGTCGCCGTAGACGTCCGCCGTATCGATGAGGTTGACGCCCATGTCGATGGCGGCGTGAAGCGCGCGCAGCGACTCCTCGTCGTCGACGGCTCCCCAGGCGCCTCCGATCGCCCAGGCTCCGAAGCTGATCGCGGATACGGTCATGTCGGTGCGCCCGAGGCGGCGGTACTGCATCGGGATGGCTAGTGCAGCCCTCCGCCGCCGCCATGCGCCTGCTCGACCGCCTTCCACTCGAGGATCTCGACGAGGCGCGTGCAGCGCTCGGACACGCTGTCGCAATCGAGCAGGGACTGCCGCTCGAGCGGCTCGAGGTCCAGGGACTGACAAAGGGCGTTCACGAAGGCGTCGGCGGGCAGCTCGTTCTGCATCACCAGCACGGCCGGACCGTCGCTCGCGCGGCCGATGGCCGCGAGCAGCCGCGGCCGCGACGTTTCGAGCGCCTTGACGTCGCCCGCCGGATCGTCCAGCCCGCGGACGCTCGCGATGCGGTAGGGCTCGCCGGGATGCTCGTCGAGGACCTGGAAGCGGCGCAGTCCGCGCAGCACGATGTTGAAGCGTCCATCGGGCAGCGAGTCGCAGCGGTCCATGCGTCCCGCGCAGCCGATCGTGTAGATCGGCGGCCGGCCCTCGTAGTCCGCCTCGAAGCCCGCGCGCAGCAGCACCATGCCGATGATGCGCGGCCCGTCCAGTGCGTCGCCGACCATCTTGCGGTAGCGCGGCTCGAACACGTGAAGCGGCATGGGCATGCCGGGGAACAGCACCGCGTTCGGCAGCGGGAACAGCGGGATCTTCTCGGGCAGCGCGCCCGTCACGGCGTCTTCGGCTGGGTCAGTGCTGGTGGCCGCCAGCCTCGCCCTTCGCCTGGAAGGAGTGGCCGCAGCCGCAGGTGGAGACCGCGTTCGGGTTCTTGATCGCGAAGCCGCCGCCGAGCAGGTCGTTCTTGTAGTCGACCTCCGCGCCCTCGATGTAGCGCATGCTCATCGCGTCGACGATGACCTTGACACCCGAGACCTCGAAGGTCTCGTCGCCATCCGCGGCCTCGTCCAGCACCATGCCGTACTGGAACCCGGAGCATCCGCCGCCCTGCACGTAGATGCGCAGGCCGCCGTTGGGAATGCTCTCCTTCTCCTGGTCCAGGATGCCCTTGACCTTTTCCGCCGCAGTGGAAGTCAGCGTAATCATCGCCTTGTTCTCTCCTGTCGAACAATCGTACTCCAAACGCGGCCTTTGTGCAGCCTCAGTATAATGAACTGCTTACGGGCATGGCTGGCTCCCTCGACGCGCCGGAGATCGTGCGCCGCCTCGCCGACTCTGGGCTTCGAGGTCGCGGCGGCGGCTGGTTTCCGGTCGCGCGCAAGTGGCAGGCCGTACGGGCCGAAGCCTGCGATCCTTTCGCGGGCGCGGGCCGTTCCCCGGTGGTCGTGGCGAACGGCGCCGAGGGCGAGCCGGGCTCCATCAAGGACCGCCACGTCATGAAAACGCGGCCGGCGGACGTGTTCGCCGGGCTGCGTCTGGCTGCTCGCGCCACAGGGGCAACCGGAGCGTTCGTGTATCTGAAGGGCTCGTTCGAGCGCTCGGCCGACGCGCTGGAGCGCGCGCTGCGCGCAGAGCCCATCGAAGGGCTCAGCGTGGAGATCCGGCGCGGCGAGGACAGCTACATCGCGGGCGAGGAGACGGCGCTCCTGGAATCGCTCGAGGGGCGGCCTGCCTGGCCGCGTCCCAAGCCACCGCTGCCCTACGCCGCTGGCCTGTTCGGCAGGCCCACGCTCGTCCAGAACGTCGAGACCCTGGCTCGCGTCCCCGCGGCGGTGGCTGACCCCGCCGGGTTTCGCGCGTCGGAGACCACGCTCGTCTCGCTGTGGGGGCACGTCCAGCGGCCCGGCGTCTACGAGGTGCCACTCGGCACGCCTCTCGGGCGCATCGTCGATCAGGAGGGTGGCGGAGCGCTCGATGGCGTCGGCATGCTGTTCCCGGGCGGGCCTTCGGCCCCGCCCCTCGGCCCCGACGGCGCGCGGATTCCTCTCCATCCGGACGCGCTGCGCTCCGCCGGCTCCGGGCTCGGAACCGCATCTCTCCTGGTCATCGGCCGCTCGGCCTGCCCGGTGAGCGTCGCGGAATCCCTGGCCGCTTTCTTCGAGCGCGAGTCGTGCGGGCAGTGTCCGCCGTGCACGCTGGGAACCGCGCGCCTCGCGCACATCCTGCGCGGCGTCGAGGCCGGGCAGGCACGCGCCGCCGATCTGGGCTTCCTCGCCGAGGCGGCCGGGTTCATGGCGGAGCATGGCTACTGCGCGCACTCCCGCACCGCGGCCGGCTCCGTCCGCGGCCTCCTGGCGCGCTTCGAGGCGGAGGTCGAGGCCCACATCGCGGCGCGCGGGTGCCCGCACCCCGAGGGTCGCTGCGATCCCTTCGCTCCCGCGTCGCCCGAGCGCACGGCGATCGAGAGCCGCGCGTGACCACGGTCTTCTTCCTCTACCTGGGCCACTTCGCCCTCGGGCTGCTGGCAACGCTGTTCCTCGTCCCGGAACGCGCGGGGGTCAAGTATTTCAAGCTCTGCTCCGCGATCGCCGCTTCGATGATGACGGCAGCCATCTCTCTGGCCCTGCGCCGCTACGGTCTGGCCGGCGGCTCCTCGGCGCCCGGAGGCTCCCTCTATTCGATCGTGCTGGCGGCGGCCGTGGCGTCGCTGCTGTTCTGCGTCCTCTACAACCGCGCCGCGCACTTCAGCTGGAGGCAGCTCCTGGCTCCGCTCCTGGCCGCCTCCGTCGCCGCGGGCCTCGCGGGCGTCGTGCTGAGCACGCCCGCCGACCGCCGCTTGCTCGTGGCGGCCACGGACGTGACGTCGATCCTGCTCCTCGGCGCGGCGGCAGCCGCGATGATCCTCGGCCACTTCTACCTGGTCGTCCTCGACCTGCCGATCGTGGCGCTCCGGCGCCTCACCATCCTGTTCATCGTCGCTCTCGCGCTCCGCGCAGGGGTCGTGACGTTCGCGCTCCTGGGCCCCGTGGCGGCCGGCCTCGAGGACGCGCGCCAGGTGGCGCTGGGGCTGTGGAGCCCCGACGGCGTCTTCGTCTGGATGCGCATGCTGTTCGGCATCGCCGGGCCCGCGTCGCTCCTGTGGTTCGTGTGGAAGACCGTCGAGATCCGCTCGACGCAGTCCGCCACAGGGATCCTCTACGTGCAGCTCTTCCTGGTGATGTCCGGCGAGCTGCTTGCGAAGTACCTGCGGGTGGCGGCCGGCCTGCCGCTGTGAGCCGGGAGCCCGAGATCGCGTTCGCGTGCGCGACGTGCGGCCGGGAGGCCACGTCCGCGCTCGACGGACACGGCCGTTGCCCGCATTGCGGCGCGACGCGAGAGCTGCGCCTCACGTCGTCGGCGCGGGAAGGCGTGATCGACCGCTGTCCGGCCTGCGACGGCGAGCAACTCTACGTCCAGCGAGACTTCAACCAGAAGGCCGGACTCGCGATCGTGATCGTCGGGGCGGTCCTGGCGCCCTTCACTCCCTACTACGCGAGCCTGTTGGTTGCGGTGCTCGTGGATGCCGCCCTGTACGCGCTGCTGCCGGAGATCACAGTCTGCTATCGCTGCCACGCCCATCTTCGCGGCTTTCGCCGCAACCCGAAGCACCAACCGTTCGACCTGCACCTCGCCGAGCAGTACGAGATCCGCAGGTGACGCCGGGCTGGCGGGAGCGCGTCCCGTCCGGACACTGGGACGCGGTTGTCGTCGGCTCGGGCCCCAACGGTCTCGCCGCGGCGATCACCCTCGGCCGCGCCGGGCGCCGCGTGCTCGTGCTCGAGGCCTCGGAGCGGCCGGGGGGCGGGCTGCGCTCGGCCGAGCTGACCGAGCCGGGGTTCGTCCACGACCTCTGCGCCAGCATCTTCGCGATCGGAGCGCTGTCGCCCTTCCTCCGTACGGTGCCTGGGTGCGAGTGGGTCGTGCCGCCCCTCGCCCTCGCACACCCGTTCGACGACGGCACGGCGGTCGTGCTCGAGCGGAGCGTGACGACGACCGCCGCCGCCCTCGGCCCAGACGGACCGGCCTGGGCCGGCGTGTTCGCGCCGCTGGTCGATCGCTGGGATGCGCTGGCCGGCGACGCGCTGGCGCCGCTTCGCTTCCCACGCCATCCGCTGCTCCTCGCGCGTTTCGGGCTCGACGCGATTCGCTCCGCCGCGGGGTTCGCGCGGGCTCGTTTCGAAGGCGCCCGCGCCCGCGCGCTCTTCGCCGGGTTGGCGGCGCACGGCAACCTGCCCCTTGATGCTGCGGCGACAGCCGCGATCGGCCTGGTCCTCGGCGCGACGGCCCACGCCGGAGGCTGGCCCGTCGCGAAGCGAGGCTCACAGCGCATCGCGGACGCGCTCGTCGCGCATCTCGATTCGCTCGGCGGCGTGGTCGTGTGCGGGGCACGCGTGGGCTCGTTGGACGAGCTGCCGTCCGCTCGCTGCACGCTCCTCGACGTCACGCCGCAACAGCTCCTCGCAATCGCCGGACCGCGCTTGTCCTCACGCTATCGCCGTGCGCTCGAGCGCTTCCGGCCGGGGGCGGGCGTCTTCAAGATCGACTATGCGCTCGACGGACCCATTCCCTGGCGGGCGTCCACGTGCGGCCGGTCAGCGACCGTGCACCTGGGCGCGAGCTTCGAGGAGATCGCGGCCAGCGAGTCGGCGGTCGCGCAGGGAGCGGCTCCCGAGCGCCCGTTCGTCATCCTGGTCCAACCCACGCTGTTCGACCCGTCTCGCGCGCCGGAGGGACGTCACGTGGCTTGGGCCTATGGCCACGTCCCCAACGCCTGGGCCGGGGACCTGCTGCCTCGGATCGAAGCGCAGATCGAGCGCTTCGCGCCCGGCTTTGCCGACCTCGTCCGCGCCCGCAGCGTGTGGAATCCGGCGCGCCTCGAGGCCGACAATCCGAACCACACCGGGGGCGACATCGGCGGCGGCGCCGCCGACCTGCGTCAGCTGCTTGCGCGACCGGTGCTGTCCCTGGACCCGTACGCCACGCCGCTGCCTGGAGTGTTCCTATGTTCCTCGTCGACACCCCCGGGAGCCGGTGCCCATGGCCTGTGCGGCTGGCACGCGGCCCGCTCGGCGCTGCGCCGAGATCTCTAGACCGGGGCCCTTCTCAGCGGGGAGCCAGCGGAAACACCCACGGAATCGTCAGCATCGCAAGCGCCCAGCACAGGATATCCATGGGGATCCCGACGCGGAGGAAGTCGCTGAAGCGATAGCCGCCCGGTCCGTACACCATCATGTGCGTCTGGTACCCGAGTGGGGTGGCGAACCCGAGCGAGCCGGCGACGGTGACGGCAGCGACGAAGGGCATGTAGTCGATGCCGAGGTTCTGCGCAGTTCCGAGCGCGATCGGGAACAGCAGCGAGACCGCAGCGCTGTGCGAGATCAGCTCGGTCAGCAGCAGCGTTCCTCCGTAGATCCCGACGAGGCTCAACATCGGATCGCCCGCGGCGGCGGTCGTCAGCTCGTGGGCGATCGCTCGAGCCAGGCCGGACTTCTCGACGGCAGTCCCGAGCGCGAACGCAGCCGCCACCGTGAGGATGATCTTCCACTCGACGCTGCGGCGGGCCTGGACGCTGGTGCAGCAACGGGTCAAGATCATCACGCCCGCCGCGATCATTGCGGACTTGAGCATGCCCAGGCTGGTGAAGCTCGCGAGCAGGATCATCCCGATGAGGATCGCGATCGCAAGGTACGCGCGGTCGTAGTTGACCGGCGACGACTCCTCGACACGGCTCACCAGGTAGAAGTGGTGGGAGTTGCGCTGCTGCTCTGCGAACGACGGATGCGCCTCGAGCAACAGGGTATCGCCGGCCTGCAGCACGATGTCTCCGATCTTGTCGTTGACGCGCTCGCCGCTGCGTGCCACCGCGATGACGACGGCGTTGTAGAGCGAGCGGAACTCACCATCGCGTATGGAGCGACCGACGATAGGGCACCGGTGCGACACGACGGCCTCGATCAGACAGCGCCCGGAGCGCGGCGAGTCGAGCTTGAAGATCTGGTTGGTGGCGGGCTTGAGCCCGCGTACCTTCTGGAGGTCGACGACCGCGCCGATCACCCCGACGAACACGAGCCGGTCGTCAGCACGGAGCACGACGTCGGGCGCGACGGCCGCCAGGATCTCGCCGCCGCGCTCGATCTCCGCGAGAAACGTGTTCGGCAGCTGGCGCAGCGCGGCCTGCTCGATGGTCTTGCCGACCAGCGGGCCATTGGGCTCGACCATCATCTCCACCGAGTACTCTCGCGGATCGCCGAACTGGCCGATCTCCGCCCGCCGATCGGGCAGCAGCCATCGATTGGTCGCGACCACGAAGAGCACGCCCGCGATGGTGATCGGAATGCTCACCCAGGTGAGCTCGAACATGTGCATGCTGTGGCCTTTCGCCTGGAGGAGCATGCCGTTGACGAGCAGGTTGGTCGCGGTCGAGATCATGGTCACGGTGCCGCTGAGCACGGCCGCATAGCTCAGGGGGATCATGAGCTTCGAGACGGAGATGCGGTTCTGCTTGGCCCAGTCGTTCACCGCCGGGAGGAACATCGCGACCACCGGCGTGTTGTTCATGAAGGCGCTGACGAAGGTCACGGGAAACATCATCTTCATGAGCGCGCTGGTGACGGACTTCGGGCGGCTCAGAAAGCGCTCGGCGATGATCGTGCTTCCGCCCGTGGCGTCGAGCCCGGCCACGACCGCGTAGAGGACGGCGATCGTGACGATGCCTTCGTTCGCGAGGCCAGCCAGAGCCTCTTTCGGCAGCAGCACACCGGCGACCATGAGGATCGTCACGGCGCCGGTGAGGACGACGTCCGTCGCAGCCTTGGTCGCGAGCAGTGCGGCGAACACCAGGCCGATCATCCCGAGGGTGAGCCAGGCCTGCCACCCGAGTTCGGCCCAACCAGTTGGATCCATCAAGCCCCCAAGTCAGCTGAATCTGTGCTGCGTGGACTAGAGGTTAGCAGAAGCCGCTGATCGGGCACGCGCGCCGCTGGCCCGCTAGACTCCGGTCTTCCTCCAGTCGACGAAGCCGGGACGCGTGGCCGGCTGGCAGTTCGGACAGAAGAACGCGTCCATCCCCTTGACACCGGCTGTGCGGAGCTTCGAGCCGCAGCGAGGGCAGACGTCCTTGAGGCGCACCTTGAGGAAATCGCGCACCTTGACGTCGATGGGCTCGTCGCGGCGTGCCACCTCGTCGATGGCCGCCCGCATGACCGACACGATCGCGTCGTGGAGGCGCACCGCCCCTTCGTGGTCGATCGCTCGGCACCACGTCTTCGGGTGGATCCCCGCCTCGAAGAGGATCTCGTCGGCGTAGGCGTTGCCGATCGTGTCGAGCGCCTTCTTGTCGAGCAGGAACACGCGCACCTGGTCGCGACGCCGGCGCAACAGGCTGAAGAAACGCTCGCGGGTGAACTCTGGAGAGAGGATGTCGATGCCGCCAGCGCGCAAGGCTGGGATCGCGCCCCAGTCCCCGGACGTGATCAGGTAGGCCTTGCCCATCTTCTTGTCGTCGAGGTAGCGCAGCTCGACGTCGCCGAAGCCCAGGGCGAAGGCGAGGGAGACCGGGTCCTTCTCACCCGGCTCCGCGAAGCGGAAGCGGCCAGCCAGCATCGGATCCACGGCGAGGTCGAGACCCTCGAAGCGCAGGAGGATGGCCGCGCCACGCCGGCCCACCTCCCGGAGCGGGCGGCCCAGCAGTAGCGAGAGGTTGCCGTGCACGGCGAACCGCATCACCACCGGCTCCCGCACACGCTCCGAGCTGACGAGGCGGCCGCGCAGCCGGGTGTCGAGCTTGGTCCTGATGCGAAGCAGGTCAGGCAGCTCTGGCACGACTCAGGGGGCCGCCGGCGCAGGCAGATGGCTCGCCAGCAGGACGCGCGGCCGCTCGCCGGCCCGCGCCTCCACGACCGTGATCGACCCGTTCGGCACGGCCGGCGGCCAGCGGTTCGGAGCGGGCAGCCCCGAGAGCTCGCCCACGAAGGCCGCGATCACCTCGCTGTGAGCGACCAGCAACACGCTGCGTCCCGGCCGCTTGACCAACGCCTCGACGACGGCGAGCACCCGCTTGCCGACCGCCTCCAGGGACTCGCCCCCTTCTGGCGACGGGTCTCGCCCATTGGCCCACTCGGCTTCGCGAGCATCCCAGTCCAGCCCGCGGCCCAGCTCGAGGGACCTCGCGCGCGGCTCGACTTCGATCGGCAGCCCGAGGATCCCGGCGAGCACGCTCGCCGTCTCCTGCGCGCGACCCGCCGGCGAGGTCAGGATGCGCTCGATCGACACGCGGCGCACGGCCTCCGCGGCGCGCCGCGCCTGCGCTCGGCCGAGCTCCGTCAGGCGATCGAGCTGCTCGGCCGGAAGATCGGGGGTCGGGTCGAGGTTCGACAACGCCTGGCCGTGGCGCACGAGGAAGACGCGAACCGCATCGGAAGCGACGGGCGGCAGCGTCGCCGGAGTGAGCCGCGGTGCGTCGACGGCCGCCTGGGCGGCCAGCAGCAGGGGGAGAAGCATGGATCAGCGGATCGCGAGGATCTGCTCGAGCAGCTTCGGATCCTTCGGGAGCTGGTCCACGGCGGGGAGGCGCTTGACCAGCTCGCGCCAGCGCGGATCGGCCGCGAACGCCTTGGCGAAGAGCGGGCGCGCCGGGTCCAGCTTGCCGTTGGTGGCCAGC
The DNA here is from genome assembly GCA_035251085.1 of Vicinamibacteria bacterium. Classification (GTDB taxonomy): domain Bacteria; phylum Acidobacteriota; class Vicinamibacteria; order Fen-336; family Fen-336; genus DATFEN01. The sequence goes on along the minus strand of DATFEN010000300.1, from coordinate 10,539 downwards.
GCGACGGCGTGCCAGAACGCCATCTCCGCGTTCTGCGGCTGCAGCCTCTCGCCCTCGCCGTACTCGCGCTCGGCGCACGCCCAGTCCTTGATCGCGGTGCAATCGTCGCCCGCGGTCATGTGGTTGTAGGCGCGCTGGACGGTCACCAGGCGCCGCAGCTCGACGAGGGGATCGGGATGATCCTCGACGCGCATGTCGAAGACCTTGTCGGCCCAGGGACGGCCCGACCCCTTCGACTTCACCACCAGGATCGCCGCGGACTGCCGGCCGCGGATGTCGCCGCCCTCGCGCTCCGCGGCCTCGAGCGCTTGCAGCAGGCGCTCGGCCAGGTCGCCCTTGGCTGCTTCGTAGGCCCGAGCCATCGCCGGCCAGACGCTGTCCCGCTCCATGAGGTTGGCCTGGACCGCGTAGCCCTGGCCCGTCTGGCCCCCGGCAGCGGGGATGCACAGCTTCCCCGTGTGTGACGCCACACGGCCTTGGGCATCGATCATCGCTACCTGACGCACGTCGCGCTGCGCATCTCCCGTGAGCAGCGACGCGAGCGCGTCGGGTCCGGAGCGCCCCGCGCGCATGAGGTCGAGGCCCAGTGGCCCGTAGCCGGGATCCACGAACGACTGGGTCGCCACCGCCCCGACGCCGGCCTCCGCCCAGGACACGACCGAGCCGACCGAGAACCAGTGGCTCTGGACGGCCACGCCCAGCTCGCCTGTCTCGGCGTCGCGGGCGACGATCGAGTATGTGTGCACGGGGCGCGCCGGCGCAGCGCCGACGACGAGGAGCAGCGCGAGTGTCAACATGGCGGGCCAGTATAATCCCGCGCTTGGAAGCGGGCCTCAGCGTCCTCGTCGCGACACGGAACGACCACCGAGACCCGCCGCGACATGGCGGGCCGCATGCTAACGCCGGCCGCGTTGCAGCGCCCGTTCCGACAGCCGATAATCTCGTGTTCCAACCCAGGAGGAGAATGAGCAAGGAAGACCTGATCGAGCTTCAGGGCGTCGTGACCGAGGTCCTGGCCGGCGGCAACTACAAGGTGAAGGTCGGCGAGAACCACGAAGTGCTGGCCCGTCTGAACGGGAAGATGCGACAGTTCCGCATCCGCGTGATCCAGGGCGACCGGGTGACCGTAGGCGTATCGCCCTACGACCTGAAGCGCGGCCTGATCACGTACCGCGCCAAGTAGCCTCCTGCCCCTCCGCGCGGTCCTTTTCGATCTCGACGAAACCCTCCTCGACTTCGGGAGGTCCCAGCGCGCAGCCCTGGCCGCGGCGCTGCGGGACCTCGGCCTGCCGTTCTCGACCCGACGCCTCCGGCTGTTCCGCGAGATCAACGATCGGCTCTGGGAGCGGTACCGCCAGGGCGCGATCGGAGCGGCGGAGCTCGCCGTGGAGCGATTCAGCGAGTTCCTCGAGGAGACCGGCGCCGACCCACGGCGCGCGCTGCGCCTCTCGAGGGCGTTCGAGAGCGAGCTGGCGCGAACAGCCCACCTGCACCCCGGCTGTCGGGCGACGCTCAGGGCGCTGTCGTGCCGCTTCCGGCTCGGCATCGTGACGAACGGCCTGACCCGCATCCAGAACGGGCGCCTGCGGGTCTCCGGGCTGCGTCCCTTCTTCGACACCGTGATCACTTCGCAGGCGTGCGGGTTTGCCAAGCCCGATCCGCGCATCCTGGGGATCGCCCTCGAGGAGCTGAGCGTTGCCGCCGGTGAGGCCGTGTACGTCGGCGACGACGTGGCCGTGGACCATGCTGCGGCGCGCGCCGCCGGCGTGGATTTCGTGTGGGTCGACCGCGGCCGTCCGATCCCGCGCGGCGTGCGCAGGCCGCGACCGCGCGTGCAGCACCTGCGCGAGGTGGCGGCCCTCCTCATATAATCGGTTCGGCCAGGAGGTGAGGTGGACGCCCCCGTCGCCATCCCAAGGAGCGCCGCCTTCTCGGTCGTCTTCCTGCGCACCACGGTCCCGGCCGAGCATCCCTCTGCAGCGCTCCTCGGCGAGGAACGCTTCGGCGCGGGCGTCGCGATCGCCTCAGACCGCGTCCTGACCGCCCACTACCTCGTGATGGGCGCGTCCTCGGTCGAGCTCACGGGCCCGGATGGCCGGGAGCGCGGCGTGGTGCGCGCCGGCGTCGATCACGAGAGCGGGCTCGCGCTGCTCACCACCGCCGGCGAAGCGCTCCCCCCTGCCGACCTGGGCCGCTCCTCCGAGACGCTGCCGGGTACGCCGGTCTTCCTGGTGACCTGGACAACCGAGCGCGAGCGCAAAGCGGCCAGCGGCCACGTGTTCCGCGTCGGCCCGTTCGAGGCGTTCTGGGAATACATGCTCGACCGGGCGATCATGACCACGATCCTCAACCCGGGCCTAGCCGGCGCGCCGCTGTTCGACGCGCGCGGCCGCGTGGTGGGCATCATCTCCCTCGGCCTCGCCGCCGTGGGCCGCTACAGCCTCGCCATCCCGATCGACCTGTTCCTCGAGCAGCGCGAAGCCCTCGAGGCCGGCGACGCGCGGCGCACGCGACGCGCCTGGGTCGGGCTCTTCCCGCAGGATGGGGACGGCGGCGTGCTGGTGTCGGGGGTCGTCGGCGGCTCGCCCGCCGAGCGCGCCGGCATCCTGCGCGGCGACCTCCTGCTATCCGTGGACGGCGCCGCCGTCGGCTCGGTCCGCGAGCTGTACCGTGAGATCTGGAAGCGCGCACCCGGCGAGACGCTCAGCCTCCAGGTGCTCCGCGATTCGGCCATCACCAGCGTCGAGATCGTCGCCGCCGACCGCTACGAGTTCTTCCGGTAGGCTCGCCTCCGCTGCCGCGACCGGAACCGCCGCACCTTCGCGACGTTCCCGCAGTCGCGCATGTCACACCACTGGCGGCTGCGGTTGCGCGTCGCGTCCTCGAAATGCCAGCCGCAGTCCTCGCCGGGACAGGAATGGAGCCGGGTCAGGTCGGCGCTCGTGAAGTAGCTCTCGGCGGACAGCGCGACGGGCCACAGGGGCGAGTCGAGGTTGCCACTCCCTCCCGTGAGGCGCCACTCGAGGCGTGCTCTCCCGAGCTCGAGGAGCTGCCGATCCCGTGCGATGCGCACCTCGGCGGCGAGCACAGCGAGATCGGCCCGTCGTTGCAAGCCGCCTCGCTCGAAGCGCCTGGCGATGCCGTGGATCGCGTCGCGCAGCCGGCGGGCGCGGCCCAGGGCGAGGGCGGCCGCCCGCGGGCGAGCTTCTCCCTCGCCCGCCAGGCGGGAGGCCGAAGCATGGTCGAGCAGGCCCGCCTTCCATCCCCACGCCACGAGGTCCGCGTAATCCTTCAGCCGATCGTCGCGTGCCGCGCCGCCCTCGCTCCAGCCCCCCACCAGGTTCGCGAAGTCGAGGCACAGGCGACCCGCCACCTGCTTCGCCTGGGCGGCCGGTCGCTCCCGGATGGGCGCCCTGTAACCGATCACTTGCGTTTAGATGGTAACACGGGCGCGGGCGCGGCACGCCAGCTCACAGCCCGAAGTAGCTGCGGATCCTATCCAGCAGGTGCTGCTTCAGCTCACTCTTCGTGGGCTCTCGGTCGAAGCGCGCCGTGATGTCCTCCTCGGCGTGCGACAGCGCTTCGCGACGCTCGGCGAGGATCGTCGAGATGTCCACGGCGATCGCCGGGTTCGAGGCGATCACGTGCTGGAAGCCTTCCTTGTCGATCGTGAAGACGTCGACGTCGGTGGCGGCGGTCACGGTCGCCGCCCGCTTCACCCCCGTCAGCAGCGCCATCTCGCCGAAGAACTGTCCCTCCATCAGCCGAGCCAGCGGCCGCGAGACGCCAGCGAAGCCCTTGCGCACCTCCACCTCGCCGCGATCGATGACGAAGAAGCTGTCTCCCGGCGCGCCTTCCTCGATGATCCGCTCGCCCTGGGCGTAGTGGAGCTGCCGGAAGCGCGCTGTCGCCAGGTGCAGTTCATCGTCGGAGAGCGGCCGGAACAGGTCGATCGCCCGGAGCGCTCGCTCGAGCCGGCTCTCGTCGCGCTCCTGCGCCAGGGCGCCCGACTCCGCCTGGTGCAGGTAGACGGTGCGGCTAGGGTAGGGGATCTCGATGCCGTGGCGCCGGAAGTGGTACCAAACAAGGCGGTTGATCTCTCCTTCGATCGCGCGATAGTCCTCGTAACGCGCCAGGAAGTAGCGCACCTCGTAGTCGATGAAGAAGTCCCGATAGGCGACGATGCGGAGCACGGCGTGGGGCTCCTTCAGGACCTGGGGCACCTGCTCGAGGAGGTTCTCGAGCACCGAGAACACCTTGTTCGGTGGGGTGTTGTAGTTGACCCCGATGTGCAGGAGGCGCGAGTGCGGCGGGCGGGGCTGAGAATAGTTGAGGACCGTGCGCCTCGAGACCTCCGCATTCGGGATGACGAGCGAGTCCCCGAACCACGAGCGCAGCCGCGTCGCCCGCCACGACACCTGCTCGACGCGACCTTCGTGGTCGCCGATCCTCACCCAGTCCCCCAGTCGGAACGGCGAATCGGTGTTGAGGGCGATGCCGCTGAACAGGTTGCCGAGGGTGTCTTGCATGGCGAGGCCGACCACGGCGCCGACGACGGCCGACCCGGCCAGGAAGGGCGTCAGCTCCAGCCCGAAGCCGTAGTGCGCGATCGCGCCGGCGCCGACGGCATAGAGCAGCACGGCCACCACGCTCTCGAGAACGGCGGGCGGCGCCTCCCCCTGGCTGCGACGGAACAGCACGTCGAAGACCAGCACCGCGCCGCGCACCACCAGCATCAGCAGCGGGACGAGCAGGAGCAGCACCAGCACTCCAGGCTCGACGCTGGTTCGCGAGGCGGCCAGGATGGTGAGACCGCTCCAGACCACGGCGGTGAGCGAGAACGGAGCCAGGAGCGGGCGCACGGCTGGACGCAGTCGCGCAAGGCGCGCCAGCGTCAGGAACGCGACGAGCGCGCCCGGAATGACGACCCAGGGGTTCTGGAGCGCCTCTCTCACACCGCGACTCCGGCCAGGGCGGCCTTCAGCTCGCGCACGCCACGGGCCGGGTCCTCCAGGAATGGTCGGATCGCCGCAACGCCCGCGGCGTTCGCGCGCGCTACGGCGGCGGCGACGCCGGGATCGATGCCGCCGATCGCGTGTACGGGCACACGCGCCGTGCGCGCCACTGCCGCGAACCCGTCGAGGCCGAGCGCGCGCTGCTCCTTGCCGGGAGTGGCGAACACCGGCCCGAGCAGGACGAAGTCCGCGCCCTCCCGCGCGGCGCGATGCGCTCCCTCAGCGTCGTGGCGCGAGGCTCCGACGATCAGGCCGGGGAAGGCGCGCTTCACGTCGGCGACGGGGAGCCCGTCCTCGGGCAGCTGCACGCCCCAGGTCCCGGCCGCCAGCGCGACGTCCGGACGTCCGTTCACCAGGACGCGCGTGCTCGTTCCGGCCAGCGCCGTCACCACTGCGCAGACGAGGTCGAGCAGCGCCCGACCCTCGAGGTCCTTCTCGCGCAGCTGTACGAAGTCGGCGCCGGCCTGCGCCGCCGCCTGACACAGCTCCGGCAGGCTGCCGCGGGCGCGCATCCGGTCCGTCACGACCGTGACCGTGATCATGCCGCGTGATCCGACGGCCCCGAGAGCAGCTGCCGCGCCTCGTCGATGGCGAGCAGGATGTTGACGAGGCCGAGGCCGCTGACCGCACCCCGGGCGAAGGGGCTGAGCAGCACGCCGCGCAGCCACGAGCTGGGCTGGAGCAGAACGTTACCGTCCCAAAGGACGGTCCAGGGCGCGACGAGGAGGACGATGCCGACGAGCAGCGAGCTGAGCGCCGAGAGGAAGAGGGCCAAGAGCCGCGGCTAGCGCAGCGCCGCGCGGAGCTCCCGTAGCTTGGTCGCGACATCGCGGAAGGTCGCATCCTGGCCGTACAGCTCGGTGTACAGGCTCAAGGCCCGCTGCGTGTCGCCGGCGGCCTCATGGGCCACCGCGAGATCGTAGCGGAGCGCCTGGTACTCCACGTCGCGCCGGTTCGGCGTCTCGAGCCCCTTCTCGAACCACTTCATCGCCAGCTTGGGCATGCCCTTCTCCATGAAGCAGATGCCCAGCATGCTCGCGCACTCCAGCAGGCGCGTCTCGTCCTTGGCGGCGAGCTGGAACTCGGCGATCGCCTCGTCGATCAGGCCCATCTCCTTGTAGGCGATGCCGAGGTTGTAGCGGGTGTCGTAGTCCTCCTTGCCGAGCTGCTTGTCGACGCCCTTCTTGAACTCCTTGAAGATCTCCTCGAGTCCGGCGTCGCCCAGCGCGCTGGCCTCCGTGTGAGGAGCGGGCTCCTCGACCGCCGCCTGCGCGCCGAAGAGGTTGTCTAGCTCGGCGCCGAGGTCGAGCCCGCCGTCCGAGGGCACCGCCGGCGCCGACGCCGGCGCCAGGTCGGCGAAGGCTGGCTCGAACGCGGCCTCTGGCTCCGGCGCCGGCTCCACGAATCCCAGGTCCAGCGCGGGGGATTCGGCCTCCACACGCGGCGCCTCGGGCGGGGCTTCGGGCGCCGGCTCCTCGAGCGAGAGCCCGAGCGACTGCGTCCTCTCGAGGATCGCGGGATGGTTCGGATAGCGGCCCAGGATCTCCCGCAGCGCCTCGCGCGCGTCGTCCACGAAACCCAGCGAGACGTACTCCTCGACCTCGCCCAGGACCTTCTGCAGGTCCGCCGGCAGACCCGGCGTGCTCGGTTTCGAGGGTGGGGTCGGCCTTCGCGCTGCGGGTGGAGGCGGGGGCGCAGGCGTGGCTGGTTCCGGCACACCGACGACGAACTCCTCCTCGGGCTCCGCCGCCAGGGAGATCTCCGGGGCCGCGGGCGTGGGCGGAGGCGCCGGTACCGCTTCCACGGCCACCGGCTCCTCCTCGACGAACTGTGCCGAGAGCGCGCCGCCGTCGTCCTCGAGCCCGAGCTCCAGGGAAGGTTCCTCGGCGGCCGGAATGGCCTCGATCCCTCCCTCCTCGACCTCGGCTGCTTCCTCCTCGACGTCGAGGGAGATGTCCTCTTCGATCTCTACCTGGGCCTCGGTCTCGCTGAGCGTGATCTCGGGAGCCTCCTCGATCACCTCCGCCTCGGGGAGGATCGCCGCGGCAGGCGCAGGCCTGCGCGCCGCTGCCGCGGCCGCCGGGTTCAGCTCGCGGGCCTCGGCATCGAAGGCCTCCGCAGCCGCCGCGTCGCCCTTGAGCCGATGGATCTCGGCGAGCGCCTGGCACTGCTCGGCGGCCCTGTCCTTCTGCCCCTTCTCACGGTAGACGTCGCGAAGCTCCTGGCGGGCCTCCACGTGGTCGGGGAAGCGGGCGATCACCGCCTCGAACTGATCCGCCGCTTTGTCGACGAGGCCGTACTTCCGGAACACCTTGCCCTCGGCCAGGTGCTCGTCGATGAACTCCTTGTCCTCGTCGGTCAGCGCGCCGCTCAGCTCGACGGTCGGGCGGATCGCGACGGGCGCGGCCGACGGCGACGTCTCGGCCGCTGCCTGGACGTCCTCCGCCGCGAACGTAGGAACCGACGGCTCGGACGCCGCGACGACGGGCGGCTCCGCCTCGAAGTCCAGGTCCTCGTCCTCGCTGGCAGCGGCGGCTGGGGCTCCGGCCCCCGCTTTCCCCCGAACGAAATCGAGCTTCGAGCGGTACTGGCCGTTCTGCGGCTCGATGCCCACGAGGATCTCGAGCACTTCGGCCGCCTTGTCGAACTGCCCCGCCTGTGTGTACGCCTCGGTCAGCTGCGAATAGGCCTGGGTCAGGAGGATGTCCTTCTTCAGCGTCTTGAAGAGGTCCGCCAGCTTCGCGAGGGTCGGGATGTGGTTGGGACGCTGTTGCGCGATCTGCTGGAGGAGCGTGATGGCCTTGTCCCCTTCCTTGCGTCCGACCAGCTTCTCGACGACCGGCTGGAAGTGCTCGAACGCCCCGTCGGGATCGCCTTGGAGCAGGCAGACCCGGCCCATCTGCACGCGGCTGTCCTGATCGTTCGCGTCGATCTCGAGCAGGCGCTTGAAGATGGACTCGGCCTCCGCCAGCCTCTTCCCGCCGACGTAGGCTTCGCCGAGCCGGAACAGGAGCTGGGGGTCCTTGGGGGCCTCCCGGACCACCTCCTCGAGGACCTGGGCCGCCTTCTCGAAGTTGCGCTGGACCACATGGATGCGGGCGATCTCCCCACGCATCCGGATGTTCCTCGAGTCGATCTTGAGGCCCTTCTCGAGGACCTGCAGCGCCTCGTTGAGGTGACCCTTCTTGGTCAGCTCCTCGGCGATCGCGACGTGCTCGTCGAGGGCTCTCTCCTTCGAGCCCTCGCGCATGTAGAGATCGGCCAGCTTGCTGCGGACTTTCAGGTCGGACGGGTCGAGGTCGGCCAGCTTGCGCAGCGCCTCGCCTGCCTCCCGGGTCTTGCCGCGCTTGATGTACTCGTCGACGACCGTCTGGTACTGGCTCTTGGCCTCCATCATGAGGCCTTGCTTCGAGTACAGATCGGCCAGGTTGACGGAGGGGTCGAGTGCGGCGGGATCCAGCTTCTGGATCTGCTTCCAGATCGCGATGGACTTCAGCAGGAACCCGTCCTTCGCGTAGAAGTCGGCGACCTTGGCGTACTGGTCGCACGCCTCGCGGTTGCGGTTCGTGCGCGCATACAGGTCCCCGATCTTCTTGATGGTGTTCCAGTCGCGCGGGTTGTCGTCGACGAGCTGGTTCAGGAGGCTGATCGCATCCTGGAACTTGCCGGCCTTCTCGGCCTTCTCGGCGTCCTGCTTGAGCTTGACTGGGTTGATTCTGGCCACTGGTCCCGGGCTTATCCTAGGTCAGCGCCTCTAGAATAGCCACGGCTGCGTGCCGTGGAAAGAGCGTCGGTGGATCTGCGAGGGTCCGAGCCGGTGCAGGGCATCGCGGTGGAAGGCGCTCGCGTAACCCATGTTGCGCGCCAGCCCATAGCCTGGGCAGCGAGCATCCCACTCCCGCATTCGCGCGTCGCGTTCGACCTTCGCTACGATCGAGGCGGCCGCGATCGACACCGACAACGCGTCGCCCTTGACGATCGCGCGCTGGACCACCCTCACCTCGGGGATCACCAGCGCGTCGACGAGCAGCAGGTCGGGCGCGGCGCCGAGCCCCGTCAGGGCGCGGCGCATCGCCAGGTACGTGGCGCGCAGGATGTTGAAGCGGTCGATCTCGTCCGGCTCGGCGGCGCCGATGGCCCAGGCCTGGGCCCCCTCCCGGATGCGCTCCGCGAGCCGCTCGCGCTGTCGGCAGGTCAGGCGCTTGGAGTCGTCGAGGCCCTCGATGTCGAACCCGTCGCCCAGCACCACGGCCGCGGCCATCACGGGCCCGCACAGCGCGCCCCGGCCCACCTCGTCGAGGCCCGCGACGCGGGCGAAGCCCTCGCCGCGAGCAGCGTCCTCGTAGCTCGCCGTGCAGCGGAGGACGCGTCCCTCGTGGACCAGGGGCTTCTTCTTCCGACGATCGCCGGTCTTGACGCTCGTCGCCATCGGGCTCTCGAGCTAGGCGTCTTCGCGCTGCTCCTTCATGCGGCCCGCCTTGCCCTTGCGCTCCCGCAGGTAGTAGAGCTTCGCGCGCCGCACGCGCGCGTGCTTCACGATCTCGATCTTCTCGATGGTGCGGGCGTGAAGCGGGAAGATCCGCTCCACTCCGGTTCCGAACGAGACCTTGCGGACCGTCATGGTGCGCCGCGCGCCGCTGCCCCGGATCCCGATCACGATCCCCTCGAACACCTGGAGGCGCTCGCGCTCGGTCTCCTTGGCCTTGCCCTTCTCTTCCTTGACGCTCGTCTCCTTGACGCGCACGTGTACGCGCACGGTGTCTCCAGGCGACAGGCGAGGCAGCCCGCTCTTCAGGTCCGGAGTCTCGACCGACTCGATCGCATTCATGGCTTCACCCTTTACTTCTTGCTCAATTCCGGTTCGAAATCGGGTTGGCGGTCATCCCTCTCGAGTTCGCTCAGCAGTTTCTCGTCCTGCGCGGAGAGGCGGGCCTGCGCCAGCAGCTCCGGGCGGCGCGACCGCGTGGCTCGCAGCGCCTGCTTGCGGCGCCAGCGGGCGATGCGCTCGTGGTCGCCCGAGAGCAGCGTCTCCGGGACGCCCCGACCGCGCCAGCTCGCGGGCCGTGTGTAGTGCGGGCAGTCCAGGATCCCGTCGGCGAAGGAGTCCTGTGCGGCCGAGCCTTCGTCTCCGAGGGCGCCGGGGAGGAGTCGCACGGTCGCCTCGGCGACGGCCAGGGCAGCGACCTCCCCACCCGTCAGGACGAAGTCGCCGAGGCTCAACTCCTCCGTCGCGACGGACTTGCTCACCCGCTCGTCGATGCCCTCATAGCGGCCGCACAGCAGCACGAGGCGCTCGAGGCTCGCGTAGCGAGCTGCCGTGGCCTGGTCGAAACGGCGCCCGCGCGGCGACAACAGCACCACCGCCTGCCTTCCGGCGGCCGGCTCGGGCAGGATGGCCTCGACAGCCCGGGCGAAAGGCTCGGCCTTCATCACCATGCCCGGTCCCCCGCCGAAGGGCGCGTCGTCGACGCTGCGGTGCTTGTCGTCGGACCACTGCCGCAGGTCGTGGACCGCGGCCACGACG
>DATFEN010000298.1:0-4559 GCA_035251085.1 Vicinamibacteria bacterium | reverse complement strand
TGGCGGAAGACGCGAGGGCGACCACGAAGGCGTTCTCGGTCGCCTCGAGCGCGTCGTCGTCGAGCAGCACCCCCGGCGTGACCACGCGGACGACCTCACGCTTGACGACGCCCTTGGCGACGCGGGGGTCCTCCATCTGCTCGCAGATCGCGACCTTGTGTCCCTGCTTGACCAGCCGGCCGACGTACGCCGAGGCCGCGTGGTGAGGCACGCCGCACATGGGGATGGGCGAGCCGTCCTTTTCCTTGGACCGCGAGGTCAGGGCGATGTCCAGCGCCCGGGCGGCGACCTCGGCGTCCTCGAAAAAGAGCTCGTAGAAATCCCCCATGCGGAAGAACAGAAGGGCGTCCGGATGCTCGGCCTTCATCCGAAAGTATTGCTGCATCGCGGGTGTGAGCGCGGTCGCGACGGGCATGAGCGGGTGAGTATAAGCTAGCGCTCGGAGATGCTCCTTCTGGCCGCGGACACCACGACCGCGAACGGCAGCGTGGCGTTGGGCGAGGACGGCGAGGTCGTCGGCGAGGTCCGGCTGGGCCGGCAGCAGGGCCACTCGGGGACGCTGCTCCCGGCGATCGAGTTTCTGCTCCGCTCCATGGGACTCGGCCCCGCACGGGTCGATGTCTGGGGTCTCGCGGTGGGCCCCGGCTCGTTCACGGGCCTGCGCGTGGGCATCAGCACGATCCAGGGCCTCGCCCTGGCCTCGGGCAAGCCTTGCATCGGCGTGTCGGCTCTCGAGGCTAATGCGGCGGGTGCCATCGGCGCTGCGCCGTTCATCGTGGCGATGATGGACGCCTTTCGGCAGGAGGTCTATGGCCAGCTCTTCGATTCCGCGGCGCGGCCCGTCGCGGGGCCGAGCGTCGGACGCGTCGAGGAATTGCTCGGGGGGGTCCCGGCCGAGTCCGCGTTCGTCGGCGACGCCGTGGTCGCGCGGCGGCCCCAGATCGAGGCGCGCTGCCTCGGGGCGCGATTCCCGGAGCGAAGCCCGTTCCTGGCGGCGGACGTCGCGCGGCTCGCCTGGCGCGAGGCGGCCGCGGGCCGAACCGTTCCGCCGGACGCCCTTCGCCCTGTGTACCTGCGCGAGGCCGAGGTCAACCGGCCCACGCCAGCGTGAGGGAGGTCCTCGTGCTGGAGCTGGCCCAGCCCGACGACTTGCCGGCCGTTCACGAGCTGGAGCGCCGCAGCCACACGCATCCATGGAACTTGCGGCACTTCGACACGGCGCTTCGCGGCGGCGGAAGCCGCGTCAGCGTGCTCCGCGACCCGGAGGCACGGGCGCTGCCCGGCAGGGGCATCGAAGCGTTCTGCGTCGTCCAGGTTGCTGCCGATGAGATGCACGTCCACGACCTGGTTGTCCGACCCGAGAGCCGCCGCCGGGGCCTGGGCCGCCGCCTGCTCGAGGACGCGCTCGAGTGGGGTGCGGGGGAGGGAGTCCGGAGGGTCTTCCTGGAGGTCCGCCAGAGCAACTGGGGCGCCCTGGCGCTCTACAGGGCGGCGGGGTTCGACGCTGTCTCCGTGCGCCGAGACTACTACGATAGTCCCCGCGAGGACGCTCTCGTGCTGCGCCTCGAGCTCCTCGCAGCGAATCCTTGAACTGGGCCTTTCGCCCGTGCTAACGTCGAGCCTCACAGCCTAAACCGAACGGGAGGTGGCGATGCCCCAGAGCCGAGATTCCGTGAGGGAGAGCCTATTGGCCGGGAACGACGAGTACCGTCGCCTGGACGAGCAACATCACGAGTTCGAGTCGAGGCTGAGCACGCTCGCGGACAAGGCGGTTCTGAGTGATGACGAGCAGGTGGAAGAAACGACCCTGAAGAAGCGAAAGCTGCAGGTGAAGGACAAGATGGAGGCGATCGCGCGTCAGGCGCGGGCGGCTCATCCGTAGTCCCGATCCGGGGTCGAGACCCGACCTTCTTGCGGAGGACCCTGTGCATCTCGGGTCCTCCGCCTTTTTGGGAGAGCTTCGAAGCCCCATGACGATCGCGCGTGAAGGCTGGCCCTTCATCGCCGGCATGGTCGTGGCCGGAGCGGTCTTCCTCGCGCTGCGCCTGTACTGGCCGGGCGGCGTGCTTCTGGCCCTCGGGCTCTTCACCGCCTTCTTCTTCCGCGATCCGGATCGGGTGATCCCGCAGGGCGCAGGCCTCGTCGTCTCGCCCGCCGACGGGAAGGTCGTTCAGGTGATTCCGGCGCCGGCGGAGCACCCACTCGGCCCGGGGACGACGCAGGTCTCGATCTTCCTCTCGGTCTTCGACGTCCACATCAACCGCGCGCCGATCGGCGGCACGATCGAAAGGGTGGAGTATCACCCGGGCGAGTTCCTGCCGGCCTTCGACGAGAAGGCGTCGCTGCGCAACGAGCAGAACGCCGTGACGCTCCGCGACGGCGAGACGCGCGTGATGTTCAAGCAGATCGCCGGTCTCATCGCCCGGCGCATCGTGTTCCGCAAGCGCGAGGCGGAGACGGTGGCGCGAGGCGAGCGCGTCGGGCTGATCAAGTTCGGGAGTCGAGTCGACCTGTTCCTGCCCAGCGGCTGCGAGCTCAAGGTCAAGGTGGGGGACCGCGTCGCGGGCGGACAGTCAGTCGTCGCGAGCCGTCCATGAACGAGACGCCGAGCCGAGACGTCAAGGGCGCACGGGCACGCCGCTTCCGCCGCGGCGCAGCGATCCTTCCGAGCCTGTTCACGATGGGCAACCTGTTCCTCGGCTTCTGGTGTGTGATCAAGGCGATCCACGGCGAGTTCGAGTCCGCGTCGCTCCTGCTGTTCTGGGCGATCGTGCTCGACATGCTCGACGGACGCATCGCCCGCATGACGGGGACGACGAGCGAGTTCGGCGGTGAGCTGGACTCTCTGGCCGACGTGATCTCCTTCGGGGTCGCGCCGGCGATCCTGGCCTACCAGTGGGCCTTCGAACCCACGCCCCGCGCCGGCTGGCTGGCCGCGTTCCTGTTCGTGGCGGCTGGGGCGCTTCGCCTCGCTCGCTTCAACGTGCAGCGGCACGCGAGCGACGGCCGTTTCTTCGTCGGCCTGCCCATTCCGGCGGCGGCGGGACAGGTCGCGGCTCTCGTGGCCGTGCTGCCCGGGCCCCTCGTCGACCGCGTGCCCGCCTTCGGCAGCATCGCGGTCGTCGTGATCCTGGCGTTCTTGATGGTCAGCACCTTCCGCTACCGGTCCTTCAAGGGAGTCGACCTGCGAGCCCGGCGCAGCTACGCGAGCATCCTGGGGATCGCGGTCGCTCTCGTCGTGCTGTTTTTCGAGCCTGCCGGCGTCCTCGTCACACTGGCGACGAGCTACGTACTGTCGGGCCCCGCCTCCTATCTCCTCGGATTGCTGCGGCGCCGCAGCGGAGGACCGCCCGCGGTCGTGGCGGAGAGCGCGCCGCTGCAAGGGTTGTGACCGCGCCCACGTCGCCCTCGGTCGGCGTCGGCGGTGTCGTCGTGGACGCCGGGCGGGTGCTGCTCATCAAGCGGGGGAAGCCGCCGCTCTACGGGCGGTGGGTCGTGCCTGGCGGCACGGTCGAACTCGGCGAGAGCCTCGAGCAGGCCCTCGTCCGCGAGGTCCGCGAAGAGACCGGGCTCGAGGTGCGGCCTCGCGCCTTCTTGACGGCCTTCGAGCGGATCGTCAGGGAGGACGGTGCGGTGCGGCACCATTTCGTGATCCTCGACTATCTTTGCGAGCGCGTCTCGGGCGACGTGAGCGCGGCCAGCGATGCCCTGGAGGCTCGCTTCGTGGCGCCCCAGGACCTCGAGCGCCATGCGCTGCCTCCGAAGGCGCTGGAGGTCATCCTCGACGGGCTGAGGTCCGCCGGCGTCCCACTTCCCAGCCCCTTGCCAAGAGCCGGCCCCGCGGAGTAGACTTAAAGTCGTTCCTGAGCTCGAACCTCACAAGTGTGCGACGGGAGGGATCCATGAGGCTTCGCTTGCTGCTCTCGCTCGCAGCGCTGCTGGCTGCCGCCGACAACGCAGATGCCGGAGTCTTCAAGAAGCGCGGCGGCCTGCCGACGCCGATCAGCCTGACGGATGAGCGGGTGGAACGCAGTGCGGGAGCGACGAAACCGCTCGTGCAGAAGCATCCGCCGCCGAACTACGCGGGGCCTGACTGGGGCTCCCGCTTCGACCAGATCAAGTACAACTACCCGCCGCGGCCGCTTACTCCGAGGCTCAGGCGCTTGGAGTACTGAGCGGCAGCCGCATCACCGCGCGCGTCCGCCCTGGCTCGGACTCCAGGCGAACGGCGCCGCCGTGGTCCTCGGCGATCTTCCGCACGAGCGGCAGCCCGAGGCCGCTTCCGCCGGTCTTCGTGGAGAAGAAGGGCTCGAAGGCGCGGCTGCGGACCTCCTTCGGCATGCCGGGTCCGTCGTCCTCGACCGAGACTTCGACGTGGCCGTCCGAGGTTCCGACTTCGAGGCGGACCCTACCTCTTTCGCCCACGGCCTGGAGCGCGTTCTCGATGAGATTCACGATCGCTCGCTCCAGGAGCCGGCGGTCGCCGCGCACGGCGGGCACGGGCCGCGCGCTCACCTGCAGCGACACGCCCGGCGGCAGCACGGCCTGGTAGGGCCGCG
>DATFEN010000284.1:0-7093 GCA_035251085.1 Vicinamibacteria bacterium | reverse complement strand
GAGGAACGTCGCCGGGACGAGCAGGTTCTTGGTGAAGATGAGGCGCCTGTGCTCGTCGGAGATGATCCGCGCCCTTTCGGAGTAGCCGAGCAGGACGTTGTCGAACTCGGGCAGGAACCGGGCTGGCGCGTCCTCGTCCTCGGCCGGCAGCGGCCCCTCCTTCACGTCGAAGAGCTCCTTTCCGCGCTCGTCGCGAAACGTGCGCAGCCTGGGCCGGAGCTCCTCGACGACGCTGGTGGCGGCGGCGATGCCCGTCCAGGATTGCAGGTCCTGAGGCGAGGCCGGGCCGAAGGCCGCGAAGTAGCGCAGCGCCAGCTCGTGGGGCCGATCACCTTCCTTCAGCCGCGCGCCGAGCCAGGATTCGGCCACGGCGAAGTCCGCGACGCCGGGATAGGCCCACGGCGCGCCGTCGCCCGGCGTCTGGATCAGGGGCAGCTGCAGGCGGACCACATACCCGATCGCTCGCTCGTCGAGCCGCGGGTAGAGCTTCTTCATGCGGTCGCGGAGCGCAGCGAAGGTGCGCGGTCCCTCCTCGAAGCACGCGCGTGCAGCAGCGACGACCTCGTCGAACGCGATGCCGCCCGCCCGCCTGCCCAGCACCGAGACGGCGCCCTTCGACAGAGCCGACTGAAGGACGGGCCGGAACGCCAGGTAGTCTCGGCGCGACAACAGGTGCAGCGTCGCGCGCATCATCGTGCCTCGGACCACCTGACGTTTTCCGACGGCCCGAACCAGATCCTCGCGGCGAAAGCCTTCGATACGGGACCACAGGCCAATGAAGGGTGGACGGGCGAGCTGCGCCTGCAGCGCCACGAGGCGCTCGAGGGCGGCGACCGGAGAGACCTTCTCGCGGCGCAGCAGCATCTGGCGCGATAGCGTTGCGCGGTTCAGGGCGCGCAGGCTCAGGGCCGGAGCGGTACGAGCAGGCATCCGGGCTATCTTAAGATCGCGGGCATGATGGAAGGCAAGACGCCCGGACAGCGCTTCGCCGACCTGGTCGAGCTGATCGCGCGGCTGCGCGCTCCCGGCGGCTGCCCCTGGGACCGCGAGCAGACCCACGACAGCGTGAAGCCCATGACCATTGAAGAGGCCTACGAGGTGGCCGCGGCCATCGACGAGAGGGACGACGAGGAGCTGGCCGGCGAGCTCGGAGACCTCCTGCTCCAGGTCGTGTTCCACGCGCAGATGGCGAAGGATCGAGGCGCCTTCGAGATCGGCGAGGTGGTGCGCCGCGTATCGGAGAAGATGCTCCGGCGCCACCCCCACGTGTTCGCCGACGACCCCGCGTCGACGTCCGGCGAGGTGCTGCGCAACTGGGAGGCGATCAAGGCGTCGGAGCTCGAGGCGAAGGGACGCAAGACAGAGCGAGCCTCGATGCTCGACAGCGTGAAGCCAGGTCTGCCCGGCGTGCTCGAGGCCTTCCAGATGACGACGAAGGTGTCGCGGGTCGGCTTCGACTGGCCCGATGCCACCGCCGTGGTCGTCAAGCTCGACGAAGAGTCCGACGAGCTGAAGCGCGCGATCGCCGGACGTCCCGCCGGTGATCCGGAGATCGCCGAGGAGATCGGCGACCTGCTCTTCGTCGCCGTGAACGTGGCCCGCATACTCGGCGTCGATCCCGAGAGCGCCCTCAAGGCCGCCAATCGCAAGTTCAGGCGCCGCTTCCGCTTCGTCGAGGAGCGCCTGCGCGAGCGCGGCAGGGATCCGGCCGGCTCGAGCCTGGCGGAGATGGACGAGCTGTGGGACTCGGCCAAGGCCGCGGAGCGCGGCGGGAACAGCGAAGCGACGTAGTCCTCGAGCACAAAGAGGAAGGCGCGAGCGCCGCCGTTGGCGACGCCCGCGCCCTGGTTCAGGCTCGCGACAGGACCGAGCTACCTCCGGTTGGGTGGCTCCTCATCGGCGGGCTTGTCCTTCTCCTTGGCGTTCTGCTTCTTCTTCTCGTCCTGCTTCTTCTTCTCAGCCGCCTTCTTGTCCTGCTCGGCCTTCTGCTTGTCGCGCTGCTGCTGGTCCTGCTGGCGTGCCTGGGCCTGACGCTCTTCGTCGCGCTGACGCTGCTCAGCCTGCTGCCGCTCGCGCGCCTGCTGTTGCTGCTGCTGCTCCGCCCTCTGACGCTGCTGGTCCTGCTGGCGTTCGCGAGCCTGTTGCTGCTCCGCCCGCTGACGCTGCTCCGCCTGCTGCCGCTCACGCGCTTGCTGCTGTTGTTCCACGCGCGCCTGACGCTCCTCCTCGCGTTGTTTCTGCTCGGCCGCCTCGCGCTCGCGCGCCTGCCGCTGCTGATCCTGCTGCCGCGCCGCGCGGTCCTGCTCCCGCTGCTTTTGCTCGGCCTGCTGACGCTCACGCTCCTGCTGCTCCTGTCGCCGGTCGGCCTGTTGACGCTCGGGCGCTTGTTGCTGATCCTGCTGCCGCGCCTCGCGCTCGTCCTCCCGCTGTCGCTGCTCGGTTTGGTCGCGCTCGCGGGCCTGCTGTTGCTGCTCCTCCCGCTGCTGCTGCTGAGTGGCCTGCTGGCGCTCGCGCTGCTGCTCCGCTTCGCGCCTCTCGTCCTGGCGGGTTTGATCGCTGTCCCGCCTCGGCTGATCGTTGTCACGCTGCGCCTGCGCCTTCGCCTGGGCTTGCTCTCGCTGCGCCTCCGCCCGCTTTTGCTCGGGCGACTTCTTCTTCTCCTCGGCCTCGCGGACCGCGATCTCGCGCTGGCGCTGCTCTCGAAGCTGGGCGCGCTTCGTCAACTCGGGCGATTTCTGGACCTCCGAGCGTGCGATCGCGCGCGTCGGCTTGCGTTCGGCCTTCTTCTCGACCTGGGGCCGGAAGACCTCCACTTGGTCGCCCTGGGCGCGCGCCCGGCGAGCCTCCTTGACGTCGCTCACCTCCTGGACGCGGACCCTGCGGACCTCGCGCCCCGTCTGCTGTCGGACCCGCTCAGGGTCGATGCCGCGGTTGACCACGCGGCGCCCGGCCGTCGAGTAGTTCGTGATGTTCTGGGTCGCGGGGATTATGGTGACGTTGCGCTCGACGGGGACGACGTAGTCGACGACGCGGCCGTAGCGGTAGTCAGCGAAGTTATTGAGTGGAACGAAGTTGTAGTCGCGCTCCCCGATGAGCGCGTCAAAATGCGCGCCCCCGACGTTGAAGCCGACCCCGACCTGCCAGCTGGCCTGAGGCGGCAGAGGCGCCCAGCCGACGTAGCCGCCGCCGCTACGCCACGAGACCCAGGCCGGTGCCCATTCGTACCCCGGCACCCAGAGCCAGCCGTAGGGCGAGGGCATCCAACGCCCGTAGTGGTAGGTGGCCCAGCCGAACGGCTCCTGGGTGGCCCAGAGGTAACCGTATTCGTTGGTATAGGCCCATTGGCCCACCGTATACGGGCGCCATACTGGACTGACCCGCGGTGCGAAGACATAGCCGTAGCCCGGGTAGTCGATCCAGGTTCCGTGCGGATCGAGCTCGTCATAGAACAGGCCGACGTCCACAGAAAAGGACGGTCGACCGTACTGAGCGAGCGGCGCGGAGGCCGCGCCGGCCGCCGGAAGAATGCCGAGGGCTAGAGCCATCATATACGTCGTGAACGATCTGGTCGTAAGCATGAGATGCATGCCCTCCTTCATGAAGCGGTGTAGGTGCAGGGTCCGTGCCGCGTCCCGGCAGCCGAGAGTGACGGGTGTCACAACCCGACGCTCTTTCGGCGCGCCTCTGCTAGGCTTGGAAGCCGCGACGAGGTGAACGATGCGGTCACGGCGAGACTTCCTGACGGGCATGGCGGCTGGCTTGGGTGCCACGGCACTGGGCTCAACCAGGGGTTGGGCGGCGGACAAGGTCGAGATCAGGACCGCCCTGAAAGGTCCTGTGGGATTGCAGCTTTGGAGCTTGCGCGAGTACCTTCCAAAGGACCTCCCCGGGACGCTCGCCAAGGTGCGGGCCATGGGCTTTCGGGAGGTCGAGGGCGCCGGCCTTTGGGGACATTCGGCAGCAGTGTTGCGCGCGGCCCTCGACAAGGCCGGGCTCCGCTGCCCATCGGCCCACATGGGCATGGAGCGTCTCCGCGACGATCTCTCGGGAGCACTTGCGGAAGCCAAGGCCCTGGGGGCGAGCACTGTCGTCTGTCCCTGGATCCCCCACGACAAGACCTTCACGCGAGACGACGCGCTGAAGGCCGCCGGGGCCTTCAACGGCTTCGGCAAGGCCGCGCGCACGGCAGGCCTGAGCTTCGGGTATCACTGCCACGGCTACGAGTTCGTGCCGTCGACGGAGGGCACGCTCTTCGACACGCTGGCGGGGGCCGCGGACGCCTCCCTCGTGGAATTCCAGATCGACACCTTCCATGCGCATCACGGTGGTGGCGACCCGGCGGGCCTGATCGAGAAGCACAGGGGTCGTGTGCGCTCCCTTCACTTGAAGGACCAGAGGAAGGGCTTTCCCGTCCAGGCCGGCAAAGGCACCGCCCCTCCCGAGGCGGACGTCCCGGTCGGCACGGGGCAGGTCGACTTCCCCGCCGTCCTGCGCGCGGCCGCGAAGGCCGGCGTGTCGTTCTACTTCGTCGAGGACGAGAGCCCCGACCCGCTCGCGCACATCCCGCAGAGCGTGGCGTACCTGGAGGGGTTCAAGCTGTAGGCACGACCTAGCGGGGAGAACGCCCGCGTCGACTGCGGCGCCCGCGGCCCTGATGTTGAGCGCGAGTCCCGTGGTGCCCTGAGCGCTGTGCTGCCAGCGCCGCCAGGCGCCTGCCCAGCGGGATCTCCAGCTTCTCGGCCGGCTTGTTCGCGTAGTCGAACCCCGGCAGCGTGATGCGCGGCAGGCGCTTGCCGATGGCTTTCTCGATGGCGCGCAGGCTGGCCTCCTCGGCGGGCGAGACGAACAGGAACGCGTCACCGGTGGCCTCCGCTCGGCCGGTCCGACCGACCCGGTGCACGTAGTCGTCCGGCGAGGCGGGCACGTCGAAGTTGATCACGTGGGAGAGCGCCTCGACGTCGATGCCGCGCGCCGCGATGTCGGTCGCCACGAGCACGGGGAAACGGCCGGCCTTGAAGGCGTCCAGCGCCTGGGTACGCTGCGCCTGGCTGCGGTTGCCGTGGATCCGACCCGCCGAGACGCCATGCCGCGCCAGGTAGTCGGCGAGCCGGTTCGCGCGGTGCTTGGTGCGGGTGAACGCGATCACGCTGCGGATGTCTCCGCGCCTCACGAGCTCGACGAGCAGTGCCGATTTGAGCTCAGCCGCAACCGGGTAGGCGGCTTGCGTGATGCCGACGGCCGGGGCCGCGCGGCGCTCGATCTGGATGGTGACCGGGTTCCGCAGCATCTCCCGGGACAGCTCGACGATCGGCGGCGGCATCGTTGCCGAGAAGAAGAGCGTCTGACGTCGCGGCGGCAGGTGCCTCAGCACGCGCCGGATGTCGGGCAGGAAGCCCATGTCGAGCATGCGGTCGGCTTCGTCCAGGACGAGGACCTCGAGGCCGTGGAGACGCGCGTAGTGCTGGCGGAAGTGGTCGAGAAGACGGCCCGGCGTCGCGACGATCACGTCCACGCCGCTGCGGAACGCGTGCTCCTGCGGCCCCATCCCGACGCCCCCGAACACCGCCGCGCCTGTGAGCGGCGTATGCACCGCCAGCTCCTCGAGGTGCTCGCCGATCTGCGCGGCCAGCTCCCGCGTCGGCGTGAGCACGAGAGCGCGCGTGGTGCGGCGCGGCTTCTCCGACAGGCGCTGGAGGATCGGCAGCAGGAAGGCCGCCGTCTTGCCGCTCCCGGTCATGGCGCACGCGAGCACGTCGCGCCCTTCGAGGGCAGGCGGGATCGCCTCGGTCTGAATCGGGGTGGGCCGCGTGAAGCCCAGCTCGCGGACGCCACGGAGCAGCTCGGCGCGAAGGCCGAATGAGGAGAAGGGCATGAACGCTCAGTGTCTCTCGAATGTCGGGCCGAAGCGAATCGGAGCTAGTCGCTGCGCAGGGCGGCCATCGGATCGGTGCGCGCCGCTCGCCAGGCCGGAGCGCTGCACGCCAGCGTCCCGACGGCGATCAGGACGGCCGCGACGGCGGCGTAGACCTGGGGGTCCAGCGGCGACACGCCGTAGAGCAGTCCGGCCAACCCTCGTCCCAACGTCAGGGATCCCGCCAAGCCCAACAACAGGCCGTATAGCGCGGGGCGAAGCCCCTCCGAGAGCATGAACACGAACACGCTCCGCCGATCCGCGCCCAGCGCCAGCCGCACGCCGATCTCGCGGCGGCGCTGCATTACGGAATCGCTCAGCACGCCCGACAGGCCGATCGCCGCGAGGATCAGGGCAAACCCGGCAAAGGCCGCGAGCACGAGCGCCCGAAAGCGCGGGCGCGCCAGGCTGCGTGCGCGCATCGACCCGAGGGTCCTCACCTCTGCCATCGGAAGGGCCGGGTCGAGCGCGCGGAGGCTGTCCCGCACCGGCGCCACGAGCGAGTCGGGGTCGACGGCGGCGCGTACGAGGACGGTCATGCGCTCTTGCGGCGTCTGCCGCAACGGGAGGTAGTACGCGGGCTGCCCGGCCGTGCCGGGCACGTCGAAGCTCTCGTTCTCGACGACGCCCACGACGTGGAACTCGCGCGGCACGACCTCGCCCCAGCGCCACTGCGTCGTCGAGGTCAGCAGCCGCCGACCCAGCGCGCGACCGTCGGGGAAGAAGCGGCCCACGAACGCCTCGTTGACGATCGCGGCTCCGGGAGCGCCCACGTCGTCTGCGTCGTTGAAGGGGCGCCCCTCGAGCAGCTCGACCCCGAGCGTCGCGAAGTAGCCCGGCGTCACGGTGCGGAACAGCGCCCCGCGATCGGCCCCCGGCGGCGCCGGCACGTCCGGCAGCTCGACGCCCTGGTACCAGTTGGACTCGAGGGGAGGATCGTAGGAGGCCGACACGCGCTGGACGCCTGGCAGTGCGACGAGCGCCCCGAACACGCGCTCGTAGAATCCGACGATCTGTGACCGCTCTCTGTAGCGTGCGGCGGGATGCGTCAGACCGAACACCAGCACGCGCTCGGAGTCGAAGCCCGGGTCTACGGCTTCGAGGGACGCGAAGCTCTTGGCGAGCAGCGCGCCGCCCACCACCAGGACGACGGCCAGTCCCATCTCGCTCGCGGCGAGAGCG
>DATFEN010000274.1:0-15213 GCA_035251085.1 Vicinamibacteria bacterium | reverse complement strand
GCCTCGTGGAGAAGAAGGGCTTCCGTCACCTGATCGAGGCCGCCGCGCCGGTGGCCGGCGTGCGCGTCGCGATCGCCGGACAGGGCGACCTGCGGGGCGAGCTCGAAGCGCTGGCCCGCGAGCGGCGGTCGCCCGTCGCCTTCGCAGGCGCGCTCGACCGCGAGGCGATGGCCGCGGCGCTTCAGGCGGCGGACGTCGCGGTCGTGCCCTCGGTCGTCGACAGCGCCGGCAACGTGGACGGCCTTCCCAACGCGCTGCTCGAGGCGATGGCGGCTGGACGCGCGGTCGTGGCGAGCCGCGTCGCCGGCATCCCCGACGTGGTCACGGACGGCAAGGATGGGCTGCTGACGGCGGCTCGGGACGTCACAGCGCTTCAGGCGGCGCTCGTACGGCTGAGGGATGACGCAGCTCTGCGCGAGCGCCTGGGCCGAGCGGCGCGCACCACCGTCGCGGAGACCCTCTCCTGGGACTCCGCGACGCGCGCGTTCGAGGACTGCTATCGGCAGGCGATCGCGCATGCCGGCTAGGCGGCGCTGGACGCCGATCGTCGGGCAGGGGAACCGCGTGTACGACGCGAAGGAGCGGATGCTGCTCGGACTGGCCGATCTGCCCGGCCGGCTCCTCCTCGGCTGGCGCGCGCACGCCACCGGTCCGCTCGACCCCGCCTCGGTGCGCGAGGTGCTCGTCGTGCGGCTCGACCGCATCGGCGACGTCCTGATGTCCCTGCCGGCGCTCCACGACCTGCGCGCCGCGCTTCCCCACGCGCGCATCCGGCTGGCCGTCGGGGCGTGGAGCGCCGAGATCGCTCGGAGCGCGCCCGTGGACGAGGTGCTGGTGTGGAGCGCGCCATGGGTGGGGCGGCCCAGCGAGGGAGCGCAGGCGCTGGGCGAGCTCCTCTCCGGGGCTCGCGCCCTGCGCCAGACGCCGCTGGATCTCGCGATCGACCTGCAGGGAGACGTGCGCGCATCCTTGCTGCTGTGGATCAGCGGCGCGCGCGCCCGCGTCGGCTACGCGAACACGGGCGGCGCCTATCTGCTCAGCCATGTGGTTCCCCTCGACGAGACGGTGTCGTGGGTGGAGCAGAATCGGCGTGCGGTGGCCCTGGCCGTCGGCTTCGCCAGGACACCGCCGCGCTTCGACCCGCTCTCGGCCGAAGACCGCACGTTCGCGCAGCACCTGTACGAGAACCTGCACCTCGAAGAGAAGCGGCCTCTGGTCGGGCTGCATCCGAGCGGCGGCCGGCGCGTGAAGCAGTGGCCGGTCGAGCGCTGGGCGGAGGTCGCGACGCGCCTGCAGCAGGAGCACGGCGCCACGATCCTGATCACGGGCTCGGAGGCCGATCGGCCGCTCGCGGCGGCGCTGGCGAAGCTCCTGCCCCGGAAGGCCCTCGATGTGTCGGGACGCCTCAGCGTGCGCGAGATGATGGCGCTTCTCTCCGGGCTCGACCTGTTCCTCTCCCCGGACACGGGGCCGATGCACATGGCCTGCGCCCTGGACACACCTTCGGTCAGCGTCTTTGGACCGTCGGATCCGGTCCGCTACTTCTCGGGCGGCGACGGCCGCTCCGGCTCGCGCCACGTGGTGGTGAGGCCGGATCTCTGGTGCGCGCCCTGCAACCTGATTCGCAAGCCTCCCGCTGAGTGCGCTGGGGGCGAGGCGCCCGAATGCCTCCGGCTCATCGCTCCCGAGGCCGTCTACAACGAGGCCGTCCGGATGCTCCAGGGCGCGCGCAGGTCCGCTTCGCCCTGATGCGCCGTGAAGTGCTCAGCCCGCGCGCTTCCGCTTCGCGGGCTTGGCAGCGGCGGGCTCCTCGGCGGGCGCCTTCGACGCCGCGGCGCTCTCGGCCTTCTTCGCGAGACTGGCCTTGAGAGCCTCCATCAGGTCGATGATCTGTGCCGTCTTGGGCTCCGGAGCGGCCGTGATCTCCTGGCCCTCGACCTTCTTCTGGATCGCCTCCTCGGTGCGCTTGCGGACCTCGTCCTCGTATTGATCGGGGCGGAACTCCTCGGCGGCGATCTGGTGGACCAGCTGGATCGCGAGCTTCAGCTCGCCGTCCTTGACGTCGGCATCGCCGACGGGCACGTCGTCCATGGAGCGCACCTCGTCGGCGTAGTGCAGCTGCTGCATCACCAGGCCCTTGCCCATGGGCCGGATCAGCACCAGGTACATCTTGCCGCGTGCAGCCCACTTGGCGAGGGCCGAGCGCCCGGTCTGGCGCATCGCCTCGGCGAGCAGGTGGTACGCCTTGTCGCCGCCCTCGTCGGGACCCATGTAGTAGGCCCCGTCGAAGTAGATCGGGTCGACCTGCGCGGCCGGCACGAACTCCGTGATCTCGATCGCGCGCTCGGTCTCCTGGGCCAGGGCCTTGACCTCTTCCTCGCTGAAGGTGACGTACTGGTCCTTGGCGAACTCGTAGCCCTTCACCATCTGGTCGCGCGGCACGATCTCGTTGTCGTCCCTCGGGCAGACGTACTGCTGCTTGAGGCGCCCCTTGCACTTGGCGTGGAGCAGGTTGAAGGAGATCGCGGCCTGTGACTCGGCGGCGGAGAACAGCTTGACCGGGATCGAGACCATCCCGAAGCTCAGCGTGCCGGAAGCAAGAGGACGTGCGGGCATGAAACGAGGATAGCACCAGATTGCAGTAGGCTCAGGTCGGAGGCTCATTGGCGGAGGCCGGCATCCTCATCTATGGTGCGAACGGCTACACGGGCGAGCTCGTCGCGCGCCAGGCCAGGCAGCGCGGCCTCGCGCCGGTCCTCGCCGGCCGCGGCGCCGACGTCGAGCCGCTGGCGCGCGAGCTGGGCTTCGAGGCGCGCGTCTTCCCGCTCGACGATCCCTCCGCTCTCGACCGGGGGCTCTCCGGCATCGCGCTGGTGCTGCACTGCGCCGGGCCGTTCTCGCGCACCTCGAGGCCGATGGCCGACGCCTGCCTGCGCACCGGAACGCACTACGCGGACATCACGGGCGAGGCGAGCGTGTTCGAGTCCCTCGCGGCGCGCGACGCCGAAGCCAAGGCTCGCGGCCTGATGCTGCTCCCCGGCGCGGGCATGGACGTCGTGCCCTCCGACTGCCTCGCGGCGCACCTGAAACGGCGTCTGCCCGCGGCGAAGCGCCTCGTGCTGGCCTTCGCGTCGACCGCCGGCATCTCGCGCGGCACCGCCACCACCATGATCGAGAACCTTCCGAAGGGGGGCCTGGTGCGTCGCGGCGGTCGGCTCGAACGGGTGCCGCTGGCGTGGAAGAGCCGCAGCGTCGACTTCGGCCGCGGGCCCCGCCCATGCGCCACGATCCCCTGGGGCGACGTCTCGACCGCGTTCCACAGCACGGGCATTCCCGACATCGAGGTGTACACGCCGATGCGCCGAGGCCAGCTGCTGGGCCTTCGCCTGCTGCGTCCCTTCATGGGGCTCCTCGCCGCAGCGCCGGTCCAGGCGTTCCTCAAGAGACGCGTCCGGGCGCGGGGAGCCGGGCCGAGCGAGAGGGCGCGCTCGCAGGGGATCGCGCTGTTCTGGGGCGAGGTCGAGGACGACGCCGGACGGCGCGCGGCCGCGCGCCAGCGCACCCCTGAAGGCTACACGCTCACCGCGCTCGCAGCGGTCGCCGTCGCCGAGAAGGTGCTGGGCGGCCACGCTCCCGCCGGCTTCCATACGCCGGCGCGCGCCTACGGTCCCGAGTTCATCCTCGAGCTTCCGGGCTGCTCCCGCGAGGATCTTTGAAGGAGCTGCTCATCGTGGGCGCGGGCCCCGCAGGCCTTGCCACCGCCATCGCGGCCCACGAGGCGGGCCTCGACTACGAGGTGCTCGAGAAGGGCTGCCTCGTGAACTCGGTTTTCCAGTTCCCGCGGGCGATGACGTTCTTCACCACCCCCGAGCTGCTCGAGATCGGCGGCCTGCCCTTCGTGACGCCCTACGAGAAGCCGACCCAGTGGGAGGCGCTGCGCTATTACCGGCGCGTCGCCGACACGTACGCGCTGAAGATCGCGCTCGGCGTGCGCGTCTCGGGGCTCGAGCGACGCGATGGCCACTTCGTCCTCGACGCGAGCCGCCGCGACGACGAGGGCGTCGAGCGGAGCGAAGCGCTGCGCGCCCGGTCCGTCGTGCTGGCCACGGGCTATTACGATCACCCCAACCGCCTCGGCATCCCTGGCGAGGAGCGGCCCCACGTCTTCCACTACTACGACGAGCCGCACGCCTACTACCGCAGGGACGTCGTGGTGGTGGGCGGCAAGAACTCCGCGGCCATCGCTGCCCTCGAGATCCACCGCGCCGGCGGCCGCGTCACTCTCGTCCACCGTCGCAAGGCGCTCGCCGATTCGATCAAGTACTGGATCCGGCCCGACATCGACAACCGCATCAGGGAGGGCTCGATCGTGGCCCGCTTCGAAACGCGGCTCGTCGAGATCGGAACGCGCAGCGTCACCGTCGAGGGACCCTCCGGCCGTGCTTCGCTGCCGGCCGACGCGGTGTTCCTGATGACCGGCTATCACCCCGATACGACGCTCCTGGAACGGGCCGGCGTGCGCATCGATTCGGCGAGCCTGAGGCCGGAGCACGACCCGGACAGCCTCGAGACCAACGTGCCGGGCCTGTTCGTGGCCGGTTCCACGGCGGCGGGCCGCGAGACCAGCAAGATCTTCATCGAGACCGGCCGCTTTCATGGCGAGGCGATCGTGCGCCGGCTGCTGGCGGCGCGCCGCACGCCTGCATGAAGGACGACAGGCTCGAGCGCGGCCTCCTAGAGGCCGGCTGGCCGCGCTCGTGCCCGAGTGAGGCGCTAGCGGTACTGCAGGGTCAGGCCATCGGCCCGCACGCTCTGGCCCGGAGTGAACTCGAACATGCAGGCGTCGTCGGTGTAGTCCATGAAGTTCTCGATCGGGTCGAGACCTGCGGCGCCGCACGTGTTGCGGCCGGTCGGGCAGCCGTAGGCGGGCGACTGCTCGAGCGGTGTGTCCGAGACTTGGTCGTTCCGCTTCGAGCACCCGCCCTGGAAGGTGTGGTACAGCCCGACCCAGTGGCCCACCTCGTGCGTGGCGGTGTCACCCAGGTCGTAGGGATCGGCCGATCCGCCGGGCACCGACTCGTCGAGGATCACGATGCCGTCCTGGCTCGGCCGCTTGCGGTAGTCGGACGGGAAGGTCGCCCAGCCCAGCAGCCCTCCGCCGAGGTTCGCGCTGTAAATGTTCAGCGTCTCGGGCCCGCCCCTGCGGAGTGCGGCCTTCGCGGCCTTCTCTTCGGTGGAACCGTAGCCCATGTTGTACCAGGCCGCATTGTTGGTGCGGGTGGTGCCGGACAACACGAATCGGAACGGCGTGTTGACGCCGCCGGTCTGACCCGCGTAGGCAGCGTTCAGCACGGCGATCTGGTCGGCGATCTTCGCGTCGGAGATGTTCCCCTGCGATCCGGAGTAGATCACGTGGAAGTACACGGGCACCGTGACCGAGCCGGAGGCGCGGTCCACCTCGAGCCCTGCCGTAGCGCGGGCGTTCTTGAAGCGCGCGTTGTCGTGCGCGACGCGCTCCCGCTCCTTCTCGTCGTGGTCCTTCGTCGCGCAGCGGCGCGACAGGTTCTCGAAATCCGCCGCCGCTGCCGGGAGGGACACGACGAGGCCGGCCAAGATCAAGCCGAGCTTCAGCTTCATCGAAACTGCTCCTGATTTGGGGGAGGGGTGAGAGAAGTTTAGCCGCCCCCCCGACGGGCGTCAACGGCCCTTCGGAACTCCTCGGCGAGGGCGGGGCCGCGGCCCTCGTCCTCGTGCTTGAAGAATACGAACGCCTCGTCCCAAGGCTGGGCCAGCACCTGCTCGGCCCAGCTTTCGAGAGCGCGCGCGTCGTAATCCGCCCGGCGCAGGCGCAGGTAGCCGTAGCGGGCCGTTGCCACGACGGGGGGGGGCTCGGCCTCGTCCGTATCCGCCACGCACAGTGCCGCGCCCTTGTCGGCGAGCGTCAC
This sequence comes from Vicinamibacteria bacterium, assembly GCA_035251085.1. Taxonomy (GTDB): domain Bacteria; phylum Acidobacteriota; class Vicinamibacteria; order Fen-336; family Fen-336; genus DATFEN01. The sequence continues at coordinate 9,268 of DATFEN010000274.1, read as the reverse complement.
GCGAACCTCCTCGTCCTGCCAGCTCTCGTGCCGGAACTCGAAGGCGGCGCGTACGCCCTCGGGCAGGGACCCCAGGAACTCGCGCAGCCGACCCGTATCCTTGCGAAAGACCGGCGGCGTCTGGAACAGGAACGGACCCCGCATCGCCCCCAGCACCGCCGAGACCTCGACCAGGAAAGCGACGTCCTCGGCCGCCTTGGCCGAGAGGCGCTTCACGTGGGTGATCCGCTGCGGCGCCTTGAGCACGAACACGAAGCCTTCCGGGACGTCGTTACGCCATTTCTCGAGCAGCTCCACCCGGGGCATTCGATAGAAGGTGTTGTTGATCTCGACGCTGTCGAGGCGGGTCGCGTAGTAGGCGAGACGCGCCGCGGGCTTCGTGCCTCGTGGGTAGAAGCTGCCGTTCCATGCGTCGTAGCTGAAGCCGCTCGTGCCCACGCGGACGCGCACCGCGACGCATTCTAGTGTCGGCGCGGCACAGGGATATCATCGACGCACCCGATGACACTGCTGATCTGCGCCGGCCGGGAGGCCGCTGCGGCCGTCCTGCCCGGGGCTCGGGTCCTCGCCTGGGACGAGGCCGCGGCGCAGGCGCTCGCGTCTGCGCGCGTGCCCTGCGAGACGATCGAAGGGCTGCTCGGACCCATGGCGCGGGTCGAGGCGGATGCCGCCACGATCTCGTGGACCAAGACCTTCGGCAAGCGGCCGCTCCTGGAGGGGCGCTGCTTCCGCGAGCTGATCGCGTGGAAGGGCGTGCCGCTCTTCTACTTCGCCGAGCTGTACCTGCACCATTCCACCGCGTCGCCCGGCCACGTGCGCGCCATCGAGCTGTTCCATCGCGTCCTCGAGAAGACGCAGCCCCGCGAGGTCGAGACCGCCGGCCTCGACCCGGCCGTGGCGCTGCTGCTGCAGCGGACCTGCACCGCGCACGGGGTGCTGTTCCACGGCGATCCGCGGCCGCCGGGCTCCCGCATCGCCGTGTTCGGAACCTCCTTCGAAAGCCGCTGGAACAACGCGAAAACCGCGCTCGCTGCCGTCAAGGGGGCTCTGTCGGGACGGCCGCAGCCAGCACCTGAGGACGGCCGCAAGATCGTGCTCTTCCTCACCCATGCCGCGTTCTGGAAGAGCCGTCGCGACGAGTCCTCCGGCGACGAGCGCGAGTACGAGCACTACTTCGACGCGCTGCTCCCGGCCGTCGCCGACGAGCCGCAGCTCCGGCCGTTCGTGCTCGCCGTGGGCCCGCGTGCCGCGTTCCGCCGGCGGCGTGCCCGGGACCGGTTTGCGGAGTGGATGCGCCTCCACCCCGAGGCCGGCCCCTACGTCCATGTGAACCGCTTCACGTCGTGGCGCGTGGCAGCGGAAGCGCTGCGCGCCACGCGCCAGGTGCGCGCGCTGTGGCGGAGCCTGCGCGAGAGCCCGGCCGCGCAGGAGGCGTTCACGCACCGAGGCGTCACATTCTTCGACCTCGCCCAACGCGACCTCGCGGGCACGCTGCTGCTCCAGCTTCCCTGGGCCGTCCGCAGCTATGAGGAGATGGCCGCGGCGCTTCGGGCCACGCATCCTGCCCTCGTGCTCCTCTATGCCGAGTCGAGCGGCTGGGGACGAGCGGCGGTCGCAGCGTGCCGCGCCCACGGCGTGCCGTCCTTGGCGCTGCAGCACGGCATCCTCTATCCGGGCTACTACTCCTATCTCCACGGCCCCGACGAGGCGGACTGCCCGCGGCCCGACCGGACAGCAGTGTTCGGAGAGGCGGCGAAACGCTTTCTGGTAGAGCAGGGCGGCTACGCGCCGGAGTCGCTGGTGGTGACCGGGAGCCCGAAGTTCGACGCGCTCTTGTCCCTCGCCCGCGGCCTCGACCGCGTGGCTGTGCGGGAGCGTCTCGGCGTGGCGCCCGGGGAGAAGCTGCTGCTCGTGGCCAGCCGCTTCCGCGCCATCCGCGAGACGCACCGGTCGATCGGCAGCGCCTTTCCGAGCCTGGTGACGGCGGCCAACGCCCTGCCGGGGGTGCGGCTGCTGGTGAAGCCGCACCCGGCCGAGAGCGGCGACGCCTACGAGCGAGCGATGCGGCAGGCGGGAGCCGAACGCGCGCGCGTGCTCAGCCCGGGGACGGACCTTCTGGAACTGCTGGTCGCAATGGACGCGCTCGTCACGGTGGAGTCGCTCTCGGCGGTCGAAGCGCTGGTCGTGGGCCGGCCGGTGCTGGTGCTCAACATGCCCACGAACCTCGCCGAGATGGTCGAGCAGGGCATGGCGCTCGGAGTCCCGGCCTGCGGAGACCCGCAGCACGCGCTCCGCTCCCTGCTCTTCGACGCGGCCACCGGTCGCCGTCTCGCGGAAGCGCGCGCGCGTTACCTCGGGGACGTGGCGCACGGCGTCGATGGCCAGGCCACCGCTCGGATCATCGCGCTGGTCCGCGACGGCCTGGCCTGAAACCCGGCTTTCCGCCGGGGCATGTTAGCTTTATGCGTCCATGCGGCCGGCTAGTTTTACGATCGGGAACCGCCCGATCGGCGAGGGAGCCCCTTGCTTCGTCCTCGCCGAGGTGGCCTCCGCCCATGACGGGTCCCCGGACAAGGCGCTGCGCATGCTCGAGGCCGCGTTCAAGATGGGAGCCGACGGCATCAAGTTCCAGCTCTTCAGGAGCGAACTGTTGGTGGTGCGCCGGCACCCAGGGCGCAAGGACTTCGACCAGATCGAGCTGCACGCCAAGGAATGGCGGCGCATCCTGAAAGATGCGCGTGCGTCGGGGCTCGCCGTGCTGGTCGAGGCCTTCGACCGGCCCTCTCTCGAGCTCGCCGCCGACGTCGGCGCCGACGCGTTCAAGGTCCACACCACCGACATGGAGAACCCGGAGTTCATCCGGGCCGTGGGCGGGACCCGCAAGCCGGTGCTGTTCGCGACAGGGGGCGTCCCCGAGGAGGCCGTCGGCGAGGCCATGGACCTGGCCGGCGGCGTGCCGGTGGCGCTGCTCCACGGCTTCCAGACCTTTCCCACGCCGATCGAGGAGGTCCGCTACCGCGACCTGGAGCGCTGGAAGCAGCGCTACCACGTGCCGGTGGGCTTCCTCGACCACACCGACGGTGGGAGCGCCTTCGCGCTCGTGGCGCCGGCGCTGGCGATGGCGTACGGGGCTGACCTGGTGGAGAAGCACTTCACCCTCGACCGCAGCGAGAAGGGCTACGACTACCAGTCCTCGCTCAACCCCGAGGACTTCTACCGCATGGTCGAGCTGCTGCGCCAGGCCGAGCGCGCCCGCGGTGACGGACCCGCGGCCGAGAGCGACGGCGCCCGGCGCTATCACCGGATGATGGCCCGCTCGATCGTGGCGGCGGCCCTGATTCCACGCGGCGCCGTGCTCGAGGCGGGGATGCTGTCCTTCAAGCGCACGGACGTGCGCTTCGAGCCAGGCTTCCCGCCCCGCGAGGCGCACCGCGTGATCGGCCGCCGGGCGGCGCGGCCGATCCAGGCCGACGAGACGATCCGCGACGAGATGCTCGAATGATCCGCAGCGAGCCGCGCGTGGTGGCCATCGTCTCGGCGCGCATGGCCTCCGCGCGCTACCCTGGGAAAGCGCTCGTGCCGCTCGCGGGGCGGCCGCTGCTCCAGGTGCTGCTGGAGCGGATCGCCAGCTCGCCGGAGCTGGACAGCGTGGCCCTGGCCACCTCGACGAGCCCGGACAACCAGCCGCTCGTGGACATCGCCCGCAAGCTGGGCGTGCCGGCCTTCCAGGGCGACGACGAGGACGTGCTGCGTCGCTACGTCGACTGCGCGCGCAGCATGGGCGCCGATCACGTCGTGCGCGTCACCGGCGACAACCCGCTGACCGACCTCGAGACGCTCGAGAAGCTGGTCGCCCTGCACCTCCAGACGGGAGCCGACTACACCTACGTTCCGGGCGAGGCGCTGCTCATGGGGATCCTGAGCGAGGTGATCGCGAAGAGCGCCCTCGAGGCGAGCTGGGACCGTGGCGAGGCCCGGCATCGCTCGGAGCTCGTCACGCTCTACGTCAAGGAGCACCCCCACGAGTTCAAGATCCGCACGGCCGCGCTGCCCGGCGGGCTGCGGCGCCCCCATTACCGGCTGACCGTCGACGAGAAGGAGGACGTCGAGCTGATGCAGCTCCTCTTCGAACGGCTGCAGCAGCCCGGCCGGATCGTCACCACCCGCGAGGCGATCAAGCTGCTCGACCGGGAGCCCGAGCTCGCCAAGCTGAACGCGCACCTCAGCCACAAGGCCCACAACGTGCGCTCCGTGGAGCTGGACGCGACGATCCGGCGGCGCGGCTCCGCGCGATGAAGAGCGTCTTCGAGATCGCCGGGCGCCGCGTCGGCCGCGGGCAGCCGTGCTACGTGATCGCCGAAGCCGGCGTGAACCACAACTGCGACGTCCAGATCGGCTACAGGCTGGTCGAGACGGCGGGCGCGTCAGGGGCCGACGCGATCAAGTTCCAGAGCTACACGGCCTCCCGGATCGCGACCCGCGTCGCGCCGCGCTACTGGCTCGAGCCGCAGGACCCGCAGGGAACGCAGTGGGACACCTTCGCCCGGCTCGACAAGCTGAGCGAGCGCGATTTCAAGGCGCTCCTCGGCCACGCCCGCCAGCTGGGCCTCACCGCTTTCTCGACGCCCTTCGACGACGCGGCCGTGGATCTCCTGGCCAGCTTGGACGTGCCGGCCTTCAAGATCGCCTCCGCCGACCTCACCTGCCACCCGCTGCTGGAGCGGGCCGCGCGCGTCGGACGGCCGATGATCCTGTCGACGGGCACCGCCACGCTCGCCGAGGTCGAGGAAGCTCTCGAGGTCTGCCGCCGCTCGGGCAACGACGAGGTCGTACTGCTCCACTGTACGCTCAAGTACCCGTGCCCGCCCGAGGGGATCAACCTGCGCATGATGGAGCACCTGATGCGCGCCTTCCCCGAGGTGCCGGTCGGTCTCTCCGACCACTCCCTCGGCATCAGCGTCCCTCAGGCGGCCGTCGCCCTCGGCGCGTGCATGGTCGAGAAGCACTATACGATCGACAAGACGCTCCCCGGCTCTCCCGATCACTACCTCTCCGTGGACCCGCCCGAGCTGAAGGCGATGGTCGCAGGCATTCGCACCGTGGAGCAGGCCCTGGGCAAGCAGCGCAAGGACGTCGAGCCGCTCGAGCGCGAGGCCTGGAAATACGCGCGGCGCAGCGTGACCTCCGAGGTCGCGATCCCCAAGGGCGCCACGATCACCCGCTCCATGCTGACCTACAAGCGCCCAGGCACGGGCATCAGCCCGCGCTTCTTCGACATGGTCGTGGGCCGGGTCGCCCGTGTGGACATCCCCGAGGACACCACCATCACCTGGGAGATGCTGTGAAGGACGGGAAGCGCGTGATCGCGGTGCTGCCCGCCCGCGGCGGCACCGACCGCGTGCCGTATCTCAACGTCAAGCGGCTCGGAGACCGGCCGTTGCTCGCCTGGACGATCGAGGCGGCGCAGCTCTCGGGCGTCGTGGACCGCCTGGTGGTCTCGACCGACGACCCGCGGGTCGCGGAGACCGCGCGGGCCCATGGCGCCGAGGCGCCCTTCCTGCGCCCGAAGGAGCTGGCCGGCGACATCCCGAGCCTGAAGCCCGTCGTCGTCCACGCGGTGCGGGAGATCGAGAGCGCCGGCGATCGTTTCGACGTGGTGCTGGTGCTCCAAGCCACCTCGCCGTTCCGCGGCGCCGAGGAGATCCGCAGGGCGGTGGAGAAGCTGCTGGCGGGCGGTTTCTCGACCGTGCTCTCGGTGACCGAGGAGCGCGAGCTGGCGTGGCGCGCGGAGGGCGAGATCCTGGCCCCGCTCTTCGAACGAGCGGGGCGCCGCGACGATCAGGCCCCGGTCTACAAGGAGAACGGCGCGGTCGTGGCGCTGCGACGGGACGTGCTCGAGGACGCGTCGCGCTTCGGCGCCAGGGTCGGCTTCCTGCCGCTGGACAAGCGAGCGGCCTTCACGGTGCGCGACCTCGACGACTTCTGGATGGCGGAGCGCCTGCTCCGGGAGCCCAGGGTGCTGTTCCGCGTGGACGGCTCGCTGAGCATGGGCATGGGCCACGTGTACCGCTCCCTGGCCATCGCCGACGCGCTGCGCGACACGTCACGCGCCGCGATCGCGTTCCTGATGACCGCCCAGCACGTCGAGGGACTCAAGACGGTCTCGAGCTATGGCTATCCGGTGCGCCTGGCCGGCGAGAGCTCGCTCGAGACCTATCTCGAGCTCGTCCGCGACTACTCGCCCGACATCCTCATCAACGACCTGCCGAGCCTCGACCGTGCCTACCTGGACGCGCTCTCCCACGTCGGCGCGACCACCGTGAACCTCGTGGACACGCTCGACGACCTGGAGAAGACGGAGGCCTACGCCCAGCTGATCGTCTCGGTCATGAACGAGGAGCGGGAGACGCCGGAGAACTTCTATGGCGGTCCGGGCTACGCGATCCTGCGCCGTCACTTCCGCGACAATTCCGGCGAGAGGACGGTGCGCGAACAGCCACGCATGGTCCTGCTCACGTTCGGCGGCAGCGATCCCCAGGGCCTCACCCTCAAGGCGGCGCGGGCTCTCGAGACGCTGCCCGAGGCCACCGAGATCGTCGCGGTGGCGGGGCCGGCCTTCTCCTACCAGAGGGAGTTCGAGGCGCTCCAGGGGACGCTGAAGCGCAAGGTGACCCTGATGCGCCAGGTGGAGGGCCACATCGCGGACCTGATGCACGAGGCGGACCTGGTGCTGTGCTCGGGCGGCATGACCGTCTACGAGATCGCGGCGCTCGGGACCCCGGGGCTGGTGCTCGCCCAGAACACTCGCGAGGAGGCGCGCATGCGGGCCTTCTCCCGGCGCGGCAGCGTGGAGTTCCTGGGCCTGGGCAGCGAGCTCGGCGAGGCGCAGATCGCCACGCGCACCCGCGAGCTACTCGAGGACGTGGCCCGGCGCCAGGAGATGAGCGAGCGCGGCCGCGCCCTGGTGGACGGGTTGGGCGCCCTGCGCACGGCGGAGCTGGTGCTGGGCTCGGCGCGAGCCAGGGAGAGCGAGGCCAGGACTCGATGAAGGCACTCATCACGGGCGGCGCCGGCTTCGTCGGCAGCCATCTGGCCGAGACGCTCCTCGAGCGCGGCGATGAGGTGATCGTCCTGGACAACCTCTCGACCGGCTCCATCGACAACATCGCGCCGCTCAAGGCCAACCCGCGCTTCCGCTACGCCATCGACTCGGTGACCAACGAGCCCTTGTGCGCCGAGCTGATCGACCAGGCCGACGTGGTCTTCCACCTGGCGGCGGCAGTCGGCGTGAAGCTCATCGTCGAGAGCCCGGTCAACACTATCGAGACCAACGTCCACGGGACCGAGACGGTCCTGAAGATGGCCAACAAGAAGAAGAAGAAGGTGCTGGTGGCCTCCACCTCGGAGGTCTACGGCAAGAGCAACGCGGTGCCGTTCCGGGAGGACGCCGACCTGGTGCTGGGCGCCACCACCAAGGGGCGCTGGAGCTACGCCTGCAGCAAGGCCATCGACGAATTCCTGGCGCTCGCCTACTACAAGGAGAAGCGGCTGCCCGTGGTGATCGTGCGGCTCTTCAACACCGTGGGCCCGCGCCAGACCGGCCGCTACGGCATGGTGATCCCGAACTTCGTCAAGCAGGCGCTGCTCTCCCACTCGATCACGGTCTTCGGCGACGGCAGCCAGAGCCGCTGCTTCACTTACGTCACCGACGTGGTCGGCGCGCTGGTGAAGCTCGCCGACCACCCGAGCGCGGTCGGCGGGGTGTTCAACATCGGCAACGACAGCGAGGAGATCACGATCCTGGAGCTGGCGCGGCGGGTGAAGGAGCGCACGCGCTCGCGCAGCGAGATCGCGCTGGTCCCCTACGAGAAGGCCTACGAGGAGGGCTTCGAGGACATGCCGCGGCGCGTGCCCGATCTCGGCAAGGTGCGCGCCCTCATCGGGTACGAACCGATCGTCCACCTCGACGAGACCCTGGACAGGGTGGCCGCCTACTTCACCTCGGACAAGGGCCGGACGTGACCGGGGGCGCGAGCCCTCTGCGTCCGCATCTCAGGAAGCTCGCCTCGCACTCGGCGCTCTACGGAGCGGCGGACGTCTTCAGCAACCTCGTCAACTTCCTGCTCGTCCCGCTCTACACGGCGTTCCTCACCCCGGTGGACTACGGCGACCTGGCGCTGCTGCTGCTGTTCTCGACGCTCGCCAAGATCCTGTTCCGTCTGGGCCTCGACTCCGCGTTCTTCAGGGTTCACTACGACCTGAAGACGGAGGCGGAGAGGCGGCGCCTCGCCGGCACCGCGTTCCTGTTCTCGGGCCTGGCCGGGAGCGCGCTGTTCGGCGTGGTCGTGATGCTTGCGCCGCTTCTGGGCCGCCTGCTGCTGGGGCACGACGGAGCCGCGCGGCTCGTCATTCTGGCAGCGGCGGACGTGTTCTTCGGCCTGTTCTCCTTCGTGCCGCTGACGCTGCTCCGCATCCAGGACCGCGCCGGCTTGTTCTCGGCGCTCTCTGGACTCCGGCACCTGGCCAACACCTTGCTCAAGATCATTCTGGTCGTGAAGGGCTGGGGCTTGCTGGGCGTGCTCGTCAGCGACGCCGCGGCGACCGCGCTGTTCTCGGTCGTCCTCCTGCCCCAGTTGCGACGCAGCGTCATCTTCACGCTGAGTCCGGCCCTGCTCCGCGAGCTTCTGCACTTCGGCCTGCCCAAGGTGCCTCACGGCCTGCTGCTCCAGGTGCAGAACCTGGCCGACCGCAAGATCCTCGACCTGTTCGTGAGCCGCGCCGAGGTCGGCCTGTACCAGGTCGGCTACAGCTTCGGGATGGGGGTGAAGTTCCCGCTGTCCGCCTTCGAGCCCGCCTGGCAGCCCTTCGTCTACTCACAGCTCCCGAACCCTGACGCCCCGCGCACCCTGGCCAGGGCCGCGAGCTTCGCGTGGGCCGGGTTCCTGTTCTGCGGAGTCGCCCTGGCATCGCTCTCCACGGAGCTCCTGACGTTGATGACGCCGAAGAGCCCGGTGTTCCGCGCCGCCGCGCCGGTGATCCCGGTGGTGGTCCTAGCCTATCTCCTCCAGGGCGTCTTCCTGCTGACGTCGATCGGCATCGGCATCGCCAGGAAGGCGCGCTACTACCCCCTCGTGACGCTCGTGGCGGCGGCCACCAACCTCGCCGCGAACCTCGTGCTCGTCCCGCGCTTCGGGATCCTGGGCGCGGCGTGGGCGACGGTCGCGTCGTACGCCGCGATGGCGGGCCTGGGCTTCGCGCTCGCGCGGCC